>DATHHS010000001.1:0-10850 GCA_035317085.1 Burkholderiales bacterium
CGCCGCCATGATGAACTCGTAGTAGCGGTACTCGCGCGCGGGGGCGTTCACGGATTTTCCCGCTTCGGAGCCGGCGGCGCTGGCGCAGCGGGGGGCGTAAGCTTCGCCCGGGCGATTGCCGTGCCGAGGTCCAGTACTGCGGTGGCATAGAGGTTGGAGCGGTTGTAGCGCGTCAGCACGAAGAAGTTCTGCAGCGTCACGCGGAAGTCGGACGGCTGACCCGGCGTTTCCAGGACGATCAGCGCGCACAGCGCGTCGGAGGGCAGCGCGACCGAAGGCTTGACGCCGAATCCGGGCAGATCGGCGGCGCGATTCGCGGGCGTGACACCGGCTTCGACGAGCTTGCGCCAGCTCTCGCCTGTGACCTCGGCGGCGATAGCCACCGGCTCTCCCCGGGCCCACCCGTGGGCCTTCAGGAAATTACCGATGCTGCCGATGGCATCGGCCGGACTGCTGGCGAGATTGGTGTGCCCGTCGCCGTCGTAGTCCAGGGCGAAACGCCGGTACGAACCCGGCATGAACTGCGGAATGCCGATGGCTCCCGCGTAGGATCCCTTCACGCGCAGGGGATCGATCCCCGCCTCGCGGGTGAACATCAGGTAGCTCTCCAGCTCCTCGCGAAAAAACTGGGCGCGCTTCGGATAGTCGAACGCGAGCGTCGAGAGCGCGTCGATCACCCTGTAGGTGCCTACGTTGCGCCCATAAGTGGTCTCGACGCCGATGATGCCCACGATGATTTCCTCGGGAACGCCAAACTCGCCTGCGGCACGCGCAAGCGGCTCGGCGTTGCGGTTCCAGAACTGCACGCCCGCCTCGATTCGCTGCGGACTCAGGAACAGGGCCCGGTAGGCTTGCCAGGAAGCGAGCGCGGTTTCGGCGGGCTGCTCCATCGCCTTGATGATGCCCGGCTGGAATTGCGCCTGGCGGAAGATGCGGTTGAGGTCTTTTCTTGCGAAGCCGTGCCTTTTCACCATTTCGTCCATGAACTGCTTCACTTCCTTGCGCTGCGGATAAGAGGCCAGCAACTGGGCCGCCGAGATCTCCTGCGACAGGAGTGCTGCAGCGAGAAGAAGGTGTCTTGCGAGGCGTTTCAAGGCCTGAATTCCCTGACGAGGCGCTGCAGGCGGCCGATCGAATCGCCGTCGGCGGCCGGTCCGTAGCGCTGATCGACGTAGAGCGCCGCGATGGCGCGCACCGTGTCGCTGCGCAAGGGAAGTTGCCGTGCGACGCGGCCTGCGTAATCGAACGGACCCTCGGCGCTCGCGCGCGCAAGGCCGGCGCGGGCAAGCTTGTCGCAGAAGCGCAGCCATGCGCGTTGCACCGCATCCTCGCGCCGGATGCCGCGAAGCAGCCACAAAGCGATCAGCAACAGCGTGCCGGCCACGCTCCAGAACAGCATCATCGTCATCGTCTCCCAGTCCGGTTGCACGCCGAGCCACGAAAGCATCTCGCGCTGACGGTCGGGGTTATAACCGAGCACCCACTGGTTCCACTGGTTGGTCAGAGCCTCCCAGTTGTTGCGCAGGCTCTTCAGCCAGCCGAAGTTGGTGCGCATGAGGAGCGGCAGTTCCGCGCCCTTGGGCGCGGCGGCGGTGATGCCGAATTCAACGCGCACCGGGACGGCGGCGGCGGTGGGGTCGACGCGCGTCCAGCCGTTCCCCGCCAGCCATACCTCGGCCCAGGCGTGGGCATCGGCCTGGCGTATCACCATGTATCCGTCGACCGGATTGGTGTCTCCGCCCTGATAACCCGTCACCACGCGGGCGGGCACTCCGGCGGCGCGCATCAGAAATACAAAGCTCGAAGCGAAGTGCTCGCAGAATCCCTGCTTCGTGTCGAACAGGAACTCGTCCACGGAATTCCGGCCCAGCAACGGCGGTTCCAGCGTGTATTCGAAACGGCTGCCGCGGTAGAACTCGATTGCCCGGCGAATGATCGCGGAATCGTCGGGCAGGGACTCGCGCCACTCGCGCGCAAGCGCCTGCGAGCGGGGATTGAAACCGCGCGGAAGCCGCAGCGCCATGGCGAGGTCCTGGGGATTGGCGCCGCCGGACGCCTTGAATTGGGGAGTGGAGCTCATTTGATAGCGCATGCGGCTGCGGATCGGCGTGAGCGAGATCACCAGATAGTCGGTGGTGAGGCGCGCAGTCGACGGAATGCGCGTCGGCATTTCCAATGCGAACATCCAATTGCGGTTGTGCGGCTCCAGGGTCACTTCGTAATCGGCCTGCGGACCGCCGGGCTCGACCCCGATGTTGCGGCGTAGTTGAGGCAGGCCCACTCGCCAGGTGAGCCCGTCGAAATCCGACATCACGGGTCCGCGCCAATAAAGCTGGGCTCGAGAAGGCGGTGTACCTTCGAATTTCACCCTGAACGCGATCGCATCCGAGGCGGACAGGCCACTGATCGAGCCGGGGGACATGGTTTCGGACAATCCGGTCGATGCCGTGTAAGCGTCCTGAGGTACGCCCCACAAGGGGCCTTGTACCCGCGGAAACAGGAAAAAAAGCAGCAGCATCACCGGGCCCGCCTGGGCGAGCATGCGGCCTGCCGTCTTCAAATCATCGACGAGCGGTCGCTGCGGCGCGCTGAACCCGACCAGCGCGGAGGTGACGACGAACACGGTGAGCAGCATCAGCCCGGCGGTCGGGATGGACTGGGAATAGAAAAAATCTGCGAGCGCCACGAAGTAGGAAAGAAAGGCGACGACAAAAATGTCGCGCCGGGCCCGCGTCTCGAGGAGCTTGAGAAACAGAAGCAGCACCAGCAAGATCACACCCGGGTCGCGGCCCATGATCGTGCGGTAGGAAAGATAGACGCCGACGGAACTGATCAAGGTGAGCAGAAAAAGAAGCCAGCGCGCCGGCAGCTTGCCTGCGCGGAGCGAAAGGGTCCCGCGCCAGCAGAGTAACGCCGTTGCGACGACGTTGACCCAGAACGGCACCCACAAGGTGTGCGGAGCCACTGCAAGCGCTGCTCCTGCGATCAGCACGGAAAACGGCGGGAGCGGCAGCGCCTCGGGAGCTTTCGCGTCAGCCATGGTGGAGCGCCAGCTCTTTCAGGCAACGCTCCCGGTGCGGGAGTCCCTCGCCGAGCGGCACTGTGACGCCCGGCAGCTTCAGCCCGTAGTGCAGTCCGCGCTCCTCGGCGAGCAGCACCCAGCGCGCGAGCCGCGACAGCCGCGCCTCGGTGTGCAGGTTCGCGGGCAGATGCTCCCAGTCGAACCACAGCTCGGATGCGGCCCGCCCCGTGAAGAGCTTGGTGAGGAGCAGGTCGCTGCGGGCCGAGGCTTTCCAGGCGATGTGGTGCGGAGAATCGCTGTCCTGGTAAGGTCGCAGGCCGACGAAATCGTCCGTTCCCGCGCCGATCGAGATTTCATCGCCGGAATCCGCTTCCGAGTGCGGCGGAGGTAGCGGGGCCGTGTCGGGCCGCGGGTAGACCAAAGCGCGCATGTCGGGCTGTACGTAGCTCCACGCGCGCATCAGGCCCAGGGGGAAACGCGTAGCGACGGTCACCCGGCCGAGCTGCAGCCAGCCTCGTTTCTCGGTCTTGACGGACAGGTTCACCGCACGGTGCGCGCATGCGGGCACGGTGCAGTTCGCGGCGGCTTCGCCGCAGGCGAGATCGAGCGAATGGCGATCGAAGCCGCTCTTGTTCTCGAACACCAGCTGAAATTGCGCGGTGTCCCCGGCGAACACCGGCTCCACGCGTCCGGCGCTCACGTACAGGTGCGCGAGGTTGCGAAACGTGTGCAGGATCGAAACGATGCCCAGGCCCGCGAGCAGGAAGGTGAGCACGTAGCCGAGGGAGAGGTTGTAGTTGATCGAGCCGATCAGCATCAGCACGACGGCCACTCCGAAGATGAGGCCGTGACGCGTGGGCAGGATGTAGACGCGTCGCTGGCTGAGGAACACCACGCCCGGTTCCGGCGCGTGCCGGCCGAACACCCATCGATAGAAATTGTAGGCCTGCGAATATTGCAGGACCCGGTCGAGGTTCACGGGATCGGCACGGCGGAGATGAGGCCGTTCGCCTTGTCGAGGCTCGATGCGCGAACCCCGTCGTGCACCGGCCGCAGGCGGTGGCCGGCGACGCCGGGAAGCACGGCCTGCACGTCCTCGGGGATGACCTTGTCGCGGCCTTCGAGCAGCGCCCAGGCGCGCGAGGCGTGCAGCAGTGCGAGCGCCGCGCGAGGGGAGAGGCCTGCCGCGTACTCGGGCGAGCGCCGGGTGTGCTCCACCAGAGCCTGGATATAGTCCAGGAGAGGCGACGCGGCGTGCACGGTTTTCACCATCGCCTGCAGATCCATGAGCTCGCCGGGTGCAAGACAGGCGTCGAGCCCGGCGATCATGTCGCGGCGGTCCGCGCCCTGGAGCAGGGTGCGCTCCGCGTCGCGGTCCGGATAGCCGAGGTCGATGCGCATCAGAAACCGGTCGAGCTGGGATTCAGGCAGCGGGAACGTTCCGACGGAGTGCGATGGGTTCTGCGTCGCGACAACGAAAAACGGTTCGGGCAGCTTGCGCGTCTCGCCTTCGGCGGTGACCTGGTGCTCTTCCATCGCTTCGAGGAGCGCCGACTGGGTCTTGGGCGTGGCGCGGTTGACCTCGTCGGCGAGAATCAGCTGCGCGAAGATCGGTCCGGCATGGAACTTGAACGTGCCGCTGTCGCGTTCGTACACCGACACGCCGAGGATGTCGGCGGGGAGCATGTCGCTCGTGAACTGTATCCGGTGAAAATTCAGGCCGAGGAGCTTCGCGAGGACGTGCGCGAGCGTAGTCTTGCCGACGCCCGGCAGATCCTCGATCAGCAGGTGGCCGCGCGCGAGCAGGCAGGCGAGCGCCAGACGGATCTGGCGCTCCTTGCCGAGGATGATTTTCCCCGCCTGCTGTATGACGCCCTGAATCAATGGAGAGACCATATTTGTGCCGCCGCTTCTAGTGGAGTTCGGGAAAGTCGTCAGTTTAAAGGAAAGCCGCTATGATTGGACTCGATAGGTACAAGGCGAGTTCATGGCAACGGCGTTTATCACTCATAGCGATTGCGCAAAACACGACATGGGCCGCCACCACCCGGAAAGCCCGGAGCGGCTCTCCGCGATCGAAGACCATCTCATCTCCTCGGGCCTTGCGGGATTGGTCGAACGCCACGAGGCCCCGGCGGCCAAGGTGAGCGAGCTCGCGAGAGTGCACCCGCTCGAATACATCGAAGCGATCCGCAATGCTTCACCCCAATCCGGAATCGTGCACCTGGATCCCGACACCGCGATGTGCCCCGACACCTGGAACGCGGCGCTCCACGCGGCCGGTGCCGCCGTGCTCGCCACCGACCTCGTGATCGGCGGGCGCGCCGGCAGCGCGTTTTGCGCCGTGCGCCCGCCCGGCCATCACGCGACGCGCAGCCGCGCCATGGGCTTTTGTCTCTTCAACAACGTCGCCGTCGGAGTCAAGCACGCGCTCGAGCAACACGGGGTCGAGCGCGTGGCCATCATCGACTTCGACGTACATCACGGCAACGGCACCGAGGACATTTTCAGCGACGACGAGCGCGCGATGATGGCGGGCATCTTTCAGCATCCGTTCTACCCCTACAGCGGCACCGAACACGTGGCGCCCAACATGGCGAACGTGCCGCTGCCTGCGGGCTCCGACGGCAAGGCCCTGCGGACGGCGGTGGAAAAAATCTGGATGCCGGCGCTCGACGACTTTGCGCCGCAGATGATCTTCATCTCGGCGGGCTTCGACGCCCACGTCGAGGACGAGATGGCGATGTTGCGCTTCACCGAGGCCGACTACGGCTGGGTCACGCAGCGCATCAAGGAAGTCGCGGATAAATATGCCGAAGGGAGGATCGTGTCCATCCTAGAAGGAGGCTACGCGCTTTCGGCGCTGGGGAGGAGCGTGGTTACGCATTTGAAGGTTTTAGGCGCCGCGTAGGCTGTGTGCGCCACCGTACAGACGTTGAGGCCCGTTGCCCGATAAAAGGCTGTTTCGCAAACCCAACTCCGGACGAGCGACCCCTTTGAGTCCTGTGAGCGTTGTAGGAACCATCCGAGCCTGGCAATCGCTTGCTGTCGGCTTCGGGTTGCTAGTCGCCACGGCGTGCAGTGACGGCGGCGCCGACTTGGCGCAAAGCGTCACAGCGCCGCCCACCGTGCTGCCCATCGATTTGCGCCTGCAGGTCGTTCCCGGCACCGCAGCCTTTCCCTCCACCGCCAGCCTGATGGATTTGCAGCAGCCACCCGGGGATTTGCAGCAGCCGCCCGGCAATCAGCGCCTGTTCATCGCAGAGCGACCGGGGCGGATTCGCATCGTGCAGGGCGGCGTGCTGCTCCCGACGCCGTTCCTCGACATTTCAAGCCGCGTGACTATCCAAGGCGAAGCCGGGCTACTTTCGTTCGCTTTCGATCCGCAGTTCGCCAGCGACCCACAACATAAGTTCGTCTTCGTGCATTTCGTTGAGAACATCGACGCATTTGGAGACATCGTCGTCGACCGCTATCAAGTGTCTTCGACCGACCCGAATATTCTCCAGACGCCAGGGATCGAGGTGATCCGTATTCCTCACCAGCAAGCCCCCAATCATTACGGCGGCCGGGTGGCGTTCGGGCCGGACGGCATGCTGTATTTGTCAGCGGGCGATGGCGGAGGGGGGGACAACCAATTCGGTCACGCCCAGGATGCGGCCTCGCATCTCGGCAAGCTCATGCGCATCGATGTCAGTGCGCTCGATTCCACCACTCCTTACGCCATACCCGCCGACAATCCGGTCTGGCCGAGCATCGGCCAGAGGAACGAAAACTGGGCGATCGGCCTGCGCAATCCGTTTCGCTACGCCTTCGACGTTCCGACGGGGCAGTTGTACATCGCCGATGTCGGCCAGAATGCACGCGAGGAAATCGACGTGGTTCCGGCGGGCACGCGCGGCCTCAACTACGGCTGGAGCATCATGGAGGGCATGCTGTGCCTGGGCATTGGCGGCGATTGCTCGACACCCGGGCTCACCGCGCCGGTGTACGACTACGATCACCTTCAAGGTTGCGCGATCATCGGGGGCTACGTATACCGCGGTGCCGCGATACCCGCGCTTCAGGGGCAATACCTGTTTTCGGACAACTGCAGTGGCTTTGTGCGCACCCTGAGCCTGGTGAACGGCGTTTGGACAGCTATGCTGGCGACGGTAAGCGTAGGGAGCGCGCAATCCTTCGGGCAGGACGACGCGGGCGAGCTTTATATCCTGACCGGCGACGGCCGGGTACTGAAGATCGTGAGCCCATAAGGGCGTGGTGCAGCAAGGCAGTCGAATTCCGCGGTCGGGTTTTCTATTCCGGAACTTCCCGCTTCAGGCTGCCGACTACTTTCCGCCAGGCGCCGATCACCGTCGCCTTCATCAAATCCTGCGTGGTGTGCCCGCTCGCGGGCGCGGTCCGCGCTTCGAGTATTCCGATTTCGGCGCACGCGTTCAGAAAATCCGCCGCGTCGCCGGCCG
Organism: Burkholderiales bacterium; assembly: GCA_035317085.1. GTDB lineage: Bacteria > Pseudomonadota > Gammaproteobacteria > Burkholderiales > SG8-39 > VBDM01. The sequence goes on from DATHHS010000001.1 coordinate 7,486, forward strand.
CCACCTCGCACGCGTCGGCCAGCGCCTGGGATTGCGTCTCGCGGCTGGTGAGGATTGCCGCCATCTTCAAGTGAACTTGCCGATGGGGAAGCGAGGCGAAGTTCGGCCACCGGCTGAGCCGGACGAGCTCGTGCGGGTCCCATGCGCCGAAGGATACCCCGGCACCGGCGACCAGACCTCTCAGCCACAGCAGCTCCTCGAGCGGGCGCGGCCTGATCCCCCATCGCGCAAGGCGCACGGCGAGTTTGCGCGCGTCGGGGACGGTGACAACCTTGCCGTCGATACGGCGCCGGTTGCGCAGCAGCGCAGCCAGTTCATCGGTGGTCCTCGACGAGTAGAAGACTTGCCCCTGGGGATCGACGACCAGGACGGACCCCGTCGCGAGCGTGACATCGGCGGGATACGCGTGCTGGCACGCCCTGCGGACCATATTGGCGAACGGTCTCCAGCCGGACGTGGGTGCCGATGACGCGGGAGCGGAAAGCTGCAACTTCCCCGCGACGGCTTGCAGGACTTCCGTGAGGCTGTGTGGACCGCCCGGGCGCATCGGCTTGAGCAGCGTCCATTCCGCGGCCAGCACCTGGTCCCGGCTCAAGGCAATGCGCGGAGTTCCGCCGAAATCCACGTTCTCCCAGACCTGCAGCCCCTCCTTGCTGTCCATGTCCACGAGGATCGCGTCGGGCAGATCGCCCAGGCGCGCCGCGATACACCATGAGGGCTCCAGGTAAGTCTTGAGCAGCGCGAGCAGCGAGCGCAGGTAGCGTTCCTCGTCGGCGCCTACGTTGACCAGCGACAGAACCAGGGGCAGGGGTTTATCTTCGGAACTCACTTGTTATTGTCCTCACAGCTACGGTTACTCTGGCGCGGACCGCAAAACTGTTTCATCCAATAGGCGTCCGCTCAAACCGCAAGCTTCGACAGCTCGGCGGCAGCGCGCGCTATTCCTCCCGGGTCGAGCCGCTCAATGGAAAACCGCGAAGCCCTATCATAATGCAAATAGTTTTGCGCGGCCGCGCGCAGGTAGGACGGATCGTAGTGAGTGAGGATTAAGTCCGCGACCAGTGCGTCCCAGGCGCCCGAATCGGTCTGCGCGAGCCAGCGCCCGATCACCGCGTGGCCATGGCGGCTCGTGAGGCAAGCCAGCCTTTCCTTTAGCGCCGCCGGGTCCGCGAGAAAATGCCGATACTCCTCGATGAGGAAGCGCACGCGCTCAGGCAGAGGAACCTCCAGGCGCAGGCATTCGCCTTCGCGCATGCGCTCGAGGAGCGTCGAAGGCAGCTGCAACTGGCCGATTTTCTTGCTTTCCGCTTCGACGAATACCGGTCGAGCGGGATCGAGGCGCTTCAACGCGCTCCACACCAGGCTGTCGAACATCTTCTGCGAGGGCTGCGGATCCCCCGGGAGCTCGCCGAGCAGCGAGCCGCGGTGGCGGGCGAGGTGCTCGAGGTCCAGTACCTGCGCGCCCTGCGCTGCGAGCGCGGCCAGCACCCGGCTCTTGCCGCTTCCGGTCGCGCCGCACACCACCTGGAACCGGAACCCTTGCGGTGTCTTTTCGAGCTGCGCCATGACTTCCCGGCGGTACGCGCGGTAGCCGCCTTCGAGAGTCGCGGCGTCCCAGCCGACCTGGCGCAGCACGTGGGCCATGGCCGCGGAGCGTTGCCCGCCGCGCCAGCAATAAACGAGCGGACGCCAGCTCCGCCCGCGGCTGCCGAAATGCTCGTCGATATGCCGCGCGATGTTCCTGGACACGAGCGCCGCGCCCATTTTCTTCGCGTCGAACGAGGAGACCTGCTTGTAGAGCGTGCCTACGCGGGCGCGCTCCGAGTCGTCGAGCACCGGGCAGCTCACCGCGTCCGGCACGTGGTCGAGCGCGAATTCGGCGGGCGAGCGTACGTCGATGACCTCGTCAAAGGTATCGAGCTGTGCTACCGTAACCGCGTCCGAACGTTTCTGATCCATGCCTCGATTTTATCCGTGAACGCCCCCGCCGATCTCATCCGCCTGACGCAGTTTTCCCACGGGGGCGGCTGCGGCTGCAAGATCGCGCCGGCCGTCCTCTCCGAGATCCTCGCCAAGACCCCGATCCGCGGGCTGCCGAAGGACCTGCTCGTCGGGATCGAGTCGAGCGACGACGCGGCCGTATACAGGCTGAACGACGAGCAGGCGATCGTCGCCACCACCGATTTTTTCACGCCTATCGTCGATGATCCGTACGATTTCGGGCGGATTGCCGCGACCAACGCGCTCTCGGACGTCTATGCGATGGGCGGAAAGCCGATTTTCGCGCTCGCCATCGTCGGCATGCCGCTGGAAAAAATGCCGGTCGAGGTGATTCAAAGGATCATCACGGGCGGCGAATCGGTGTGCGCGCAGGCGGGAATTCCCATCGCGGGCGGGCACTCGATCGACACGCTGGAGCCGATCTACGGCCTGGTGGCCATCGGACTCGTGCATCCGAAGAAGGTGAAGCGCAACGACCGCGCGCGCGCGGGCGACGTGCTCATTCTCGGCAAGCCGCTCGGCGTCGGTATCCTCTCTGCGGCGCTGAAGAAAGGCAAGCTCTCCGCCTCAGGCTACGCGCAGATGGTGGAGATCGCCACGCAACTCAACACGCCCGGCACCGCGCTCGCGGAAATGGAGGACGTTCACGCGCTGACGGATGTCACCGGCTTCGGCCTCGCCGGGCATCTCCTCGAAATCTGCCGCGGATCGAAACTCGGCGCCGAAGTGCGCTTCGACGAGCTGCCGGTGCTGCCCGAAGCGCTCGAATGGGTGAAGGAGGGGACGGCGACTGGTGCCTCCGACCGCAACTGGAAAGGCTATGGGCACGAAGTGCGCATGCCCGCGGGGGCGCCCGACTGGAAGCGAAAGCTCATCAGCGATCCGCAGACGAGCGGGGGATTGCTCGTCGCCTGTGCCCCTGAGGCGGAGAAACGAGTGCTCGCGGAATTTCAGCAGCGAGGCTTTCCCTTCGTTCGCCGCATCGGAAGCGTCCGGGAAGGCGCGCCCGTACTCAACGTCACTTAGGCAATACCACCATGGTCGCGACCTTCCGCCAGATATTTTCCATGAGGATCGGTTGCGCCGCCGCGGTGGGATGGAGATTGTCCGCCTGGAACATCTCCCGCTTCTCGGGGACATCCTCGAACAGGAACGGTACCAGCGAAACGCGCTCGTCGCGCGCAACCTCGCGGAAGGCCGCGCGAAATTCATTGACGTAGGGCACGCCGTAGTTCGGCGGAAGCTGCATGCCGACGATTATCACGCGCGCGCCCTGCCGCTTCGCCGCCTGGACGATGGACGCGAGGTTGGCCTTCATCCGAACGATCGGCAACCCCCGCAGGCCGTCGTTCGCGCCGAGCTCG
>DATHHS010000002.1:0-8926 GCA_035317085.1 Burkholderiales bacterium
CGGCCGCGGCGCCTATCTGAACGAGCGGCGCATGCGCGTCTCCAAGCGCGTGCAACTCAACGAGGCATTGCTCGGCACCGGTTTCCCCTTTCGCGATCTCCAGAGCCTCGATGAATATCTCGCCATGTTCCGCGAATTCACGATTCGCACCGCGGGGCAGCGCCGCGCCGGGGCCGCGGCCCTGGACATCGCCTACGTGGCCGCGGGAAGGCTGGACGGCTTCTGGGAAATGGGCCTCTCGCCCTGGGACATGGCGGCAGGCGCCTTGATGGTGCAGGAGGCCGGCGGCCTGGTCGGGGATTTTCGCGGCGACTCCGGCTACCTCGATTCGGGCCGCATCGTCTGCGGAAATCCGAAAATCTTCTCTCAAATGCTTCAAATCATCGGGCCGCTCGCCGCGAAGTAAGGCCTGCATTCGCAGCATCATGCGCCGCCTCCTGCCCGTCCTCCTCGCAGCCTGCTCGCTCTGGACGCTCGCCGCAAACGGCACGGAACTGCGCATCGGCATGGCGGCGGACGTCACTTCGATGGATCCGCATTTCCTCAACATCGCCCCGAACACCAACATCTCGTGGCACGTGTTCGACGCCCTCACCCACGTGGACGAGGACGCGCGCCTCATCCCCGGTCTCGCCCTGTCCTGGCGCGCCGTCAACGCGACCACCTGGGAGTTCAAGCTGCGGCGCGGAGTGAAGTTTCACGACGGCAGCGAATTCACCGCCGAAGACGCGGTATTCTCGATCGAGCGCACGCTCAAGGTGCAAAACGGCCAGTTCCAGATCTACGCCCAGCGCATCGTCGGGAAACAGATCGTGGACAAGTACACGCTGCGGCTCAGGACCGCCACCCCGGACGCGATGGTGCCCTACGACCTCGACTCCGTATTCATCGTATCGAAAAAGGCCGCGGCGAACGCGGGGTCCGCTGACTTCGATTCGGGCAAGGCGATGATCGGCACCGGACCGTTCAGGTTCGTGCGTTTCGCGCGCGGCGACCGCGTCGAGCTCGCGCGCAATGACGATTACTGGGACGGAAAGCCCGCCTGGGACAAAGTCGTTTTCCGCATCGTGCCCACCGATCCGGCGCGCCTTGCGGGACTGCTCTCCGGCGAACTCGACGCCATCGAGCAGATTCCCACCGCGGACCTGCCGCGCATCCGCCGCGATCCGGGGCTCGCGACCGCGCAGAAAGTTTCGTGGCGGACGATTTTCTTTCATCTCGACCAGTACCGCGACCGCCCGCCTTCGCTGACGGACCATTCCGGACGCCCGCTGGAACGAAATCCGTTTCGCGATATCCGGGTGCGGCAGGCCATCTCCAAATCCATCAACCGTCAGGCGATCGTCGACCGCCTGATGGACGGCGCGGCGCTGCCGGCGTCGAACCTGGTGTCCCCGCCGGTGTTCGGCCACGCGCCGGACCTGAAACCCGAGCCTTACGATCCGGAAGGAGCGAGAAAGTTGCTGGCCGAAGCGGGTTTCCCGAACGGGTTCGCCATGACGCTCGCCGCCCCCAACAACCGCTACGTCAATGACGACCAGATCGCGCAAGCGGTGGCGCAGATGCTCGCCCACATCGGCATCCGCGCGCGCGTCGAGTTGCTGCCGATGAACGCCTATCTCCCCAAAGCGCGCAAGAGGGAGTTTGCTTTCGCCATGCTGGGATGGGGTTCGTTCTCGGGCGACCTTGCGCTGCGGTCCCTGGTCGCGACCGCAAACCCCGCCCAAGGCTTCGGGGCGTGGAACTGGTCGGGCTACGCCAATGCGCGCGTCGACGAGCTGCTCGAGCACGGGTTCGCCACGGTCGACGCGAAGCAACGCGAAGCGATCGCTCGCGATGCGATGCGGATGGCGATGCGCGACTACGCCGTCATCCCGTTGCACCACCAGTTCGCCACCTGGGCGATGAAGAAATCGCTCTCCTACAAGCCGCGCACCGACGAGTTCACCTTCGCGCACCACTTCCGGCCTCAATAGAAAAATCCGTCACGGGCCGCGGCGCCGTCCCGCCGAATTCCTTGCAATCTCTGCGGTAAGATGTCGCGAATCACCGGGTCGGAACCATGTTCGCCTACATCGTCCGCCGTCTCCTGCAGAGCACCGTGGTGCTCGCCGTCATGTCGCTCGCCGTATTCGCGGGTGTCTATGCCATCGGCAATCCGGTCGACATTCTCATCAATCCGCAGGCCGGCCAGCAGGAAATCGCGCGCGCGACTGCCGCGCTCGGCCTCGACAAGCCGCTCGCCGAACAGTATTTCGTGTTCCTCAGACACGCTGCGGCCGGAGACCTGGGGAATTCGTTCGCCTTCAACGTCCCGGCGATCGGGCTTATTCTCGAGCGCATGCCGGCGACGCTGGAGCTCGCGACCGCGGCCATGCTGATCGCGATGATCCTCGGCATCCCGCTCGGCCTGTGGGCGGGCCTCAAGCCCGGATCGGCCGCCGGCAAATCGATCATGGCGGGCTCCATCCTCGGGTTCTCGCTCCCGACCTTCTGGGTCGGGCTGATGCTCATCATGGTGTTCTCGGTGTATTTCGGCTGGCTGCCTTCGGCGGGCCGCGGGCCGACCGCGAATTTTCTCGGAATGCAGCTGAGCTTTCTTTCGCTGGAAGGCTGGCGCCATCTCATCCTGCCCGCCGCCAACCTCGCGCTGTTCAATCTCTCGCTCATCGTCCGCCTGGCGCGCGCCGGGACGCGCGAAGCGATGCGGCAGGACTACGTCAGGTTCGCCCGCGCCAAGGGGCTGACGGAAATCCACGTCGTCGGCGTGCACGTGCTGAAGAACGTCCTGATTCCAATCGTCACCGTCATGGGCCTCGAGTTCGGCTCGGTGATCGCGTTCGCCGTCGTCACCGAATCCATATTCGCCTGGCCGGGGATGGGCAAGCTGCTGCTCGACTCCATCAACCTGCTCGACCGGCCGGTGATCGTCGCCTATCTGTGCATCGTCGTGACCCTCTTCGTTCTCATCAATTTTGCCGTCGACGTGATTTGCTCCTGGCTCGATCCGCGGATGCGCCTCGTGGATTCGCAAGCATGATATTGCGGGGCATCGCCGCCGAATTCGCGAAGAGCCGCATCGCGCTTGCGGGCCTGGCGCTGATCGCATTGATCCTGTTCGTCGCCCTGTTCGCGCCGCTGATCTCGCCGCAGAATCCGTACGATCTCGCGCAACTCGATCTGCTCGATTCGCGTCTGCCGCCCGGCTCGCACTCGACTGCGGGCGGGACTTTCTGGCTCGGCACCGACGACCAGGGCCGCGACATGCTCTCGGCGATCTTCTACGGATTGCGCACCAGTCTCGCCGTCGGCGTCGCGAGCACGGTCTTCGCGCTCGCGATCGGCGTGAGCCTGGGACTTGCCGCGGCCTGGTTCGGCGGCTGGGTCGATGCGCTGATCGCGCGCCTGGCCGACCTCCAGCTCTCCTTCCCCTCCATCCTCATCGCGCTCGTCCTGCTCGCCGTGCTCGGCCAGGGAATCGAGAAGATCATCGTCGCGCTGGTCGCGGTGCAATGGGCCTACTACGCCCGCACCGCGCGCGCCGCTGCACTCGTCGAGCGCAGGAAGGAATACATCGAGGCGGCGACCGCTCTCGCCTTGTCGAATACGCGCATCCTGTTCCGGCACCTGCTGCCGAACTGCCTGCCGCCGATCATCGTGATCGCCGCCGTGCAGATCGCCGCGGCGATCACGCTCGAGGCAACGCTGTCCTTCCTCGGCCTCGGGCTGCCGGTCACCGAGCCCTCGCTCGGCCTGCTGATCTCGAACGGATTCACCTACCTGCTATCCGGCCACTACTGGATCAGCGTTTTCCCGGGAATCGCGCTGCTGCTCGCCGTCGTCAGCATCAATCTGGTCGCGGACCAGCTGCGTGACGTTCTGGATCCGCAAGGACGGCGCTGAGCCTTATACTGGGCCCGGGCCGCGAAGCGCGAATGGAGAATTCGTGCAGCGGCATTCGATACCGAGGAGAGGAGACCATGAAATTACTCAAGAAATTCGCACTTGCGACGGCGCTGTTCGCCGCGACCAGCGTCGCGACGGCGCAAGCACCCAAGCCGCTGGAAGTGATCGCCTTCGGCGGCGGCGGCAACTGGCCGGTCTGGATCGCGCAGGAAAAAGGATTGTTTGCGCAGAACGGGATCGCGGTGAAGCTCGCGTTCACGCCCGATTCCGTCACGCAGATTCGCGGCCTGATGGAAGGCAAGTATGACTTCGGCACCACTGCCTACGACAACGTGGTCGCCTACCAGGAGGGACAGGGCGAAACCGAGCTCGCTACGCAACCCGACCTGTTCGCCTTCATGGGCGGCATCTCCGGGATGCTGCGCTTCGTGACCCGGCCGGACATCAAGACCTACGCGGCACTGAAGGGCACGACGGTCGGCGTGGACGCGGCCACCACGGGATTTGCGTTCATCCTGTACAAACTCGCCGCGATGAACGGACTTTCGGCGGGCGACTACAAGGTCGAGCGCCTCGGCGGCACGCCGGCACGGGTGAAATCGCTGATGGAAGGCAAGATCTCGGGAACCATGATCAGCTCCCCCTCGGAAATATTGCCGGAATCGAAAGGCTACACGCGGCTGGGCGACACGACGGCGACCTTCGGTCCGTATCAGGCCTCCGTCGGGGTCGCGCGCCGCTCGTGGGCAAAACAGAACGGCGACAAGCTCGTTCCCTTCATTCGTTCCTATGTGGCGGCGATGGACTGGCTGTTCCAGCCCGCGAACAGGGACGAGGCCGTCGCTATCTACGTCAAGAACCTTCCCGGCGTCCCGCGTCCCGCTGCCGAGAAGGCCTACGAATTGATGCTGGGAGCCAGGGAGGGTTTTCAGAAAAGGGCGAAGTTCGACGTCGAAGGCGCACGCACCGTGCTCAAGCTGCGCAGCGAATTCGCCAAGCCGCAGAAGAATCTCACGGAACCGCTGAAGTACGTCGATGAGACCTACTACATGACCGCAGTGCGCTGACGTCGACGGAATTCATACTCGAGGAGATTTTCAAAATGCCCAAATCCACCCCCACGATGAAGGCGGCTCTCGTGCTGGCGGCACTCGCCGGCCTTGCGGCAGGCTGTCAGACCACCGATCCGTATACCGGCGAGAAGAAAACCACGAGCACCACCTTCGGCGCGCTCATAGGCGCTGGCGCCGGCGCCGCGATCGGGATGATTTCCGGCCGCGACGCGAAGCAGCGCAGGCAGCGGGCGCTCGTCGGCGCCGGCGTCGGCGCGCTCGCCGGCGGCGCGGTCGGCAACTACATGGACAGGCAGGAAAGCGAGCTGCGAGCGCTGATGCGCGACAGCGGCGTGACGGTCACCCGCAAAGGCGAGGACATCGTCCTCAACATGCCCGGCAACGTCACTTTCCGCACCGGCAGCGCCGACCTCAACGCGCAGTTCTTCAAGGTGCTCGACGGCGTCGCGCTGGTGGCGAAGAAGTACGACAAGACCATCATCGAGATTGCGGGTCACACCGACAACGTCGGCGGCGCGGATTTCAACAAGCAGCTTTCGCAGCGCCGTGCCAGCGCCGTCGCCCAGTACCTCGAGAGCAAAGGCGTGAGCGAACCGCGCATCATGACCGCCGCGGGCGGCGAGGACCATCCGATCGCGAGCAATGCGACCGAGCAGGGCCGCGCCGCGAACCGGCGGGTCGAAGTGACGCTAGCGCCGCTGAAGGAAGGCTGAGCGACCTACTCGTAAAGCCCGGCACGCGCCTTGCCGCGAAACACGCGGTAGGCGAACACCGTGTAGGCGAGGAGGAGCGGAAACACGATCGCCACGCCCAAAAGCATGAACTTGAGCGCCGACGGATGCGAGGCCGCTTCCCAGAGCGTCATGCGATCCATCACCACGTAGGGAAACAGGCTGTAGGCGAGCCCGGCGAAGGCGAGTGCGAAGATCGCCACGGTGGCGGCGAACGGCATCCAGTCCCATTCGCGTTCGCCTCGCCGCAAGCGGCCCGTGGTGGCCCACACCATCCAGCCCGCGGCGAGCGTCGCAAGCGGCAGCAGCATCAGCGCTAGCGTGCGCGGAAAGTCAAACCACTTCGCCTGTACCGTGGTGCTCACGAACGGCGTGGCGAGGCTCACCAGCCCAACGCCGAGCGCAACCCAGATCAACCCCCAGCGTGCCCAGCCGAGCGCTTTTTTCTGCAGTGTGCCCTCGGTCTTCAAGATCAACCAGGTCGAGCCGAGCAGCACGTAGCCGCCGCACAGCGATGCGCCCACCAGCATCGCGAACACGTAGTAGCCGAATCCGGTATGAAACCCGGTGATGTAGCGCCCGAGCATCAGCCCCTGCGCGAACGAAGCGAGGAAAGATCCGAACCAGAACAACCAGTTCCACAGCTCGCGGTGCCAGCCTTCGGCTTTGATGCGGAATTCGAAAGCTACGCCGCGCAGCATCAGCCCGATCAGCATCGCCACGACGGGCAGGTACAGCGCTCCGAGAACGATGCCGTGCGCCACGGGGAAAGCGACGAGCAGGATGCCCACGCCCAGCACCAGCCAGGTCTCGTTCGCATCCCAGAACGGCCCGATGGAGGCGACCATCAGCTCCTGCTCGTGCGCGTCGGCCGCGGGCATCAGCATGCCCACGCCCAGATCGTAGCCGTCGAGCACGACGTAGAGCAGGATGGACAATCCCATCAAGGCGGCGAAGATCAGGGGCAGGTCCAGGCTCATGCGGCCGTCCCCTTTCCTGCGAGGTGGGTGAGCACGACGAAGTAGGCGATCAGCATCACTGTATACGTAATGATGTAGGCGGTAAGGCTCGCGCCGAGCTGCGCGCCGGAAGGACCGCCCACGGCATCCGCCGTCTTGAGGATGCCGGTGACGAGCCAGGGCTGCCTGCCCATCTCGGTGACAAGCCAGCCGGCGAGCGTCGCGATCCAGCCGGCGAAGGTGAAGCCCGAGAAGGCCCACAGCATCCAACGGCGCGGCAGCGCGCCCTCGCGCGTCGCCCATACACCGGCCCACGCGACGAGCAGCATCAAAGCGCCCATTCCCACCATCACGCGGAACGCGAAGAACACCGGCGCCACCGGTGGCACATTCGGCGCGAAAGCATCGATACCTTTCAGCTCGGCGTTCGCGTCGTGCTTGAGGACCAAGCTCGCACCTTTCGGGATTTCGATAGCGAAATCGTTGCGTCGTTTTTCGTCGTCCGGGATGGCGAATAGCACGAGCGGCGCGCCCCTCTCAGTCTTCCACAGCGCCTCGATCGCCGCGATCTTGGCCGGCTGGTGCTCGAGCGTGTTCAGTCCGTGCAAGTCGCCCACGAATATCTGCACCGGCGCGAGCACCGCGGCGAGCATGAGGCCGGTGCGCAAGGTCTTGCGCGCCGAGGGGTCTTCGCCTGAGTGAAGCAGCCGCCACGCCGAAAGCCCGGCCACCACGAAGGACGCGGTCAGCCCCGAGGCGAGCAGCATGTGGGTCATCCGGTACGGAAACGACGGGTTGAAGATCACCTGCAGCCAGTCGCCGGCGATGAGCTGGCTGCCGTCCATTACATGGCCGGCCGGAGTCTGCATCCAGGAATTGAGCGCCAGAATCCAGAATGCCGAGATCGTCGTGCCGATCGCGACCATGGCCGAAGAGAAAATGTGCAGCCAGCCCGGCACGCGATTCATGCCGAAGAGCATCACCCCGAGAAACGTCGCCTCGAGGAAAAACGCGGTCAACACTTCGTAGGCGAGCAGCGGCCCCGCGATATTCCCCACCTTCTGCATGTAGCCGGGCCAGTTGGTGCCGAACTGGAAGGACATGGTGATGCCCGTCACCACGCCCATCGCAAACGTGAGCGCGAACACCTTGGTCCAAAGCTTGTAGGTCGCGAGCCACGCCGCGTCGCCCGAGCGCGCGTAGCGGATCCGGAAGTAGAACACGATCCACCCGAGCGCGATGGTGAGCGTCGGGAACAGGATATGAAACGCGATATTCAGCCCGAACTGGGCGCGGGCAAGGAGCAGGACGTCTGCGTTATCCATGGGGCAACCAGTGCGGGATGTTGCCAGAACTAGCGGGCTGCCGCCTGACAAGCGTTCGAAGCTGCCGGCGCACGCAGGAATTGCGTCGGTACGTTATCGAACAGACCCGTCTGGTTTCCGGGTTCATTGTGCTTCCCAGCACCATCTTCGCCTTCGGGTGTCTCGTAGAGAGAAGTAGCCTTGGGACCAAAAAGTACGAGCGGATATCGGCTATTTCTGCTTTCCATCCTCGCTCTCACCGCGTGTGGAGGGGGCAGCACCAGCGATGGCGCGTCGGGCGGGGGCGGCACGACCCCGGGCGGGGGAAGCACGACCCCGGGCGCGGGAGGCATCAACTACACCGTCGGAGGCACGGTCTCAGGGCTCTCCGGCACTGCGGTGCTGCAGAATAACGGAGGCGATAACCTTCTGGTTTTCGCGAACAGCAGTTTCGTCTTTGCCAGCGTACTTGCCGACTCCCGCTCCTACAACGTCACGGTGTTGACTCAACCCGCGGGCCAGACCTGCACGGTCGCAAACGGCGCGGGCACGGTGGGCGGGGCAAATATCACCAACGTGACGCTCACCTGTTCTGCCATAGCCTTCAGCGTGGGCGGCACGGTCTCGGGGCTCTCGGGCAGCATGGTGCTGCGGAACAACGGCGGCAACGACCTTGCGGTCTCGGCAAACGGGAACTTCAGCTTCCCGGTCCCGGTCGCCCAGGGCGGGCCCTATGCCGTCACCATATTCACGCAACCCGCAAGCCGCAGTTGCAGCGTGGCAAACGGCACCGGCACGGTGGCTGGAACCAACGTCAGCAACGTGACCGTCACCTGCGCGGAAAATACCTTTACTGTGGGCGGCACGGCCTCGGGCTTGAATGGCACGGTGGTATTGCAGAATAACGGCGGCGACAACCTCACGATCTCGGTGAACGGCGGCTTCACTTTTGC
>DATHHS010000003.1:0-27053 GCA_035317085.1 Burkholderiales bacterium
AGGGCGACATGCTGTGGTGGCTGCAGCACGGCATCGCCGGGACGCCGATGCCCGGCTTCGGCGACCGCATCGGCGACGACCGCCTTTGGGACCTGCTCAACTTCCTGCGCGCACAGACCGACGCCGAATACGCAAAGGAGATGGACAGCGGAGTGGGCGAGTGGCGTCCGATCGCCGCGCCCGATTTCGAATTCCAGATCGGCGAGCGCCCGCAAGAATCGCTGCAGGGAGTCCGCGGCCAGGACGTGGTGCTCCTCGTGTTCTACGCGCACCCGGAGGCCGACGGGCGCCTGCGCGCGCTCGAGTCCGCGCAAGCCGAGCTGGGCCGCGTCGGCGTGCGCGTCCTCGCCATGCAGGTGAAGGGAGCGCCGGTGCCTGCAGGCGCGCGCGCAGGCGGCGGCTCGATGATCGCCGATCCGGATTCGCAAGTCGCGGCCGCCTACGCGCTGTTTCGCGGGGCGGTGCCGTCGGGGATCGCGGACGAGGTCGAATTCCTGGTCGACCGCGGGGGTTATCTGCGGGCGCGCTGGACGCCGGGCGAGAAACCCGACTGGAACCGGATTTCGGAGCTGATCGAACAGGCCGGGATCCTGAATCGCGAAGCTCCGCATACGCCCTCGGGAGGCGAGCACGCGCACGCAGCCCATGTCCATTGAGGCCGCAGCGAGCCGCTCCGGACGCTCATCCTTGCGATAAACTACCTGCCTTTCCAGGGGAGGGAGAACGGCGGTGAAGCTTACGAGCTACAGAACTTCCAAGGGGGCCGGCTACGGCATCGTCATCGGCGACGGAATCGTCGATCTCACGCGCCGCATCGGGAAAAAATATCCCGACCTACGCGCCCTCCTCGCGGGTGGCGCGCTCGCCCAGGCGGAGAAAATCGCCAAGAGCGCGAAGAAGGCGGACCTCAAGCTCGGCAAGATCGTTTTCCTTCCGGTGATTCCCAACCCGGGAAAAATCATCTGCGTCGGCCTCAACTACGAGGAGCACCGCGTGGAGGCCGGGCGCGACAAGACCGAGAACCCCGCGCTTTTCATGCGCGTCGCCGAATCGCAGGTCGGGCACAGGCAGCCGATCGTCCTGCCGCCGGAATCGACCAGCCTCGACTTCGAAGGCGAGATCGCGGTCATCATCGGCAAGCGCGGGCGGCGCATCTCGCGGGAAAATTCGTGGAAGCACATCGCCGGCTACGCCTGCTACAACGACGGCTCGATCCGCGACTGGCAGCGCCACACCCTGCAGTGGACCGCGGGCAAGAACTTCAATCGCACCGGCGGATTCGGCCCTTGGATGGTGACGCGCAACGAGATCAAGGACGGCGAGGAACTGACCCTGGAGACGCGCCTCAACGGCCAGGTCATGCAGCACGCCACCACCGAACAGATGATCCACCGCATCCCGCGGCTCATCAATTACATCTCGACCTTCACCTCGCTCGAGCCGGGCGACGTCATCGTCACCGGCACGCCCGGCGGAGTCGGCGCGAGGCGCACCCCGCCCGTGTGGATGAAGGCCGGCGACACGGTGGAGATCGAACTGAGCAAGGTGGGCGTGCTGGTGAATACGATCAAGGCCGAATGACTTTTCGGCTCAGGCTGCGGCGCGCCGATTATTCAATTGCCTCTACCGAAAATCCCCTCGGCTTTTCTCCCCGCCGCCGGATGTCCTGCATGGTCGCATACGCCGACTCGACGTGGCGCCGGAAGCGGTCGGTGTCGAAGAGCGGCGCGGAGAGTCTCCGGCCCGCCAGTTTCGCGCGCAGCTCCTTGAGGTCTTGACCGTTCGTCGCGAGCTTCAAGGCAAGCGCTTCGTATTCCTCCAGGTTTTGCGCGATGAGCTCGGGCAATCCGACCGCACGCAGCAGGCTGCCCGCGACGCGCCCGGCGAAGGTCCTCCCCGGACAGGTGACAATGGGCAGCCCCGCCCATAGCGCGTCGCTCGCGGTGGTGTGCGCATTGCAGGGAAGCGTATCCAGAAAAAGATCCGCGACGCGATGGCGGGCCAGGTGCTCGTCGGTTTTGATTCTCGGGGCGAAGATCAGCCGGCCCGGGTCCACCCCTCGTGCTTGCGCTTCCCTTTGCAGGTTTTGCCGCGCCCCGGCGTTATCTTCGAGCAGCCACAGCACGCTGCCCGGAATCTGCGTGAGAAGCCGCGCCCAGATTGAAAATATCAGCGGCTGGATCTTGGTGTTCTTGTTGAAGCAGCAGAATACAAACCCCTTTTCCGGCAGACCCAGCTCGCCGCGGGTGGGAGTCCGTTCCGAGATTTTCCGCTTCGAGTCGTTCACCAGATAGCAGTCCGGAAGGGTGACCACCTTTTCGGAATAGAACGCCTGATGCTCCCGGGGCAGTACGAATTCGTCGGCGAGAATGTAGTCGATGAAGCCCGCTCCCATGGGCCCCGGGTAACCCATATAGCTCACCTGGATCGGCGCGGGGCGGCGCGCGAGAATTTCCGGTCTGGCCTGGTCCGTGTGACCCATCAGGTCGATCGCGATGTCGACTTCCAGCTCTTCGAGCAGCCTGGATACTTCGGCGTCGCTTCGGGCACGCACGTCGATGAAGCGGTCGAAGCTCCGCTCGAGCCGCAAGCGGATTTCGCTCCGGTCGTCCTTGCCGAAGGACACCGCTGTCGTTTCGAACCTCGAGCGATCGTGCGCCTCGAATAGTCCCACCATGAGCTGAGGCATCGCGTGATTGTTGAAGTTCGCGGAGAGATAAGCGAGCCGTATGGGCCGGTTCGCCTCCGGCAACCTACGCTCCGGCGCCGAGGGCGCTGCACAAGTCTTGCGGACGTGGCGTTCCGCGACGAGCCTCTGGTCGCCGAGATCCTGCGAAACCAGAAGAAATATGAAAGGCTCCACGATCAGACTCCCCTCCTTCACTCGCCTCACCATCTCGCCGACGTGAGCATCGAGATTTCCCCAGAGACAGGTCTCGATCTCGCTCGACACCAGCGCGGCGAAAGCGTGCTCGTGGCCCGGGTCGATTTCTATCGTTTTCTCAAAGCAGGCGATCGCTTCGCCATGGCGCTTGAGCTCCTGCAGCGTGACACCGAGGTTGTAATGCGCGTTCGCCGAGTTGGGCCTGACCGACAAGGCGGCTTCATAGGAAGCGATGGCCTCGTCATGCCGCCCCAGGTCCGCCAGGGCGACGCCGAGATTGGTGTGTGTCTTTGCGTCGCCGGGCGCGACCCGCAACGCCTCCCGGTAGCATTCGATCGCCAGATCGTGGCGCTTCAGGGCCCTGTAGGCGTTCCCCAGGGTGTTGTACGCTTCGAGGAAACCCGGCCTGAGTTCCAGGGTCTTCCTGAAATGAAGAATCGCTTCTTCGTGACGCCCCAGCTCGTGGAGCGCATTGCCCAGGTTGAGGTACGCCTCGGCAAACCGGGGGTTGCGCTCGATGGCGGACGCGAACAGCGGCAAGGCTTCCTGATGCCGGGACTGCTGGACGAGGGCGATGCCGAGCAGGTTGCCCGCTTCCACCAGATCCGGAAACGACTCCGTCTCCCGCCTCAGGACGGCTTCGGCGTTTTTCGGATCCCCGATTCCCAGATAGCAATGGCCGAGAAGATATCCGATGCCCTTCGCGGGCGCCTTGCGAACGACCTCGCGCAAAGGCGCCAGAGCTTCTTCGAACCGGCGCTGGTGGACCAGGCTGGTTCCCCGCAGCGCGAGGAAGTCCGCGTCCGAAGGATCCTTGCGCAGCGCGTTGCCGGCGATCTCGTCGGCCAGCCGGAAGTCGCCGCGCTCGACGGCCTGCCAGCCCGCCGCGATGCGTTTTTGCTGTCGTTCCGCTTTCCCCATCCCTGGTGTCCCGCTAGCCGTGCGATCGAGTGCGCCGATCGCGGCCCAGATAATAGAGTGAAATCGGGAGCGCCACAGCGGGAGGAGAAGCGCCCCTATTCATTCATGGGTACGCGCCCCTTTCGACAATGTCCTGAACACCTGACAGCCGTATACGGGTTTTCCTGACGTTTCTTTCGTTTGGCTGACACCTCAAGTGAACACTTGTCGGTCCGCGCAAAAAAAATCCAGCGGCCCACCTATAAGAAAAGATAGGGCGTGCGCGCTTTCGCGTCCAAATCAACGCGCTAGTTCGGTTCAAGTCACGCACTACCTCGTATGTCGAATCCAATGGATTATTTTTGCGAGATGTTCCAGCGCGAGTCTGCGCAAGAAAGAATTTCTTCGCATCGACTGAAATAATTTCGAGCTTTTTGCGTTGCGCATTTTCATGTAGTGTCTGGAAAAACGGGGAGGCTGGCTCAAAGCCATGCCAATAAGATCGAGTGGGTTTCGCAGTAAACCTTCGCGTCGCTTTCAGCCTGTCCGTCGCCGTTTCCATAAGCAAACGCTAATGAAGCCGGTCTCGCGAAAAGTTACCGGCTTCACCTTGCTCGAGCTGCTGGTCGTGATCGTGATCATCGGTCTGCTCGCCGGCTACGTCGCGCCGAGATATTTCTCTCAAGTCGGCAAATCCGAAATCCAGGTGACCCGGGCGCAGATCGACGCCCTGGAGAAAGCACTCGACCAGTACCGTCTCGACACGCGCCGCTATCCCACGAGCGAACAGGGTTTGCAAGCGCTCGTGGCCAAACCGACGAACGAGGCCAACTGGAACGGCCCCTATTTGAAGAAAGCCGTTCCGAACGACCCGTGGGGCCGGCCTTACATCTATCGGAACCCGGGACAGAAAGGCGACTTCGACCTCGTATCGTACGGGCGCGACGGCCAGCCCGGCGGCGCCGGTGAAGACGCCGATATAACGAATTACTGAACATCGTGAATTACCTGGTCAAGGCCATCAACGACCGCAGCGAAATCGTGGCGCTCGAGTTCAATGCCTCCAGCCCCTTGCTGGCGAAAGAGCTGGCGGCGCGTCAAGGTCTGCGGGTCCTGTCTCTTCGGCCGACCTTGGCCGGATGGTTCGGCTCAACGCCAGTCCGTTCGCGGTTCTCTTCAACTCTGCTCTCCGTCGAACTCCTGTCCCTGCTCGACGCGGGCTTGAACCTCGTCGAAGCCATCCAGGCGCTGACCGAAAAGACATCGCAGTCGGAGGCTCGCCGCATCCTTGAACAAGTGCTTGACGGCCTGCGGGAGGGCATGTCCTTGTCCCAGTCTCTGTCGCGCCTTCCCCAGCATTTTTCGCCGCTCTATATCGCGACGATCAGGTCGAGCGAGCAGACCGGAAATGTCAAGGAAGCGCTGTCGCGCTATATCGCCTATCAGGACGAGATCGACCGCGTCCGCAAGAAAGTCGCCTCCGCGCTGGTCTATCCCGCGATCCTCCTCACGGTCGGCGGCCTGGTGCTGTCCTTTCTCCTGTTCTACGTGGTGCCGCGATTCGCCCGCGTCTACGAAGACATCTCGAGGGACCTGCCGGTATTTTCGAAGGCGCTGCTCTACGTCGGCCGCACCGTCGCGCAGCATGGCTGGCTGGTGGCAGCCCTGATAGGCGGAATGCTGATCGCCATTGCCTATGTCGCGACGGACCGCCGCATGCGCGCGGCCATCGTGCAGCGGCTCTGGCGCATCCCCAGCGTGGGCGAGAGGATCAAGGCCTACCAGCTCGCGCGCGTATACCGCACGCTCGGCATGCTGCTGCGAGCCGGCATTCCGTTCGTGCGCGCCGCCCACATGGTGGAGGATTTGCTCGCCGATCACCTTCGAGCGCAGCTCGCCTCGGCGAGGAAATCCATCGAGGAAGGCGTTTCTCTGTCTGCCGCGCTCACCACGACAGGGCTGGCCTCGCCTGTCGCAAACCGGATGCTGGTGGTGGGCGAGCGCGGCGGCCAGATCGGCGACATGCTGGAGCGGATCGCGCGGTTCTACGACGACGAGACTTCGCGGTTCGTCGACTGGTTTACACGGCTGCTCGAGCCGGCGTTGATGGCGATTCTCGGTCTGGCGGTCGGAGGAGTGGTCGTCCTCATGTACATGCCGATCTTCGAGCTGGCGGGGGCGATCCAGTGAATGCGGTCACGACTCCTGGAGTCATTCCTCTGACGGCAGAGGACCTGGCAGGCGCCCGGGCCGAGCAGACTCGTCTTTCCCGTCCGCTCATCGATCTGCTCTACGAGCGTGCGGACGCCGCACCGGCGGTCTTCATGCAGCGCCTGTCGGAAACTTTCCGCCTGCCTGCTCTGACGCTCGATGAGCTGCGGGCGAGCACGCCGGATTTCGACGTCCTTCCCTTTGTCGAAGCGCAGAGGCGAAGCTGCCTCGCACTCAGGGATCAAGACCACGAGCTTCAGCTGGTGCTGGGCGACCCCTATGAAGCGGCGAACCAGGACTGGCTCGAAGAGTCGGTGCGCGAGCCCTTTACCTACGCCCTCGCGTTCCGCCAAGACATACTCGCCTACCTCGCTCAGCAGGAAACAGGGCTGCGCGCAATGGACGGCGTAATCGCCGATTTCGGAACCGGCCCGAGCCGCAAAGAAGGCTCCGAAGAACTGTCGATCGAGTCGATTGCCGGCAGCGACAGTCCGGTCGTCAGGCTCGTCAATTCCACGCTCTACGACGCGCTCAAAGCGGGCGCGAGCGATATCCATCTCGAGACCGCCTCCGGCGGCCTTACCATCAAGTATCGGCTCGACGGCGTCCTCGCGCCGGTTGAAACGATCAACGGCGTCGAGTTCGCCGATCAGGTGATCTCCCGCGTCAAAGTGATGGCGGAGCTCGATATCGCCGAGCGGCGCGTGCCGCAGGACGGCCGCTTCAGGGCGAGACGGAGCGGGCGCGACATCGATATCCGGGTCTCGATCATGCCGAGCGTCTTCGGGGAAGACGCGGTGCTGCGTATCCTCGATAAGCAGTCGCTCTCCGATCAGTTGAAGGGATTAACCCTAGACCAGCTGAGATTCGATGCCCACACGATCAAGACGCTGAGACGGCTCGCTGCCGAGCCCCACGGCATGCTACTGGTGACCGGGCCCACAGGCAGCGGAAAAACCACCACGCTCTACGCGGTCATCACGGAGGCCAACAGCGGTCTGGACAAGATCATCACCATCGAAGACCCGGTGGAATACCAGCTGTCCGGCGTCCTGCAAATCCCGGTGAACGAAAAAAAGGGCCTGACTTTCGCGCGCGGGCTGCGCTCGATTCTGCGCCACGATCCCGACCGCATCATGGTGGGCGAAATCCGCGATTCCGAAACGGCGGAGATCGCTATTCAGTCGGCCCTCACCGGGCACCTCGTCTACACCACGGTCCATGCGAACAGCGTGTTCGACGTGATCGGCCGCTTCCTGCACATGAAGGTGGATCCCTACAATTTCGTCTCGGCCTTGAACGGCGTCATGGCGCAACGGCTGCTGCGCATCAATTGCGCTCAGTGCAGCGCGGACGCGAACCCGGAGCCCGGCCTGCTTGCCGAGTCGGGCCTGCCCGAGGACAAGGCCGCGGGTTTCCGGTTCCGGAAGGGGCGCGGCTGCGCACACTGCCGGGGCACAGGTTTCCGGGGGCGGCGCGCGATCGGCGAGCTCCTGGTCATGAGCGACGAACTCCGGCAAATGATCGCAAGCCGCGTGCCCGCGCGCGAGCTGAAAGACGCGGCCCGCGCCGCCGGCACGCGCACCCTGCGCGAGTCGGCGCTCGAGCTTGTCCGCGAAGGCGAAACGTCCCTGGAGGAGGCGAACCGTGTCACCTTCGTTGCGTGAGTCGATTCGAATCGGGCTGTGCCCGGAGCGCGTGGTATTCGCACGCTACGGCCGCGGCCTGCGTCCGAAATTGCTCGCCCAGGGAACGCTTCCGCTCGAAGCCGGAATCGCCGAGGAACCTTGGCGCCCTGCGCTCGCTGCGCTGCCCAAGCTCTTACAGGCGCATGCGCCCCGAGCGGCCAACGCAGTCGTCGTGCTTTCGAACCATTTTGTGCGCCACGTACTGCTGAAGCCGAACACCGGCGTGTCGAGCCGGGACGAATGGCTAGCATACGCTTCGCACCACTTCGAGAAAACCTATGGCGTCCGCGCGCGCGACTGGGATATTCAGATCTCCGAGGCCGGGCCGGCCCACCCTCGCCTCGCGAGCGCGATCGACAAAACACTTATCGAGGCAACCGCAGCGGCCTTCAAGAACAGCCCCGTGCTGCTCCGGTCGGTCCAGCCGTACTTGATGACCGCCTTCAACCAGGCTCTGCCAGCAATGCGGCAGTCGGCATTCTGGTTCGTGGTTCAGGAGCCAGGACGGCTGCAGCTCGGCATGATCCGCGACGGGTTGTGGCGGAGCATGCGCGGCCGGCAGACGAACGCGCACTGGATCCGGGAGCTTCCGCACATGGTGGAGCGCGAAAGCGCGCTGCTTGCACCTGAGGAGCCGTGCCGGGACGTGTTCGTTTCCGCGCTCGATCCCGTCGAGCCCGGGAAAGCGGACGGATATCAAATTGCGGCGTCGCCATCGCCGCTCGCGGGCGCAGACCGCATCTACTCGATGGTTTGCGCATGAAACTCGACTGGCCTGGCTTACTTATGAAATTCGACCGGCCGCGTATGAAGCCCGTCCGGCTCGAACTGGATCATCTGCTGAAAACGCCGCGACCGGCCAGGATCAGTTGGCTGCTTCTTGTCATCGCCCTCGGATTCGCAGCGGATGTCGGGTATTCCTATACGAAGTCCCGTCTCGGGGTCGAAGCTAAGACTGCGCAGCTTGCGCGGCTCTCGAATGCGCTCCCCGGGCGCAACGCCGGGACGCCTTTGTTCGCGCGGCCTCTGTCCCAAGAAGAATTCGCCGCCGCGCAGGACACGATACTGCGCCTGTCGATGCCCTGGGACAACGTGTTTCGGGCGCTCGAGTCCGCGCGGTCCGACGACATCGCGCTGCTTTCCATCGAACCCGATACCGGATCGGGTTCGGTCAACATCGCGGGCGAAGCCAGGAGCTATCCCGCGGCCCTCACCTATGTCGCCTGGCTGTCGCACGAGAAAACCCTGAAGAACGTCCGGCTCGCGAAGCACGAATTCGTCCAGAACGACTCCCGGCGTCCGCTGGCCTTCACCATCTCCGCCGACTGGAAAGAAAAACGCTGAACCTCATGTTGCGCTCATTGACTACGGTTATCGAACGGCTTGGCTCGCCCGGCAAGCTCGCCCTGGTTTTGCTCGCGGGAACGGCGATCTTTCTCGAGGCCGGCCTGCGGCCTCTCGAAGCCCAGAGCGAGCGCCTCGACCGCTCGATCGAACGTGCAACGAAACAGACCCGGTCCGCCGATCCGAACCTGATTCGCACCGCTTCGCCTTCGGGAAAGCTCGCCGCGTTCTATCGGTTCTTCGAGCGCGATGAAACGACGACCGACTGGCTCGCGAAGTTCTACGCGATCGCGGAAAAAAGCGGACTGACCCTGCGCACGGCCGAATATCAGCTCATCAAAGGCCCGGGGAAGCTCGACCGCTACGAAATCGCCCTGCCGCTTGCCGGCGACTATGCCCAGATCCGCGCCTTCCTCGAGAACGTCTTGATCGAAATGCCGGTGCTTTCGCTCGATCAAGTGAGCTTCCGGCGAAAGCGCACCAACGATCTTACGGTCGAAACCGACGTGCGGCTGACCTTGCACATTCTCCGTCCATGAAGCTGACTTTCCCGCGCGATATTCCCCGCCGCGCCGCGTTGGTTGTGGTGGCGCTGGCCCTAATCGCGGGCGTCGTCGCCGGGCGCGAAGAACCCTCCGCGGATACTCAAGCCGGTCGGACAGGCGAGTCGGCTTCGGTGCCTGCAACGAACGCGAACGGCCCCGCGTCGCAAGCCACTCTTCCGGATCTCGATCTGGACAAGCTGGCTCGCACCAACAAAAACACGAAGATCGCCAACCTCTTCGCTCCGAAAGTCGCCACGCTCGCGCCGCCGCCCGTCAACGTGGAAATCGCGCCAAGCCCTCCTCCGCCGCCACCGGCGCCGACAACGCCTCCCCTGCCGTTCCGATATTTCGGAAAGCTGGTGGACGGGGACAGGACTGTCGTCTTTCTATGGAAGAACAGCGACGGCTACAGCGTCGCCGCCGGCGATACGGTGGACGGCAGCTATCGAATCGAGTCGATCACGGACTCCTCCGTCAATTTCATCTACCTGCCGATCGGCAGCGTCTGCTTGCTTCCGAGCGGCAGGTAGATGAAATTGACGGAGGAGTCCGTGATCGACAACCTCGACTAAGGCGAAGCCATGTCAAGATTCATCGCGCTATCGATTGCCTTGCTGCTCGTCGCCGGCTGCGCCGCGCAGCGGGCATTCAACGACGGGCGGGAGCTGATCGACGCCGGCAAGATTCCGGAAGGCCTCGCCAGGATCGACGAAGCCTACAAACTCGACCCCGGAAACAAGTCCTACCGCGAGTACTACTTCAAGCAGCGCGATTTCGCAGTGCAGCGTTACCTCGCCCTCGCCGAAAAGGCTCGGGTGAGCAACCTCTTCGAAGAAGCCCAGACAGCTTATCAACAGGCGCTAACTTTGGATCCCGCGAATTCGCGCGCCACCGCCGGTATCGAGTCGCTCCGGATCGGGCGACGGCATCGCGCGCTTCTCGCCGAAGCCGAGGAGAGCGTCAAGAAGGGAAACGATCAGATCGCCTACGGCAAGGTCAAATCGGTGCTCTCAGAAAACTCAAGCAACCGCGAGGCCCAACTCCTGCTGCGACGTCTGGAGGAGAGAAGCTTCAGACCTGCGAGCGTCGCGCCGCAGCTCGGCACGTCGCTCAAAAAGCCGATCACGCTGGAGTTCCGCGACACGCCCTTGCGCACCGTGTTCGAGATGATTTCGAAGAACTCGGGGCTGAATTTCATCTTCGACCGCGATGTGCGGCCCGATTTGCGAACGACTCTTTTCGTGCGCAACACCAGCATCGAAGACGTGATCCGCTTCATCCTCGTCACCAACCAGCTCGAACGCAAGACGCTCAACGAAAGCACCCTGCTGGTCTACCCCAACACGGCCGCGAAAGCCAAGGATTATCAGGAGCTCATGATGAGGAGCTTCTACCTCGCCAACGCCGACGTGAAGCAGGTCGCCACGATGGTGAAGGCGCTCGTCAAAACCAAGGACATGTATGTCGACGAGAAACTGAACCTACTCGTGGTGCGCGACACTCCGGAGGCGGTGCGCGTGGTCGAGCGGCTGATCGCCAACCAGGATCTCGCCGAGCCCGAGGTGATGCTGGAAGTCGAAGTCCTGGAAGTGGCGACCACCCTGCTTACACAATTGGGGATCCGCTGGCCCACCCAGGCAAGCGCGGGCGTCGTGGGCGCGGGCGGGGCCGGGGCTCTCACTCTCCCGGAGCTGCGCAGCCGCGATGCGAGCCTGGTGCGTCTCACGGTCACCGACCCGCTCGTGATCGTCAATCTTCAGGAGCAGGAGAGCAAGGCCAATCTTCTCGCCAATCCGCGCATTCGCGTGAAAAACAGGGAAAAAGCCAAGATCCATATCGGCGACAAGGTTCCGGTAGTCACGTCCACCACGACCTCGACGGGAGTCATTTCGGAGTCCGTGAACTATCTGGAAGTCGGCCTGAAGCTGGACGTCGAGCCGAACGTGTTCCTCGAGGACGATGTGGGCATCAAGATTGCGCTGGAAGTGAGCAGCATCGTGCAGCAGATTCGCAGCGCTTCGGGCAATCTCGTCTATCAGATCGGCACGCGCAATACCGCCACCGCGTTGCGCCTGAAAGACGGCGAAACGCAGGTGCTGGCCGGTCTTATCGACGACGAGGACCGCCGCGTCGCGGACAACGTTCCGGGCATCGCCAGTCTGCCGGTGATCGGCCGGCTCTTCTCCAGCCACAACAACAACACAACCAAGACCGAGATCGTGCTCCTCATCACCCCGCGCATCCTGCGGAATATCGCGCGTCCCGAGCTGCGCTTCGAGGAATTTCCATCGGGCACCGAGGCTGTGATCGGCGCACCGCCCCTGGTTCTGCAAAGCTTGTATCCGACCGAAAGCGGAGCACCCAGCGCGCCCGCTCTGCCCAACGCAACTGCGCCCAGCGCGCAGCCTGGCCAGGGAGACGCTTCGCCTGCCCCGGCAGCGACCGTCGCCAAATCCCCTCCCATCAAAGTCTCGCTGCAAGCGCCGGCGCAGCTCGCGCTCGGCCAGGAATTCACGATTCAGCTCACTGTCGACGCGGCCGCAGGCCTGAGGAACGGCAGCTTCGATATCGCCTACGATCCCTCGCGCCTGCAGTTCGTGCGCGCCGATCCCGGGAAATTGCTCGAGTCGAGCCCCGATGCGGGCTTTCGCGCGAATTCTCCTGAAGGGATGGGGCGGCTCAATCTGAGCTTTTCCGGAACGGCGAACATCCAGGGCTCGGGTGAGCTTGCGCGCCTTACCTTCCAGGCGATGGGTGCGCCCGGCAGTCCGGCCTTGAGACTCGAAACAGTTTCGCTCACCGACAGCGCTGGAAAGGTTCTGTCCGCGCAGTTGCCCTCGCCGCTTACCCTACTCATCCGCCCCGCCTCGCCATGAAGCGTTCCCGCGGATTCACGTTCCTCGAGCTTCTGATCACGGTGGCCATCGTGGGATTGCTTGCCTCGATCGCGCTGCCGCTCTCGGAGATGAGCGCGCAGCGCAACAAGGAGGAGGATCTGCGACGCGGCTTGCGCGAAATCCGGGAAGCGCTGGACGCCTACAAGCGCGCTTCGGACGAGGGGCGGATCACCCGCGCGGCCGACCAATCGGGCTATCCGCCGACTCTGGCCACCTTGGTCGAAGGCGTCGCCGATACGAAAAGCGCCTCGGGGGGTAAACTTTATTTGCTGCGGCGCGTGCCACGGGATCCCCTGGCCACGGACCTCTCGGCCTCCCCGGAGGCGACGTGGGGTCTGCGAAGCTACGACAGCTCCCCGGATGCTCCGCGGCCCGGCAAGGATGTCTTCGATGTGTACTCCCTGAACGCCAGCGTGGGCTTGAACGGCGTTCCGTACAAGGAGTGGTGACGGTGCAAAGTCGCCGCGATGCAGGCCGAGTCACACCGGGCTTCACCCTGATCGAGCTGATGGTGGCGCTTGCCGTGATCGCCTTGCTACTGTCGATCGTCGCGCCACGATACTTCGGCGGCGTGTCGAGAGCCGAGGAAGCAGTTCTCAAGGAAAACCTTTACCTGATGCGTAACGCCCTGGACAAATACTACGCCGACGCGGGCCACTATCCGGATGCGCTCGAGGATCTGGTGACGAGACGCTACCTGCGCAGCATTCCGCTTGATCCGATTACGCAAAGCGGCGCGACCTGGGTCGTGCTGCCTCCGGCCGACCCTCAGAAGGGCGCGGTCTTCGACGTGAAAAGCGGCGCCCAAGGCGCCGGTCGCGACGGAAAACCTTATGAGCAGTGGTAGCGTGCGCGGATCTCAGCAAGGCTTTACCTACGTGCTTGCGATGTTTGCGGTCGCGGTCGCAGGCCTTTTGCTTGCCGCCACTAGTGAAATCTGGTCTCAGTCCAGACAACGCGAAAAGGAGAAGGAACTGCTCTACATAGGCGGACGATTCCGCGAAGCCATCGCGCTCTACTACCAGCGCACGCCAGGCTCGGTGAAGCGCTATCCGGAAAAGCTTGAAGAGCTGATCGAGGACAAGCGCTATCTCAGCATGCAGCGGTATCTCAGGAAAATCCATGCCGACCCGATGACTGGAAACTCCCAGTGGGCAGCCATTGCGGCCCCCGGCGGCGGGATCATGGGCGTGCACAGCCTCTCCGACCGACGCCCGATCAAGTCCGCGAACTTCGACACCCGGGACGAGGCCTTCACGGGCAGCTCACGTTACGCCGATTGGAAGTTCGTCTACGAGCCGCCACCGGACAGCGGTACCACGCCGCCGCAACGCTGATATCCACAACAATACACACAAGACTTCAGGGAATCCCTCATGCTCGAAACCATCGTACTGGAATCCATCAGCCTCAAGACCGTCGACGAATTCAAAGAGTGGACGCGCAAGAAGATCAGACCGATCTTCCCTCACGAGACGCTCGGGTGCGGTTACGGACACTTGCACGCCGGGGGCGTCTCGCTCGATTACATGATCGGCGTCGACTATCCGGTGAACCATTTGCAAAAGATACGCAATCGGGCCGGGGGAATAGACACCCCGATCCTGCGCCGCTGGCTTGCGACCCGAGAGCCGCAGTTGTTCGAGATAGATCATCCCTGGCCCGACACGCCCGCCGGCTGGCTCGAATCGTTTCGGGAGCACGGCATGAAAAACACCGCCTCCTACGGCGTGTACGACACCACTCGCTGCGTCGGGACCTACCACAGCTTCCATCGCATACCCGGCCGCCTTACCAGCTCGCATGCCGAAGCGCTGAAGTGGCTTGTGCCGATCATGCATGAGGTGTTTTGCGGCGTGATCGAACACCTCGACGTGGAGGACGAATTCGCGACCCGCTTTGCCGGCCTAAGCCCGCGCGAAAAGGAATTGGCGCAGTGGGTAGGCTTGGGCAAAACCAACGTAGAGATCGCGATGCTTTCTGGCTTGAGCGAGAACACCGTCAAGCACCACATGACCAGCATTTTCAACAAGGTCGCCGTGGAAACCCGGGCCCAGCTGGTACACCGGCTCACCGAGTACGAAATGAAGACAGCGCCCGGTTTCGGCACGAAGGTCTTTTAACATCATCGCGGCGTCATCGGGCGTCCCAGTGACGGCACAGCACTAAAGTGCCATGGACAGCGTTCGCATTGCTCGGGTAGAGTCGATCGTCAATCGGGGGAGGGGGGAGATGCATATTTCGAGCGGCGCCTGGTGGCGCACGAGGATTCTGTCGGCGCATTCACTTGCCGACCTCCGGGAATCCTTGACGATGATCGCCCAGCGAATCGGCTTTCGCCACTTCGTTTTTCGCGGTCGTTATTCAAAAATCCGCAGCGGGCACAACGAAATCCGATTGGACAACTGCCCTGCGGGCTGGTTTGACTATTGCTCGGAACACGGCTTCGCCACCGCGCCCGACCCCATGCATCACCGTGCAATGCAGGAAGCCACTCCTGTATTGTGGCGCGACTGGATTTCGCATTACCCGGCCTATTTTGCCGCGGCACGCAAATTCGGACTCATTACGGGGGTAACTCATGCAGTGTACGGCCCCCTCGGAGACCAGAGCTCGATCAGCTTCATGAAAGGCGTCGGCGGAATCGAGGCGGAGCGGGAGATCGTATCCGCGCTTTCCGAATGCCAACTGATAGCGTGCTACGCTCACCAGATGGTCGCACGCGCGGCGGAAAACGGACTTGCCCCCGAAAATCCGGGTGCGCCTCCGCCGAAATCGGCGCCGGCTCTGACAGAGCGCGAACGCGAATGCCTCATGTGGGTGGCCACCGGAAAAACCGCCGCGCAAGTGGCGGCAACGCTCGCGCTGTCGGAAGCGACCATCATCTATCACCTCACCAAGGCCCGCCGCAAGCTCGACGCGTCCAACTCGCGTCACGCCATTTCCAAAGCCATCTCAATGAAGTTGATCGCGCTGAACTAGCGGCCTGTTCTCCGCGTATCCGAAATCCGTCGTCGCTCGTCTTTCGAGCGCGCTGTATGCTCGCGCGTTCCGCTTCGGCATTTTCTCCTCGAAAGTTTTTTCTTCGCGCCCTATAAGAACTTATAGGCAACTGAAATTTCTCGCTTCGACCCTATGGAAAGTTATAGCGAGCCGCGTTCGACATCAGAAAACTTTCCGCCACTGGTGCTCTCTTTTTCATATTGCAAAGGCAGTTACAGAAAACTCCTCCACAGAACTCTGCGGCGATTGACCCTCCGCGACTGCACTCCTTAAGTTACGTGGCAAGTCGCCGGATAAGGCGCAAATGAGTGCGCGCCGGCGTGCGCGTCACCCAAAGCAAAAACCAAAAGGGAGAGATCGCCATGGGCTCAGTAAGGACATCGCGGGGACGTTGCTTCCTGTATTTCACAATTGCACTTCTCTCCACCCTCTTGGCTTCCACAGGACACGCCCAGTGGGGATCTGGCGCTGCCCCGGGTTCTGATTTTACTTTGGGGCCTACCTCTGCCGCGGGTTTTACTCCCAGTAGCTTCCAAGTCACCGACACGGGCGCCGCCACCTACACCATCCCAATTCAAGTTCCCCCCGGAACCGCGGGGTTGGAACCCAAACTCGCCCTCACCTACAACAGCCAGGGCGGAAACGGCCACCTTGGCGTGGGCTGGGGCTTGAGCGGATTGTCGGTCATTTACCGTTGCGGCAAAACCATCGCTCAAGACGTTTTGAACGGCGGGGTCAACTACGACAATAACGACCGCTACTGCATTGACGGCCAGCGCCTGGTGATGATCAGCGCCTCCGGCACATACGGCGGCGACGGTGTTGAGTACCGAACCGAGCGTGAGAGCTTTATGCGGATCATCTCCTTCGGCCCCTCCGTCGGTTCCGGACCTGCCTATTTCAGAGTCTGGACCAAGTCAGGCCAGATCATTGAGTATGGCAACACAGGCGATTCGAGAATCGAGGCCCAAGGCAAAGCAGATGTAAGGACCTATGCGGTCAACAAGATCTCCGACACGAAGGGTAATTATCTTACGGTGACCTATGCCGAGGATAACCTCAACGGCGACTATCGCCCGACACGCATCGACTACACGGGCAACGTCGCCGCGAGTACTCCGACCTATGCTTCGGTGCAATTCAGCTATGAAGACAGAACCGACATCAACCCGATATTTGTCGGCGGCTCGGTAATCAACATCCAGAAGCGGCTCACCAGCGTCAAAACCTATGTCGGGGCGACCCCGATCAGAGACTACCGGGTTGCCTACATCTATTCGCCCAATGGCGATTCGCCTCTTAGCAAGCCGAGCCTCGTGACCTCCATCACCGAGTGCACCGGTGACGGGACGAGTTGTTTGCCTGCGCATTCGCCGAACTGGAACTTCGGGACGGGGGACGGCAAGCTGTCCGATCCGACGAACTGGGGAGTTCCCGTCTCCCCTTTAACGCCGCCGCTGCTGGGCGACATCGACGGCGATGGTCTTGCGGACCTCGTCTACACATCAGCGGCGTTCGGCTCTCCCTCGATCATTGTGCACTTTTCCAACGGGAACGGTTTTGGCGGTCCTGTCGTTGTCGGCTCGGCCGACTACACCACCGACCCGGACTCGGGCGGGATAACCGTCACTCCCATTGCGCTTGGCGACGTCGACGGCGATTGTCTGACCGACGTAGTCACCGTCGGCAACCCGGGCTTTAGTCCAGCGGCCATAGGCCTCGTCAGCGCGGGCGCAGGTAACGTACGCCTGAGTACAGGGAGGGGCTCCCTCGCACCACCGGTCAACTGGGGCAGCCCCGTATTGTCTCCAGACGGAACCCGGGCGGCACTAGCCGATATCGACGGCGACGGCCTGGCGGACATGGTCTATCTCTCCTCAGGATTTACCAACGGGAATGTCATCGCGCACTTTTCCCACCGCAACGGGTTTGACGGCCCGGTTGCGATCGGATCGTCCGACTTCATGGCCGATCCGGATTCGGGGAACGTTTCGTTCTTTCCGATTGTTCTAGGCGACGTCAACGGGGACGGCCGAGCGGACGTGGTGGGAACGGGTAGCCCCGTATCGGTAAGGCTGTCCACGGGCAGGAGCCTCACCGCACCGTTGAACTGGGGCGGTTTCATCTTCTTTCCCTCAACCCTGCCGATGATCGCCGATGTCAACGGCGACGGTTTGGCGGACCTGGTCTACGTCTCTGGCGGAGCACCGGGCGGCCCGTCTGTCATGGCGAACCTGTCGAACGGAGGCGGCTTCAGCGGCCCCGCCATCGTCGGTCCGGCCGACAGCTTGACATTCAATGGTCAGGACGCCGATGGCGGACAGACCAGCGTTACTGTCGTCAGCCCAATCATCGCTGCCGACGTCAACGGCGACGGTCGAGCCGACATCGTTACCAGCGGTGATGGTTCCTCGGCAGGCTTCGGCAATGCGCGACTCGGGCAAGCCCGCTCGCCCGACACCATCAACAAATTCACGAACAGCCTCGGTGCCTTTGTCGAGATCGCTTACGGTCACCTAACCGACAGCACGGTGTACACGAAGGCTACCGGCGCGCAGTGCCCGGTGCGCGACGTGCCGGCGCAGAACCCGATGCAACTTGTTTCATCGATCAATCAATCCGACGGCATCGGCGGCAAATACACGACGACCTATAAGTACACCGGCGCCAAGGTGCACACGAAAGGCGGTGGGTTTCTCGGGTTCAGTTCGGTGGCCTCAAACAATACGCCCGAGCCGTCGACGACTGTCACGACAACGAAAACCTTCAGGCAAGACTACCCCTTCCAGAATCTCGTGACCCAAAGCTCGACGACGCTGGGTTCCGGCGCCCTCCTGACTCAAGTAAACAACAACTGGAACACGTTTCTCTTGACAAACTCGACGGGCAAGTACCACCGCTGCGATCTCGCCAGCTCGGAACAAATCACCAACGATCTGGACGGTACGCCTTTACCCACGGTCACGACTACCTATTCAAACCCGGACGCATTCGGCAACGTCCAGGACATCACGGTAGCGACAAAGATCGGTGGGGTTCTCGACGGCCATTCCAAGACCACCCACAACGTCTACACCAACGATACGACGAACTCGAACTGGTTCTTAGGTCGCCTGATCAACTCCCAGGTTACCAGCACGATTCCACCGAGCGCCCTGCCATGAGCTACTTTGTGTGGGTCAAAAAAATGCGAATACGAGCCTTTCCTCTCCTTGTTGCGACTGCCTCAATTTCTGGACTCAGTTCCGGGAGCTACGCACAGGCCATCCGCGTCGACGGCGCTTCAGCGGGGACTGCGATTGGCAAGCTCGCGGTGGAAGAATTTCAGAAGATCAAAAAAGACGCACTTCACCTTGTCCCAGGCATCAGCGGCAGCGCTGGGGGTTTGCGCAAGCTCTGCGCAAACGCCATCGACGTTGCCAACTCGGCGCGCCCCATGCTCAAGGAAGAGCTTGCCGCCTGCCAGAAAGCAGGCATGGAGTTCATCGAACTGCCGGTCGCCTTCGACGCGGTGACCGTGGTCGTGAACCGCAGGAACGACTTCGTCACCAGTCTCACCGTCGACGAACTGAAAAGGGTATGGGGAGTTAGTGCCCAAGGCAAGGTCGTGCGCTGGAGCCAAGTCAATGCGCGCTTTCCCAATGCGCCGCTCAAGCTGCTCGGCCCGGACAGCCAGTACGAACAAGCGAATACTTTCACCGAGGCGATCCTGGGTCCGGGTCAGCCGGCTAGGCACGACTATATGGCCTCGGTGGATGACCGCGTGCTTGTCCAGGGGGTGGCACGCGACGTAAACACGCTCTCATACCTGCCTTATGCCATCTATCTGGAAAACCGAGGCACGCTGAAACTCGTTCCGATCGTCTCCAGCACAAACGGGGCCGCGGCGAATCCCTCGCCCGAGGCGACTGCAAGTGAGGCTTACGCGTTGCTTGTGCGCCCGCTATTTCTTTACGTGAACGCCAAGTCGCTCGAGAAACCCATGGTGCGCGAGTTCGTCGAGTTCACATTGATGAACGGCAAGCGCTTGGTTCAAGCGGCACGCTATACGCCCTTGAGCGAAGCCGCATACAAGCTCGGGCTTGCGCACGTAAGAGGACGCAGTATCGGCACAGCTTGGGGCGGGACGGTTCCGGTCGGTGTCACCCCGGGAGAAGTGGAAAAGCGCCTGGCTACGCTATAGAGATCCCGAAAAACGCTAACGAGAAACTCGTGTGATGAGAGTCCTTTTCATGGAGATTGACATGTTCCGCAGTGCAATTTTTCTAGCGCTAGGCGCTGCAATGGCTACCTATTCGTACGCTCAGACTCTGCAGCAGACGCGTACGTCCGGCTTCGAGTACGACCCCGTGTCGAACCTGCTCATCCGCGAGGTCATCGAACCGAACGACTCCGCACTGTGTTTGGTCACGACTTATCAATACGACGCTTACGGCAACAAGACCGGCGCCACGACCCGTAACTGCAACGGTACTTCGAGTGGTGGACTCACCGAAACGACCGCTCCCACATGCTCTGCACCCGGTCCAACGTGCGATGCCGTGTTTACAAGCCGTACCAGCAGCACGAGCTTCGCGGCAAACTCCATCAACATCGTCGCTGGGCAATTCCCAACCTCCAGCACCAACGCCGCCAACCAGACTGAATCGCGCACCTTCGATCCTCGATTCGGGAGCATCAAAACCCTCACGGGTCCGAATCTACTCACCACCACATGGTCCTACGACCCTTTCGGGCGCAAGACTTCGGAGACCCGCGCCGACGGTACCAGTACAACTTGGACGTATAGGCAGTGTGTGACATCTTTCCAAAAAAACTTCTTTGGTGACATTGTCGGGCTTACTAGCAATTGCAACCCTGGAGGCAGTCCTGACTGGGCAAACGCTTATTCAGTTACAGTCACCTCCAGCGGCGCCCCCACCTCCACGACCTACTACGACACCCTCAATCGCGCGGTCTACGTCGAAACTGAAGGCTTCGATGGGACGCTGGTCGTCAAGGCCACCCAGTACGACGCACTCGGACGTGTTTTCAAGGTTTCGCAGCCTTACGTAGCAGGTATGACGCCGGTCTGGACGACGTACGGCTACGACATCCTGGGAAGGGTAAAGCAAGTCGATGAACCAGCCACGGCTTCGGGGCAAGCCCGCACAGCAACGACCTACCAGGGCCTGGTCACTACTGTCACGGTCAGCAACGCGGGCGCAGGGACGGGAATGCCGGGAGGAGCGATGCAGGTCCGGACGACGACCAAGAACAGCCAGGGGCAAGTCACCCAGGTCACTCAACAATAAGAATGGCCTAACCACGTTGTCCCTACCATGGGGAGCAAGAAATGAACAAGAACACCTTCTGGAAATTGATGGCGTGCCGCTTGCTCGCCTTCGCGACGCTGGTGATTGTGGGCACAAGCGCGAAAGCCGCTTGCTTCTCGACGCCGAGTAGCATGGGAGCTATAGCGGTTTCGACAAGCCAGATCAACTTAAACTGGACGCCGGCAGGACCCGGGGTCACCTTCAATATCCTTCGGAGTGTGAATGCTGTTAATTATTCATCGATTGGGACTGTCGCAAGCAGCGCCGGACAATACATCAATACCGGACTCGCCGCCGGCACAACGTATTACTACTATTTCTCGTACGTATTCGGTCCGGCTCCGTGCTCAACTCCGGTCATCAGCGCGACGACAGTGCCGTTTCCACCCACGGCTCCAATAGGGCTGAACGCTTCCCCGATCTCCACAAACCAGATCAATCTTGGGTGGATGGATACGAGCAACAACGAAACCGGTTTCAGGGTCGAGCGCAAGCTCGGAGCGTCCGGAACATACTCGCAAATAGGCACCACCGCCGCAAACGTCACCAGCTACAGCGATTCGACTCTGAGCGAGGCCAAGACCTATTTCTACCGCATCAGGGCCGCGAATAGTGGCGGCGTCTCGGCCTACTCCAACGAAGCGAGCAGAGCCACGCTCCCCGGGGGCCCCACCGGCTTGAGCGCCACGCCCGTTCCGAACGCGCAGATCAATCTGAGCTGGACCGACAATAGCGCAGGCGAAACGGGTTTCAACATCGAACGCAAAACCGGCACCGGCGCGTATGCCCAGATTGCCGCCCCCGCAGCCAACACCACCAGTTACAGCGATCCCGGCCTCGTGGCCGGCTCCAGCTACTTTTATCGCGTTAGCGCGACCAACGGCAGCGGCAACTCGGTCTATTCTAACGAGACCAGCGCCACCGCCGGACTTGCACCGGCCGCGCCGGGTACCTTGAGCGCAGTGCCATCGGGTCTAGCGATCAATTTGAGCTGGGTCGACGCCAGCAACAACGAGACCGCCTTCAAGATAGAACGCAAGACGGGCGCAACTGGAACTTACAGCCAGATCGCTACGAGCGCGGCCAACGCGACGAGCTACAGCGACCCCGGCCTGGTTGCTGGCACAACATATTTCTATCGCGCTCGCGCAACCAACACCATCGGCGATTCGCCCTACTCAAACGAAACCAGTGCGACCACGCCGAACCCGCCGGCGCCTCCCTCAAATTTGAGCGCCAGCGCCTCCGGCCCCGCGATCAATTTGACCTGGACCGATGCGAGCAACAACGAGACCGGTTTCAAGCTCGAGCGTAGGACCGGCGCACACGGAACCTACAGCCAGATCGCAACCCCCGTCGCAAACTCCACCAGCTACAGTGACCCGGGACTGGCCGCCGGCACGCCCTATTTCTACCGAATCAGAGCGAGCAACGGGCCCGATGACTCGGTGTACTCCAACGAAGCGAGCACGACGACCCCACCGACTCCAAATACCCCAACCGGCCTTGGCAGCATTGCGGTTTCCGGAACTCAGATCAATCTGACCTGGACCGACACGAGTAGCGATGAAACCGGTTTCAAGCTCGAGCGCAAGACCGGCGCAAGCGGTGTCTATGCCCAGATTGCGACACCCGTGGCCAATGCTGTCAGCTACAGCGATTCCGGCTTGGTTCCCGGTACGGCTTACTTCTACCGCGTCAGGTCAACGAGCATCGCCGGTGACTCGGATTACTCGAACGTGGCGAGCTCGGCCACACCGCTTCCCGACGTCACCGCCAACGCGACCATCACCTACAACTACGACCCCTTCGGCAACCTGATCCAGACCAACGCCGGCGGCGTGATCACCGGCGTTACCTACGACCTGCGCGGCCGCAAGACCAATATGTCCGATCCGGACATGGGCGCATGGATCTACGCCTACAACGCGCTCGGGGAGCTGATCCGCCAGACCGACGCCAGGGGAAACGTCAGCACCATGCAGTACGACCCGCTCGGCAGGATGTCTTCCCGCTCCGAACCGGACATGAATTCCATCTGGACCTACGATAACTGCACGATGGGCGTCGGCAAACTCTGCCAGGTGAACGCCGACAACGGCTTCGCCAGCACCTACGGCTATGACCCATTGGGCCGCTTGAAGACTCTTACGACGAACATCGACGTTTCCTACACCGTCACGACGACCTACGACGGCTTCAGCCGTGTGGACACGGTGACCTATCCCGACACCTTTGCAATCAAGAACGGTTACAACGCCTTCGGCTACCTGTCATCGGTGACGAACAACACCAACGGATCGGTGTTGTGGGTGAAGCAAGCCCAGACCTTCCAGCCTTCGGGAGGAACGGCGGTGCAGGAGGTACTTGGAAATCCCTCTGGCGCCGGCGCTCTCACCAACCACCGTTTCTACGATGCTCTCAACCGGCTGACGAGCACCGACGCAGTCGGCACGGCGGGCACTCAGGTGCTTTTCAACTACAGCTACGACCCGATCGGTAATCTCGCCCAGCGCGTGGTGGACGGCTTCAGCGGTGTCACCGAGAACTTCAGCTACGACAGCATGAACCGCCTCACCCTGGCCTCCGGGACGAACCCGGCCGGCACGCTGGTGACGCGCAGCCTCGACTATGACGTCCTCGGCAACATCATCTACAAGTCCGATGTCGGGGTCTACGGCTACGGGGCGCCTTGCGGCGCCCGCACCTGCCCGCACGCGGTCGCAAACGTGTCAGGCACGGTGAACGCGTCCTACACCTACGACGCGAACGGCAATCTCACCTACGGCGCGAGCCGCACGCTCACCTACACCAGCTTCAACCTGCCGCTCAACGTCGGTCAAGGGGGCAATACGTTCCAGTACACCTACAACGCCGACCACGAACGCGTGCGTCTGCTGGTGAACCGCGCCACGGGCGTGTATACGACGGTCTACCTGCACCCCGGCGGTGCGGGGAACCTCCTCTATGAGAAGGAAACCCTGCCCGACGGCACGATAGAGAACCGGAACTACGTAACCGCCGCGGGGGGCCTCATCGGTGTGTACGTCATCAAGACTGGCGCCGCACCCGAGATGCGCTACTACCACCGCGATCACCTCGGCTCGATCGTCGCCATCAGCAACGAGGCGGGCACAGTAACCGAGCGGCTCTCCTACGAAGCGTTCGGCAAGCGGCGTGCTCAGGATGGCACGGCCGATCCGGACAACCGCATCTTCGGCATGTATACCGACCGCGGCTTCACCGCCCACGAGCACCTGGAAGAGCTCGGCCTCATCCACATGAACGGGCGGGTGTACGACCCACTGCTCGGGCGCTTCATGACCGCTGACTCGTTCTTGCAATCCCCAACCAACTTGCAGTCGTACAACCGCTACAGCTACGTCTGGAACAACCCGCTTGCCTTCACCGACCCGAGCGGGCACTACAATTTGGGAAAGAAGTTGGGACTCGACCGGCCGCTGAGTGCGATAACAGGTACGATCCGCGGGATTGCGGACAGTGCCAACAACGATCCGGGTGGGTTCTTCGTTGGCCTCTTCGGATCAATGATAGTAGGCGGCGCGATTGGGGTTGGACTCACTGAATACGACCTGGCGGCCGAAACCTCAACCTATGGTTACGCGACCACGACATTTACACCAGGGGGCGGTGTCGTATCAGGCTATACCTTTACTTGGGCTGGCTCGGCCATTGTCAACGCAGGTTCGGCGTTCGCGGGCGGTCTTGGTGCCAGCGGAGGAGATTTCCGAACAGCCTTAAGGGCCGCCGGGATTTCTTTCTCAGCTTGGGTCGTATGGGAGGCGATGGCAGAAGAAACAGACCGCTTGGCACGTATGTCTGGGAATATGAGCGATTGCGATGGAAGGCCGTGCACTTATGGTCAACGGGTCTCCACCCCACTTTTTGATGCAAACGGGAAGCCAATTGAAGGTGTGCCCACTGCCACAGGTTTTGCACTCGTCGGCAGGGACGTAGGAGAGGTTCTGCCAGGTGGGATTACCAGGCAGTCACAAGTTTTTGACTCGCTCCCCGGGATGACACGTTTCATGGAGGCAGTTTCTAAAGTCCATGATTTTACGGAAGAGCTAATGGGAGGTTACGACGCACTCGGACGATCTGTGCTTAGCGCAAACGGGCTAGTCAACGATTTTCGCAACCTTCTCAGCTACTCAACCATGTTACCTAGTGCTGCCTTTGCGGCATTTGCATATGATCCCGGTATCACAAGTGCCCTAATAGTAAGCAAAGAAAATAATCGCTAGATATAATCGGCATCTATGAATCGATCACGATTTGCAGTTGCCATGAACCGGACAGCCTGCTCATTGGCACTGTTTTCTGCTGTCAGTAGCTGCGGAACGTACCTTCCCACCAGTCTGCCCACTGTAGCGGAATCTTCCAGTTGGTCTACAACCGGCAACCTTGTCAATGGGCCGGGGATAAACGTTCATCTCTTTCCATCAACCGACCCGAGCCGCTTTGCTCAGTCGCTCTATCGCAGCAACACATTCATAGTTACTTTGGTTGTTAACGCTGACAGTATTTCTTCGTACACCCTGGATCCCTCGCAAGTGAAACTCATCGTTTCCGATAAGACCCCTCTGCCTGCGAAAATTTATCCAACCCTGCCGGCAACCGACCACATTTGGAGAGCGTCAGATCGAGAATTGAAAAGCCCAACACGTCTCTCCGAGACCAATAAGCAATTTGAACTACGATTTGACGTAGCACCGCCATCGCCTGACACAGAGTTTACGTTAGTCATCGATGGTTTAACTCGAACAGATGTTCCGTTTATATTTCCACAAATTGTCTTCAAAAAAGGGATGAGATATGTAGGCGGGAGTTTTAGGGGGTAGCCTCAAATCCGGACCCTTCCGTGCCGCGAACTTCAACCGAGCGGCAGCACTCCTGATTCGAGTACACCCGCCTCAGGAACGCACTGATATCGGCAACCTCATTCCCTGCGGGCGGGTGAAACTCACGCGATGACGATCTGAGGAAGCTAAGAGGAATCCAGTGAAGCAATTTTTCAGCCGCGTCCTTGCCTCTATGGTCACAGTCGCACTCGCCGGCTGTACGGTTATGACGACCATCAGTTCCGGTCAGCCGAATGTTGCGATCTCGATCGAGGACAAGTACTACAACACGATGCCCATATCCGACAAATTTTCCATGACCACCTTCGGCAACTATGAATTCGAGGCCACCAAGCCCGGTCGTGAGCCTTTCTACGGGATTCTTCCGCTGAGGTTCAACGGCCTAAACTTGGCGTTCGATATCCTCTTCTTCCCACCATCGGCATTGATCAATCTGCGCCAAGTCTATCCTTACTATCAATTTGAGATTGAAAAGAGAGTCATTCTCTTCAAGGATAAAGAGGAAGACGGATGGCAGGAATTCAGGCCGACACAAGCCGAGACCACGCGTGCCCAGCAGTACTTTCTTGGCCGATAGCACCTAAGCGCCGTTCAACGCCCCCGCGGTCTCAATCCCGCGTCTGCGCGACGAACAGGCTGCGGGGCGCCTGGTCGAGCAGCGTCTTCCCCACCGATCCGCGCCACCAGCGCGAACCGAACGAGGCCTTCTTGTGACCGACCACGATCAGGTCGCATTTGATCTCCAGCGCCAGCCGGCAGATCTCCTCGACCGGCTCGCCGACCGCGAGATGCCCGGCTGACCTGACCCCTTCAGTAGTGCCACTCGATGCTTCGTAGAGCCCATGGTTGCAAGATTAAACGATGAACTCAGGTTGTGCTGCATCGCTCGAATTCGAGCGATGCAGCGTCGCGAACTCGGCCGGGGTCTGGTAGCTGAGCGCGCTGTGCGGCCGGTGCTCGTTGTAGTCGCGCCGCCAGGCAGCCACGATGGCTCGCGCCTCAGCAAGGGTCGAGAACCAGTGCTCGTTCAGGCACTCGTCTCGGAACTTGCCGTTGAACGACTCGATGTAGGCGTTCTGGGTGGGCTTGCCTGGCTGGATGAGCTTGAGCGTTACGCCGTTGCGGTAGGCCCATTGATCGAGTGCCCGGGCGGGTGAACTCCGGACCTTGGTCGGTGCGAATCGCCCCAGGCCGGCCGCGGAAGCGAACGATGTCCTCGAGAATGCGCACCACGTAGTGGCTCGACATGCCGTGATCGAGCGCGATCTCGACCGACTCCTTGGTGAAGTCATCGACGATGGTGAGCGCCTTCAGGCGCCGGCCGTCATCGAGCCGATCCATCACAAAGTCCATCGACCAGACCTCATTGGGGCGGGAGGGCAA
>DATHHS010000004.1:0-7421 GCA_035317085.1 Burkholderiales bacterium
CATGTAGACGGCCTGGGTGTGGCTGCGCTGGTCGGCGCAGGACGACACCGCCGCCGCCGAGGCAAGCAGTGACGCGACAAGCAATCGCTTGATCATCATCGTCTCCTGCTAAGCCGCGCGCCTGACAGGGCGCGATTCAGCCGCGTCACCGCCGCCGCGCGCAGCTTTCACCATGCGTTCGATCAGCAGCGGCAAGACGATGGTGACGTCGTACAGAGTGGTCAGCACCCTGCACAGTTGTCGCACGAGATTTCCGAGAATGCGCAGCACGAACGCCAACACACGCACCAGCATCACGAGCACGGCCCCTCCGACCGTGCGCAGCGAGTGCACGAACGACTCGAGCGGAATCGCGACGAAGGCGAGTGCGAGAGGAAGGATGAAGCCGAGCAGCATCTGGGCGGCCGTCGGAATGCGCGCGAGCAACGGGTCGGAGGGCGCCGCCTGCTGCGCGCTCGCCAGGGACTGGATCAGCGCCTGCTTGTCCGCCATCAGCATGTCGCGGATAAGCGCCAGCGAAGCCTCGATTCCAGCTAGCGTCAGCAGAAACACCGCAGAAAACATCAAGATGCGGCGTCGCATCTTGTCGTTCAGATTCGTGATTGCGGGGAAGAGATGCGTGAAGCGCAGGGCTTCCATCAGGAAAAGCCCCATCGTCACCTCGACGAGAATGATGACCAGCGCCGCCACGTCGGAAGTCTTCAGCGAATTGGTAAGATAGTCGCTGCCACCGACCATCTCGGAGAACGGCAGCGCGATCAGCTTGAAGTTGACGAGTGCGCCCCCCATCGCGATCAGAAGGACCACGGTCGCGACGCAGAACTGGGTAAAGGCGGAAACCGTCAATGCGTGCTCGGCCTTGTCCGTCTTCTTGTTGATCTGCTCGTATTTTTCCATCTGCGCGTCGAGCTTCGAGGAGGTGTCCTGCAGCCCGGTCAGCTTCTTGTCGACCTGCCCCAGCGTCTTGTCGAGGGAGCGCCAGAACGGCATGAAGCCGTTCAGGATCTTGTGCCTGGACTGGTAGGCGCGGCGGTACTCATCGAGCGCCTTCGCGTGGATGCTGTCGACCGAGCGCTTGATCTCCTCGAGTATCCTCTTGACCATCTCGCTGTGTTCCGACTTGATCTTCGCAATCCCGGCAACCGCCTCGACCCAATCAGGGGGCGGCGGCGGCACTTCCCCGCACTTCTTGTAGTCTTCCTCCACGCGCGTGATTTCGTCGAGGACCTTCCGCTGAAGCGCCGGGTAACCCTCCAGGTCGCGCGTGACGAGCACGCCGACACGCTCGAACTCGCGCTCGATATGTTGCCCCACTTCCTCTTTCCCGTGCGCGAGCAGCACCGCCTTGTTGCGCTCCTTCATGTCCCTCGCCGCCGCGAACAGCCAGCGCGCAGCCAGCCGCAGGGGGCCGCCGATCATGTGCCCGATCGAGCGAATCAGATCATGCACGAGCTTGCGCCCGGCATAGAGGAACGGCATGGCGATGCAAAACAGGATCAGCGCGGACGCCATCGCATTGCCCGGCCAGATCATCCAGAATCCAGAGCCCGTCATGAGACCTCCCGTCCCGGCTGCGGCCGGGTTATCGCGTAGGACAGCAACATACGATAGATCAGGCGGACGCGGCGCGCCAGAGCAATCGAGGGACTATTTCTCGAATCCGGCGACCCGGGTCTAACTGTTTTGATCTGATTGATTATTTTTTAACGCCCCGGATGTCGTCTGGAGACGACAGGCCGATGGCTGTGCGTCGAGCGGCACCGGCCACAAACTCAGAGCTTCGCGCCCTTCGCCTTGAAGCGCGGGTACACCTTCTTCACGTTGCCCTGGAAGATCTTTTCCTTGTCGGCCTTGCCCACCCAGTCGATTCCATCGATGTAGCGTTTGGTGTCGTCGTAGTTGAAGCCGGTCTCGGGATCGACGCCCTTCACCGCGCCGACCATCTCCGAGGCGAACAGGATGTTGTCCGCCGGAATCACCTTGAGCAGCAGGTCGATGCCCGGCTGGTGATAGACGCAGGTGTCGAAGAACACGTTGTTCATGACGAGCTCCCGAAGCGGCGGCCGCTTCATGTCCTGCGCTAGCCCGCGGTACCGGCCCCAGTGGTAGGGCACGGCGCCGCCCCCGTGGGGAATGATGAATTTCAGGGTCGGGAAATCCTTGAACAGGTCGGCGGTGAGGAACTGCATGAAGGCGGTGGTGTCGCCGTTGATGTAGTGCGCGCCCGTCCCGTGAAAATTGGGATTGCAGGAAGCGCTCACGTGGACCATGGCCGGCACTTCGAGCTCGACCATCTTCTCGTACAGCGGATACCACCACTTGTCGGTGAGCGGCGGCTCCTTCCAGTATCCGCCCGAGGGGTCGGGGTTCAGGTTGCAGCCGATGAATCCGAAGTCCTTCACGCAGCGCTCGAGCTCCGGAATGCAGTTCTTCGGCGAAACGCCGGGACTTTGCGGCAGCTGGCACACGCCGACGAACTTGTCCGGGTAGAGTGAGCAGACGCGGTGGATCATCTCGTTGCAGTGCTCCGACCAGTGCCGGCTCGTCGTTTCGTCGCCGATGTGATGGCTCATGCCCATCGCGCGCGGCGAAAAGATGGTGAGATCGGTGCCGCGCTCGCGCTGCAGCTTCAGCTGTGCGCCCTCGAGGCTCTGGCGGATTTCGTCGTCGCTGATTCCCAGCGTGCCTTTCGTCGGCACGTGTTTCGCGTCCTCCAGAGCGGCGATCTGGCGCTTGCGCCATTCCTCGAGTTGCTTGGGAGCGGTAGTGTAGTGGCCGTGGCAATCGATGATCATGCGTGCTCTCTCTCTTCCTGATCCAGCTTGCCTAACCCAGCTTCCGCGTCACATCGTCGAACAGCTCGTCCACCGCGAAACGACGCGGGATCATCTTCTGTTGATAGACGTAATCGATGACGACTTCGAGGTTGCGCCGATTGGCCTCCAGCCCAAAAGGATGCGTGTCGAACTCCCCCGGCTTCGGCAACTTCGCGACTCGCTTGCTCTCCGCGAGCAGCCGGTAGATTTCGCGCACCGCATCGGGCTCCGATTTCGACAGGGACTCCTTGACCACGACCATGTGGTTGATCTGCAGCGCGCGGTGCTTCCGGCTCCAGGACTCGGCCGCCATCGCCGGATTGGAAATGAGCGGCTTCAGCCTCGGGTCGGTGGGCACCGCCGGCAGGATCGCTGCGTCGACCTCTCCGGCGAGGAGCATCGCCATCAGTTCCTTGCCTTCGGGGGCGCGCTCCACCGAAGCCGGATCGCGGAACTCGGCGACGTGAGGTTCCTCGAAGGTCACCCATTTCACGCGGTCGATGTCCACGCCGTAGTCGTTGGCGAGAATGCCGCGCAGCCAGGTCGAGGTCGTCACTGTGTAGGAACGGGTGCCCACGCGGCGACCTGCGAGATCCGCGGGCGCGAGAGGCCCGCGCTCGATGTTGTACACGAGATGCGCATGCTGGAAGCGCGCCAGTACCACCGCGGGCAGGAGTACCAGCGGCTTGCCGGTCGCCTTCGCCATGAGGAAAGTCACTATCGCCAGTTCAGCGCAGTCGAACTCGAGGTTGCGCACGACGCGCTTGAACGCCGAGCTGGGCGTCTTGACGTCGGCGAACTCGAAATTCACCAGGGGCGATTTCAGCTCGCCCCTCTTCAGGGGAGCGGTGACCGGATAGTCCCCCAGGAGCATTCGCACCGAGACTGATTTATCCATGGCGGTGTACCCTGCTGCTTTCCCGCAAGAGGACTCCAATGAGCGAAACAAGAGAAGTCGTGGTGGTCGATGTCAAGATTCCGTTTGTGTCCATGGTGATTCTGCTCGTCAAATGGGCGATCGCGGCCATCCCGGCGATGATTATCCTCGTCGCGCTGGCCACCGCGACATCAATGGTACTCGGCGGTCTGTTCCACTGGACCTGGATGGGCAGGGG
This sequence comes from Burkholderiales bacterium, assembly GCA_035317085.1. Taxonomy (GTDB): domain Bacteria; phylum Pseudomonadota; class Gammaproteobacteria; order Burkholderiales; family SG8-39; genus VBDM01. The sequence continues at coordinate 3,932 of DATHHS010000004.1, forward strand.
AATGGTATAGCGAGCATGGCTTCGGCCGGATCGCGCGTCTTTTCACGCTGCGTATGGTGACGCCGGCTCGAGCGCGCGTCAATTCGTTGACATGTCGAACGTCTTCGTGCAGCGAGTGCCGCATGGCGCCGCCGATCAGCGGGTCGGGGAGAGTCTGAGCAGCCTCTTGCACTGGATCGCGGCGGCCAGCGTATCCAGGGTTCCCTGATAGTCGAGGCTTGAGCGACCGTGAGTGCGCTCGATGCTGCCTTTCGCGCCATCCCAGTCCCGACGCTCCATGCTCGCGTCGAAGCCCACCACCGCGTGCAGGCCCCTGTCAGCCTTCATTTTGTCGTACCAGTCGTTCATCAGGAGATCGAGCGCGTCGCCAGATTCGGCCCGCGACATCCGTATGGCCCAGGAGAGCACGATGCGATCCGCCATCCGCGCGGCGCTAGCGCCCGCGCCGGAAGGGCGCACGGGCCGCCGGAGGAGCCTGATACGTGTTGTGACGGAAATTGATGCGGCCCTTGGTGAGATCGTAGGGCGTCATCTCCAGTGTGACCTTGTCTCCGGGCAGGATGCGGATCCGGTGCTTCTTCATCTTCCCGGACATGTGCGCCATCACGCTGTGGCCGTTCGCGAGGGTCACGCGGAACCGCGTATCCGGAAGCTCCTGCGTGACGACGCCTTCCATTTCGATCAGCTCTTCCTTGGCCATCACACGGCCTTCAAGTCGACGGCCGATCGCCTTCCGTCGAGCTCGCTCCGCACATCGTAGGAAAGCTTCTGGTTCTCGCGAAGCGGCTCGAGCCCGGCGCGCTTCACCGCGCCGCTGTGCACGAACAGGTCCTTGGAACCGTCATCGGGACGTATGAAGCCGAACCCCCGCTTGACGTTGAAAGACCTGACGACGCCGGTGGGCATGAGCGTTCTCCTGAAGCCTTGCCGTCGCGCGGACGCGCGCGACATCAAACCGATTCGCATTATGAACCTTTCCAGAACGTCCTGCGGTCGTTGTGGGCGATTCGATTTCCTCAGAATCCGAGACCGCGGGCCGCAAGCGGAATCAGCACGGCGCCGAGCACGCCGTGCAGGCCCATGGCGAGACTGGCGTATGCGCCCGCCTCCGGATTGACGCTGAACGCTCTGGAAGTACCGAGGCCGTGCGCGGCGACGCCGATCGCGAAACCGCGCTGCCACCACTCGCGGCAGCGAACGAAGTCCAGCACGAAGCGCGCGAGAACGGCGCCCAGGATGCCGGTGGATACGGCAAAGACCGCGGTGAGCGTGGGCGAGACGCCGATCCGCTCGGCGATGCCCATGGCGATCGGCGCGGTGACGGACTTGGCCACGAGGCCCCCGACGATAGCCGAGTCCGCGCCTAGAAGTCGCGCAATCCCCACCGCGCTGACGATGGAAGTCACGCCGCCGGCAAGCAGCGCGGCGAGCAAAGGCACCATCCGTCCGCGCATCGCGGAGAGCCCCTTGTAGATCGGCACGGCGAGCGAGACCGTCGCGGTTCCGAGCAGGAAGTGGACGAACTGCGCGCCCTCGAAGTACTTCGGATACGGCATGTCGATCAGCGTGATCGTCGCACCTACGAGAACGATCGCGATCAGCACCGGGTTGGCGAGCGGATGCCGGTTCGCCCGTTCGTAGACCATCACGCCGAGCTGGTAGGCGCCGAGCGTGAGAACGAGCGCAAGCAGCGGGCTGCCCGAGAGGTAGACCCAGATCTCGTAGATGTTGGGAAAGTCCGGTGTAACCGACCCGGTCATTTGCCTGCTCCCCGGGACAAGCCCTTGAGGACCAGCGCCGTCACGGCAATGGTGAGGACCACGCTCACTACCAGCGCTGCCACTATGGCAACGGCGTGAGCCTTGAGGTGCGGCCAGAACATCACCACGCCGACCGCGGCGGGAACGAACAGCAGTCCGAAATGCTGGCTGAAAGTACTCGCCACTCCATCGAGCGAAGCGTTTGCTCCCTTTCGCAGAGCGAGGAAGCCGAGCAGCAGGATGAGGCCGACGACGGGGCCCGGAATCAAGGGCAAGAGGAAATGCGTGATGAGTTCGCCCAGACCCTGGAAGAGCAGGATCTGTACGAGACCGGAAATCATGACGCGCGAGCCATCCTGGCCGGATTCTATCCTGAGCCCTTGGATCGCTCCCTGAACATCCACGCGAACAGCGGGACCGCGACGAGGACCGCCGCGCCTTGTGCGAGCAGAAAGCCTGGAACATCGCTCCGCGCAATTCCCGCGAAGGAATCGGTGAATGTTCGCGCGACCGTCACCGCGGGATTGGCAAACGAGGTCGAGGACGTGAACCAGTACGCGCCCGCGATATAGGACGCAACCGCGTACGGCACCGCACGGGAACGAACGGCAACGCACGAGAGGACGATGGCCAGCAGGCCGAACGTGGCGATGAATTCGGCCCAGACTTGCCCGAACCCAGGCCGCGCTTTCTGCGACCACTCAAGCAACGGGAGTCCGAACATGGCGTGCGCCGCAACTACACCGAGAATCCCGGCGGCGAATTGCACGGCAATATAGGCCGCTGCGGCCGCCCATTGCAGTTCGCCTCGCGCGGCGAGCGCCACGGTGACAGCGGGATTGAAGTGAGCGCCGGAGATCGGCGCGAAGGTCACGATGAGCGCGACGAGCGCGCCGCCCGTCGCGAGAGAATTCGCGAGCAGCGCGAGCGCTGCGTTGCCTCCCGAGAGCCGCTCGGCCATGATGCCCGAGCCGACCACGGCGACAAGCAACAGGGCCGTGCCCAGGCCTTCCGCCACCAGGCGACGCGTCAGCGTCATCGCTTGCCGATATCCTTGACTTGATTCTGCAGTGAAAGCCGGTCGAGCTTGTCGAAGGGGAGGCTCGCGAAGAGCTCGATACGCCGCCGCAGCGCGCTGGCGGTTTCGGAAAAGGCGCGGCGCTTCTGATCTTCCGTTCCCACGACCGCCGCAGGGTCGGGCATGCCCCAATGCGCCGTCATGGGTTGGCCGGGCCAGTACGGGCACTGCTCTCCGGCCGCCTGATCGCAGACGGTGACGACGAAATCCATCACCGGCGCGTCGGGCTTTGCAAATTCATCCCAGCTCTTGCTGCGCAGGCCGCTCGCAGGGATCCGGCTTTGCGCGAGCAGTTCGAGCGCGAGCGGATGCGCCGCGCCTTTCGGATGGCTTCCGGCGCTGTAAGCATGGAACTTCCCCTTGCTCACCGCGAGGCTGTTGGTCAGGGCCTCCGCCAGGATGGAGCGCGCCGAATTGCCGGTGCAAAGAAAGAGGACATTCATCACTCTCTCCACGCGAGATCCCCCTTCACGTGACCTTCTCCTTGCGCTTGCGCGCGACGGGCTTGCATACCGGGGCGCAGTCCTCCCCGCCGCAGCAGTTCTCGGTCAAGTAGGAAACCAGTGCGTTCATCTTCCCGAAATCCGGGGCGTAGTAGATGAAGCGGCCTTCCTGTCGCGCAACCAGCAATCCGGCGTGGGTCAACTCCTTC
>DATHHS010000005.1:0-12002 GCA_035317085.1 Burkholderiales bacterium
TTCATCGAAAAGCAGACGCAGGACTATCAGGACAAGCTGACCCGCACCGAAGGGGAGTTGAAGGAGCTGCGCTCGTCGAACCTGGACGCGCGTCCCGGCGCGGAGGGTGAAGTGACTACAAGGCTGAACGATCTCAATAAGCGCCTGGACGCCACGATGCAGGAACTGCGGGAGGCAGAGGTCCGGGAGACTTCGCTGGAGCGTCAGGTGTCCGGCGAAGCGGAGTCGACCGCCGATGTCTTTCGTGAAGGCCAGTTCCGGACACGCATCGCAGAGCTCCAAACGAAGCTCGACACGCTGCGGCTGAGTTACCGCGACACACATCCGGACATCGTTCAAGTCAAGCAGCAGATGCAGGACCTGACGGACCAGCTCAATGCCCCGCGCGCCCGTCCCGAGAAAACGAAGCGGTCGGACGAGTCGGCTGTGAACAATCCGGTCTACCAGCAGTTGCGCCGCGAGCAGTCACAGAATGAAAGCATGATCGATGCGCTGAAAGCGCGTATTTCAGAGTTGCAGCGCCAATCGCAGGAGGAAGTAAGCCGGGGCAAGCGCATGCACTCAGGCGATGCACGCCTGGCCGAACTGACGCGCGATTATCAGGTCAACCGCGACATCTATCAGGATCTCTTGCGTCGCAGGGAGAATGCGCGCGTCTCGATGAATCTCGACCGCGATCGTCAGGGCCTTTCATTCAAGATCCAGGAACCCGCCACCTTGCCGCAATCCCCGGGTGGACCGCGGTTCCTGCATTTCGTGCTTGGGGGCATTCTGCTCGGTGTATTGATTCCCCTAGGGCTGCTCTACCTGCGGCTGCAGTTCGATCCGCGGGTTCGCGTTGGAAGCCAGATCTCAGTGGCGCACAGGCTGCCGATCATCACGGTCGTACCTCACCTGTGGACCGCGGGAGAACTGAAAAGCCTGCGCGCAGAGCTCGTGCTGCTGACCTTCGTTGTGGTGGCAACCATCGCAGCGTCGGGAGCCATATCCGCGATGCGCTTGATGAGGGTGCTGTGAAATGAGCAAAATCGAAAAAGCACTCAGCAGGGCGCGGGCGAGCGGCAATCTGCAAGTGGTCCCTGTCTCAGGCGCGGCGCCTGTGCCGGGCACTGCCGTCACGGTAGCGGATCCGGCCGCCGCGCATCCCGAGACCATCTCCCGCATGGCAAAGAACGAGGTGCGCCTGCTAGGTGCGGGCGACCTCGCACAACGGGGCATCATCCAGCCCCAGCAGGGAGAGGATCCTGCGGTCCAGGTGTTCCGCGACCTGCGGACCAAAATCATCCAGCAGAGTCAGGGTCAGAACGCCGTAATTCTCGTCACTTCGGTGAGTCAGGGATGCGGGAGCAGCTTCATTGCGCAGAACCTTGGAGCGGCATTCGCCTTCGATATGGGGAAGACCGCGCTCCTGATCGACTGCAATCTCAGGAATCCGAGCGTCCACCACCTGCTGGCCAACGCATCGGCGCCGGGCCTGACGGATTACTTTGAAAACCCGGATCTCGACATCAAAGAGATCATCCACCCCGTGGGTATCGCGCGCTATCGTGTGATCACGGCCGGGAAGCGGCGCGAAATTCTCGAGGAACATTTCACCTCGGTAAAGATGAAGCGCCTGATGGAAACCGTACGACGGCGGTACCAGGAGCGGTTCATCATCATGGATGGCCCCCCGATGTCCAAAATTGCGGACATCCGCATTCTTTCCGAACTGGCCGATTACGTGCTCGTCGTCGCGCGCTACGGACGCTCGACAAACACGCAGATAGCCAAGTGCCTCGATGCGATCAGCGAAAAGAAGCAGCTTGGCATAGTCTTCAACGAAGAGCCACGCTTCCCGCGGAGTCGCTGACCGAATGCCAACGGCCCTCGGAAGGGCGACGAGCGCAAGCCGGTTTGAGCGGAAAACGCGATTGACCGGAAGCGAAGCGGCACTCGCGGCTTGCCGCGCTCCCTTTGCGAGGGGGAGGATCTGGTGTGCCGCGATGCTGGGCTGGGCCTGTGCGACTCCAGTCCACGCTGGCGAGTCCGGCTTTGGAATCGGCCTGTCCCTCGCGCACGACAGCAACATCGCGTACGTCGAGACGAACCCGCAAAGTGACTGGACGCAAACACTGATGGCCGGTCTTTTCTACCAGGAGAACACGGTTGACGTGACGGCGCACGTTCTGGCGCAGGTGGAGAGACGGCATTTTTTAAACCACAGTTTCAGCGACGACACGGGCGGGTTCCTGGACGGGGCGGCGGTTTGGTCGATAGTGCCGCGGAAATTCACATGGTCCGTCGAGGACACATTCCGGGAGGTGCAGGTCGCCATCACTTCCCCCAGCACGCCGTCCAACCTCAGCAAGTCGAATGCCCTGAACACGGGTCCGGATTTCACCTTTGCCCTGAGTTCCCTGAATTCGGCGGTGATCGGCGGGAGATACGGCCGCTTCGACATTCAAGACAGCAATATCGACAACCATCGCTACATGGCTTACGTGCGAGGGGTGCACGCCTTGTCCCCCCAGACGAAGGTATCCCTCAACTATGAAACGACGCACACCTATTTCGAACCGGGGGCCGCCTTCACCAAGGTTCTCCGGCAAGACGTCTTTGCCCGCTACGACATGCATTCGGGCCTCAACGGCCTGACGGTCGATCTCGGCGCTACCCGCTTGGCGCCCTACGGGAGCCCGGAGGTGACCGGTCGACTGGCGCGACTCGGGCTCTCGCAAGCCTTGTCGTCGCAGTCAGCGCTCCGCCTCGCGCTTTCGGATCAAATCTCGGATACCGCCAGCGACCTGATCGCGGGAGTGACCAGTTCGACGGCGCCAAGCGAAGCGCCAGCTGTGGCGCTCAATGTGAATACCTTTGCCTCCGGTGATTTGTATCACAGCAAGCGCGGCGAAATCAGCTACGCGAATGACGACCGCCGGCTCGCCTACACTTTTCAGCTGTACGGACGCCGTGTCGATTTCGAAACCCTGGACCAGGATTACCAAGAGGGAGGCGGGGCCTTCCAGTGGAGTTGGGTTTTTTCCGGCGCGATGAAGTTCAATGCGTTCGCAACCTACGCGAAACGCACTTTTGACAGTCTCGATCGCCAGGACACGGACCGCAACACCGGCGTTGGCATGGCTTTCAGACTGAACAGCAATGTGAGTTTCTTGGTGCAAGGCGGCCGCCTGGAGCGCCAGAGCACGGCACCCGCAAGTAGTTTCGTGGACAATCGAATACTGCTGCTTTTGGGCTATAGTGCGGGACCCTTCGAAGTTCGATCCAGGCGATAATCGGACATGTACCTGCAATATTTCGGCCTTTCGGCTCAACCGTTCCGGCTCACTCCGGACAGCGATTTCCTGTTCATGAGCGAGTCCCACAGCCGCGCCAAGGCCTACATGGACTATACGGTGTGGAATCGCGAAGGCTTCGTCGTGATCACCGGGGAAATCGGCTGCGGAAAGACGACGCTGATCCAGAAGCTGCTGTCGGAGCTTGATGAGAACGTCGTCGTCGCCAAGGTTTTTCAGACGCAACTCGATGAGGTGGAATTCCTGCAAGCGGTGTTGGTCGAATTCGGGTTGAATCCGTTCAACGCGAAAAAAGTCGAGCTGCTCGACATGCTCAACAATTTCCTCATCGAACAGTTCTTGCAGCGCAAGCAGATCGTTCTGATCGTCGACGACGCGCACAATCTCAGCGTGAAGGTGTTGGAGGAAATCCGCATGTTCGCGGGACTGGAAACGCGCAAGGAAAAAATCCTTCACGTGATTCTCGTCGGTCAGCCACAGCTGAACGAAATGCTCGATTATCCCGACATGCAGCAGTTGATGCAGCGCGTGAAGCTGCGATATCACATTCGCGCCCTGACCGAGCGGGAGCTGGGTGATTACATCCGCCACCGGTTGAGCATTGTCGGGGTGACGAATCGAACCCTGTTTCCGCCGGAGGCTCTGCCGCCCATCTTCAAGTACGCCGGAGGCATCCCGCGCCTGATCAATACGCTGTGCGACACGACTCTGACCTGCGCCTACGCCGACAACTTGCCTGGGATTACGGCGGAAGTGGTCGAGGCGGCGGCAAAGGAACTGCAATGGCCGCCTTACGCCGAACGTATCGACAAGCACCGAGCGACGGCAAGACGTGGATCGAGCGAGAGCGGGGTGCGCGAGATCCTGCAAGAGCAATCCCAGAAGTTGGGGGTGATCGCCGCCCGGGTCGGCAAGATCGAGGAACTGTCGCCGGCGCTGGAATCAATAGGAAAGAGCCTGGCGGCAATCGAAGCGCATCTGCGGAACCTCGCCCAAAGCCGTAACGTGCAGCCACGGCCGGATTCGACGGCCAACCCCAGGCAAAAATCCGGCTGACACGACCGAGTCTGCAGCCTGCGGCTCTGTGCGACTCCGCGCAGAGGAAATTTTCACGGATTTGGAATTTCCTACGGAAGTGGTAGTCTATTTGTTCCTCCGGGCGTTTGGGGTCGAAATATGACTTCCAAACGTGAGAAACTCCCGCCCGATCAAACAAATGGCCTATGACATATGCATGAAAGCTGTTTCAATTGGAGCGTCGCACGGAAGGAACTCCGTGGTGCACGTGGACACCGGTCACCAAGCAGACTAATGGATCAAAGCCAGGCCTATTCAATGAAGGACGAAGGGAGCTCCACCATGGATAACGCATGCTATGCAGAGCGTCGTGCGTTTTTGAAGGCGCTCACGACAACCACGGCTGCTGCCTGGGCAGTGGGCGCGTGCGGCGGTGCGGTGTCCGGACTGGGCGGCACGACTACATCGACCGCACCCGGGGGGCCGGTTACACCGCCGGGTTCAACCCCCACGCCTCCCGGCAACGCCTCTCCCGTGTGGCAGACGGTCCCGACGATCTCGTTCACGCAGGGTTTCCCAGCGTCCATTTCGATCGCCAATTTCGTCACGGATGCCAATGGAGATGCACTTGCGATAGCCTTGAATTCCGGCACGCTGCCCCCGGGTGTCACCTTCAACACATCCACTAAGAGCTTCGTCTACGATGGAAACAGTCCTGTCGCTTCCACCAGCGGCATCGTGTTACTAGCTAACGACGGCCGCCCCTAGCGTGGTGGCGCGGGCCGATGGGTACATGAGTGGAGAGTAATCAATGGGCATCGTAACCAGCAATCCCTTCACCGTCGGGATCACGACTGCCCCGACCTTCTCGATGCCGACGGTTGCGGACGAGCTGGCCACCTACGCTCTCTGGGGCTGGACGCCGGACACAACGCTCCCCGCCCCAGCGAACCCGGTCTTCGACTCCGCGGCGGGGTACACGATCTCCGGCCCCGACATCCACGGCGATACGGAGGGCGACGACGTCTGGGCCTACCTCCAGGCGTTCAATCGGCGCACGACCGGGCGCAACGGCTACCTGCAACGCGCGCAGGCGTGGCGCAATTACTACGTCAACAGTTTCGAGAACTCCCCGGAGCAGGGGAATGACGAGAGTTTCCTCTTCGACCACTTCTACGGCTGGGGTCTCCAGCAGTTCGGGACACAGTTCGCCGATGCAGGGGCGACGGCCGAGGCGCTCAAAATCTGCACCACTTTGCACGACTGGTGGGCCGCGGGCGGACGCAACGGCCCGGGGCGTACCTGGCCCGTCGCCGGCGCTTTCGACATCGCCCACTACGGGCACCGCGGCCCGTCGCGCAATCTGCACACGGCGGTCATAGTCGCCGACGCGACGGGCGACGCCAAGGCGATCGAGCTTCGCGATCGCCTCATCGAATTGTGGCTGCAGTCGACGGACTGGGACAACGTGAACGGGATGTACTGGGTGTCGTCAGAGCAGATGGGGTTCTACAACGTTTCGCCACCGCTGAGCTTCGCTGCCGGCGACCGGGCGGTGTCGAGCTTCCACATCGGGCAACTCGCCGAGGCGTTCTTCGCCGCGTGGCTCTCGCCGAACGTGACGTCGGATCGCAAGACAAGGCTGCGCGCGAAGATCGTCGCGATGGCGACCTGGATGCGGGCGAACGGGCTCGATCCGAACGTCCGCTATAGCTCGGACGAGCTCGGCATCAAGGGTTCCGGCGGAGCGTGGTGGAACTATTCTCTCGTTCCGCCCGTGACAACCTGGGACGGGGTCTACACGATCTCGATCGTCAACCTGCTGGTGATGGCCTACAAGTTCACGGGCGATACGACGTTTCTCTCAGCACCCCCTCCCCCTGCGGGGTCGACAACCGGACCCTATTCCGCAAAGTATTGCTTCAACCGGGGAACCAAGAACATCTTCGGCAGTACGACGACGCGCGAGTGCGCGGACAACAAATTCGGGCACCTCGTCGACACCAAGTTCGACACGAGCACCGGCAGCGTGTACCTCTATAACAACAAGGGCGAGCTGCAGTACACCTACCTGATCTTCGAGAACGGCGGCGTGCCGACCGTATTCCCGTCGTCGTGAGGCGCCTATGACCACTACCGCGTCCAACGCATTCGCCGTCCAGGTCGCCGCCGCATTGCCGCTCGCGCAAGCCGCGGCCGTGATGGCCCCGGGGTCATGGGCGACCTTCAACTGCAACTATTCGACCGGAACTCTTTCCGCATTGCTGGATGTCGGCGGCGGGAAGCGGTGCACCGAGTACTCGGACAAGATGATTTGGGATTCCGGCCGCAAGCAGATCTACTTCACCGGAGGTGGGCACGGGCAGCAAGAGAAGACCATCGTCTACAGCGATGCCACCAACACCTGGACCGACCTCGGAAGCCCCCCGTGGTTCTCAGTAAATCCAGGCGGCGCGACCCATGGATACCAGCACAACGCCTTCTTTGGAAGCACGCAGTATTATCTCCAGTTCGCCACCGCCATCCTCCACACCCGCGATGTTGTATCTGGAGCGTGGGGAGTGCTGTCGACCAACGGCATCGATCTCGGATCGGACGGCGCGCTCGGCTCGGCGGAATGGTTCCCCACGTTTGGCACCGGCAGCCTGATCATCGTCGATGGCAACGGCGGCGGCGTGTACCGCTGGAACGGCGCGTCCTGGTCGGTTGTAGGGACGCCGACAATGGGCGGCTACCACAATGTAGGCGTCTACAGTCCGATCAAGGATCTTTTGTACTTCGGCGGCGGCAACGGCTCGACGCAACTCTACACGATGTCCAAGACCGGAGTGATCACCGCCAGAGCGAATTGCCCAATCGACTTCGGTATAGTCCAGTCGTGCACGACCGTCGATCCGGTGAGCGGCAAGCTGGTGTTGGCGTGCATCGACCAGGTGATTCGCGTCTACGATCCGGTCACCAACACCTGGACTACCGACACCGCACCGCCCGTCGGGTTCTGGTCTGGGACCATCTATTCCGAGGGCGCCGTAATGGGCATCACTGCTGCGCCGATCTATGACTACGGCGTGACGATGTTCATCACCATCTCGGGACCGACGATCTACCTGCGCAAGGGAAGATAGTCGCGTATCCCGATGGAGACTCTGCCGGCAGCTCGACCAGCAACAATCGCCACTGGGGTAGCCGTGTTCGTGCTGCTGCTGGGACTCGGCGCCTGCGGCGGCGCATCCAGCTCCGGGCCGGGTGCTACCTCCGGGCCGCCTGTTTCAGGGGATACGACCCCGCCGACGGTTTCAATCACCTCGCCGACCACCACCGGCAATTTTCCCACGGCGAGTGCCGCCGTGTCTTTGGCAGGCAGCGCGTCGGACGATGTCGGCGTCGCGAGCGTGAGCTGGCGCAATGCCCTAAACAACACAAGCGGCACCGCCACTAGCACGACCAGCTGGAGCATCCCGAGCATAGCGCTCGTGTCCGGGGTAAACACGATTACGGTCACGGCGCGGGATGCAACCGGCCACACCGGCACTGCCACGCTCGCCGTGACGTACAACCCCGGTGGCACGGTCAGCCTTTCGGGTAACGTGGACAGCTCCCTCATCAATCGCAGCGATAGCGCGGTCAATACGGTCTACCTCTACAACGGCACAGTCACGCCGACTGCTGCTGTGCAGCCTGTCGCGACGACACCGGTAACACAGAATAGCGGCGCCTGCACCTTCAGCTATAGATTCGGGCCAATCCAGGCGGGGTCATATACCTTGGCGTTCTCCGGCGATGGGGTCACTTTCCGCGGCACGACAGTAGTGACGCTCCCGGGCACCCAGGATTTTCTACCGAACCGGCGATTGCAGGTCGGGCCGATGCGCGCTGGCGTTAACGCCTTCCCGGTGCCGAGCGCAGCCATCGCAGCCGCGCATGCGGGCGATGTTATCGAGATCGACGCGGGCGAGTATGTTGACGACAACGCGGTCTGGCCCGTGAGCAATCTCACGCTGCGGGGCGTCGGCGGCCGCGCGCACATGCGCTCGACGCAGTTCATCGGTAACGGCAAGGGAATTTGGGTGACCTCCAACAACGCCACCGTGGAAAATATTGAGTTCTCCGGCGCTGCCATATCCGTCGCGGACGGCGAGAACGCAGCAGGGATCCGTGCCGACGGGTCCGGTCTTACGGTCTGCAATGGCTATTTCCACAACAACCAGAACGGCATCCTCGACGGCAACGGGGTCGTGCTGGTCGAATACTCGGAGTTCGACCAGAACGGGCATTGCCCCGATCCCGCCACCGGAAACGGTTGCACACACAATATGTACTTCAGCGAGAATGTGTCGCGCTTCACTTTGCGCTACAGCTATTCGCACCGGGCACACGAAGGACACTTGGTCAAGAGCCGTGCACAGGAGAACCATATCCTCTACAACCGCATCATGGACGAAACCGGCGATGCGAGCTACGAAATCGATCTGCCCCAGACTGGCCGATCCTTCATCATCGGCAACTTGATACAAAAGGGGACGACTGTTAACAACTCGGGGGTCATTAGCTTCGGTGTGGAAAACGCGAACAATCTCGTGCACGAGTTGTATGTGGTGAACAACACGATTGTCAACGACTCTGGCGCCTCCGCCCAGTTTCTCTCGCTGGGTGGCGGTTTCACGCCCACTATAAAACTTGTGAACAACATCTTTGCCGGTAGTGGCAGCGTGCCGAGTGGAGCCGGCATCACTTCGACGAATAACCTCGCATCGAGCAGCGCAGCCGTGTTGGGGCTGCCGAACAGGGCCGGTTTCGACTATCACCTGTCCTCGACGTCGCAGGCCATCAACGCGGGCACCGACCCGGGGACAGCCGGCTCTGTGAGTCTCACGCCCACGAGCCAGTACGTGTACCCGATCAGCCGCGAAGACCGGGCGGTCAACGCTCCGATCGATATCGGCGCCTACGAGTTTCAGTAGTCGAATCGAGTCAGGGCGAAACCGCGGCGCGCGCCGACGATCGAGCCGGCGTATCCCCCTCGAGAATGGCTTCCACCCGCGCGAGGTTTTCGTTCCAGCTGTAGTTCCGGGCCACGTGCGCGCGCAAGGCGTCACCCAGCGCGGCCGTAGAAGGCTCGCGCAATAGCTTCAGCAGCAGTCGCGCCGCCGTCTCGGGTTCATCGGCGCTCCATTCCAGAAGCTCCGCGCACGGCCGTACTCCGGCGACCACCTGCGAACTTGCGACGACCGGGCGCGCCATGGCCATCGCCTCCAGCACTTTGTTTTGCACGCCACGCGCGATGCGAAGCGGCGCCACCGCTGCACGCGCGTGCGCCAGATAGGGTCGAGTGTCGGGAACGGTGCCTGTGACCCGTACGCCCGGGAGCTGCGCAAGATCGAGCACCGCGCGTGTCGGGCGGGTTCCGACGATGTAGAAGCGTGCCTGGGGAAAATTCGCACGCACCTGCGGAAAGACCTCGCGCGCGAACCATTCCACGGCGTCGACGTTCGCCCAGTAGTCCATGGCGCCGGTGAACACCAGCGCCGCCTCGTCCGCGGCGTAGGGATTCGGATAAGCGCGCTGCGGGGAGAAATACTCCGTATCGACTCCGTTCTCCACGACTGACACGCGCGCAGCCGCCTCCGGAGCCTGTGTGGTGAAGAGCCGTGCTTCCGCCTCGGACACGAAAAGGCTCGCATCGAAGACCGCGGCGTAACGGCGCTCGAACTCGAACAGCGTATCGGCTTCGCGCCGATACAACCAGCGCATGGGTCCGTGCTTGTGCCTGCTGTACTGGCGCCACTTGTCCGAATCCAGATCGACGAAATCCAGTACGCGCCGCATTCCATCGGCCGACGACCCCTCGACGTATTGCGCCATGGCCGAGCTGAAAACCAGCGCGCGTTCGATACGACGCGAACCGAGCAGGCCGTCCACCCAGCGCGCCAGCCCGGCGCTGCGGTAGTAGCGCAGCGTCAGCGGTTCGCCGGTGGCGAACGCCGCGAGGCTGCGCAGCTTGGCGCGCGTGGCGTGCAGCGCGACGAAGCAGGTCTCGCCGCACATTTTCTTCACGTGTTCGACATGGCTCCAATCCCGCGCGTCGTCGATGAACGTGCCAAGGTGCACCCTGTATCGGCGCGCAAGATGCTGGAGCAGGTGGAACGAGCGGATTTTGTCGCCCTTGTCGGGCGGATACGGGATCCGATGCGCCAGGAACAACAGCTCCCTCATCGCTTATCCTAGATTGCGCGCGATCAGCGGCCCGATCCGGTTGGCGAGTGCAAGTGGCAGGCGCTGCCACATCTTGATGGCCAGGTGGTATTTGGGATTGAGCGGATTCAATTCGGGCACGCGCTTGCCTCCGACCAGCCGGTACTCGTAGTGCAGGGCTTGCGGCTCGAAGCCCCAGTTCTTCTTGAAATCGAAGGAGCCGGTGCCGCGCTTGCTGCGACCGTAGTCGAACACGCGTATCCCGCGCTCGCAGGCGCGCCGCATCAGGTCCCAGTACATGAAATCGTTGCCTGCCACCTCCCGCGCCTCTCCCGTCCCGCCGCCGTAGTAAGGCAGCACCTCGTCGCGGAAGTAAAAGGACATCACGCTGGCAACGAGCCCTCCGTCCCGGGTCACCGTCAGGACCTCGCAGTCGGAGCCGAAGACGTCCCGAAGGGTCTGGAAGTAGCGCTTGGAGAGAACCGGCGTACCGAGGCGGTGGACGCTGTGCGCGTAGGCGGCAAAGAAGCGTTCCACGCCCTCGTCGATCTCGCCCTTCAGTCCCGCCTTGATCCCCTTGCGCACCATGGCCCGCTGCTTGCGCGGAATCTCGTTCAGATTGCGCTCGACGTCGGGGTCGATCGCCTTCCTGAAGGTGACGTAGAGATCTGTGTGCGCCCATTCGGGATGATGAGCAGTGAGCGAGCGATACTCGAGATGGTCGACGCGCCACTTTTCCGCGAGCGCCACCGCGGCCTCGTCGAGCAGGCGCCGCGCCCGCTCGCTCCCGGCGGCGATCCCGCCGTAGACGCAAAACGGCAGAGAAACCAGCGAGTGTCCGAACAGGAGGCTCCTTACCTCGGCAAGCGGCAGGACAGCCTCGATCCGGCCGCCGGCCTCGGCATAGAGGAACTTCGTGCGGTGCCCGAATGCCCGCTCGATGACGGTCTTCCAGCCCGCGCGGTGGAAGAAGGTGGCTTCGGGGCAGCTGGAGACGAACTCATCCCATCGGGAAAAATCGGCAGGCTGCAATTCCAGCACCCGTACGGCGTCCGGCGCCGTTCCTTCCACGTCCATGGTTGAGGCGCTACCGGTCGGTGCGGGATTCATTGACAGTTTGGAGCCGGGGATAAACTCGGATTACCGGCGGCCGGTGACGCGATGATGTTTTACGGGAGTACGTCGGAAACTCAACGATGGTAATGATATTTCCGCAACATTTCAGGTTAGTATGCAAAGATTCCTCGATCCGGGCCGTATTTCTACCACGTTCAGCACTGGCATGCCAAATGCTTCCAATGGCAGGGCTCCTGTTCATAAGAAGTCCCCATTGAGAAGAACAAGACCGATCACACTCACGATTCATGCCAGCCCTTCCCTGAACGTGGACAAGCACTGAGATGCTTGTCGCAACCGAGACTCCGGAGCATGCGCGCCGCGCCCAGCCCTATTCCTGAACCCGCCGCAGGCCTGGTCGGACCGCACGACGTGCCCCTG
>DATHHS010000006.1:0-5348 GCA_035317085.1 Burkholderiales bacterium
GCGATATCGCGCAGACCCTGGGGGCGATCCTGCGGGATGAAATGGGTGTAGCGAGCGAAATCCTCGTGATCGACGGCGTCGTCCTGTGGGATTTCGATTACATCGACCTGGGACGCATACGCATGCCTTCTCAAACGGTTCCCGTCACCGTCAAATCCCTAGTGTTCAGCGTGGATCCGCGCGCGCCTCGCAGACGAGCGCATCGCCACCGCGTTCATGGGGAACACGATCACGACCCTGAAGGCGGCGGCGCCAACGGGTAAGCGTATAATTCCGGCTGGAGCGGAGGTGTCATGGGCATCGAATCGCACTACCACAGCAAGCAGGACAGGGTTTTCGTCAGGGGCATTACCGGCCACTACAAACTCAAGGACGAACTGGCGCGCTTGCGCGCGCTGCCGCGAGTGCGCAAGGGCTCCGAGATCAAGTTCGTGGACGGCCCGCAAGCCTACAGCCGTCACTACGTCGAGCCCGAAGACGGAATCACCCAGACGCTGCACATCCACCTCGAGGAATACGGTCCCGGGGGCAGGTCCCAGAAGCACGGCCACGTGAACGAGGCGGCCTTCTACATTCTCGACGGCAAAGGCTACGAGATCCACGACGGCGTGCGCTACGACTGGTCGGCCGGAGACGTGGCCGTGGTCCACAACAACTGCGTGCACCAGCACTTCAATGCCGATCCTGCCAATCCGGCGCGCGCCCTCGTTCTCAAGACCAAGCCGATGTACATGTTCCTGAACATGCTGTTCCAGCAGCTGGTCGAGCCGCGCCCTACCGAGCCCGCTCCCGGCGGGAAGGGATTCGAGGCGAGGGAATCAGAGAGCGACTTCAACCATACGAAGTGATGTAACGGAGGAACGGCAGATGGCCTGGGGCGAATCGAAAGCGTGGATGCGGGGAACGGCGAACGGCAAGCTCTACCAGGACTTGCTGGAGAACGCGATGCAGGCGCCCGCGAGAAACGCCAAGCGCAGAAAGATCCTGCATCCGGAGGACATGCTCTGGGAGATGTCGCGGCAGGGACTGCTCAAGCACCTGCTCAACGAACAGATGAACACGCGCATGGAGACCGTCGACGCCTACATGCAGATCATTCCGCCGGGAAGCCGCTCGGGCAAACACCGGCATCTCGCCGAAGAATGCCTGTACGTGGTGGAAGGCCGCGGCTACGACCTGCACCAGGACTGCGAGGTGGAGATCACCGACACCTACCACTGGACGCCGCAGCAGGAAATCAAGCGCTACGACTGGGAAGCGGGAGACGTGATCTATATCCCGCCGAACACCGTCCACCAGCATTTCAACGCGAGTGTGGACAAGCCGGTGCGGCTGATCTCGGCGATCAATCGCATCTACAAGTACTGCGGGCTGAACGACCTGGAGCAGATCGAGGACGCTCCGGAGTACGACTCCAAAATCGTTCTCAACGCGGAGCTTGTCGCGGGATACCTCAAGGGAAAGGTCAAGGAGACCGCCTGAACCCCGGGAGTTTCATACAGAGCAGGAGCGCTCCATGGCCGGAAACGCCATAGTTTCGGAAGACTTCGCGAAAAAATTCGCCACTGAAAAAGAAACGCCCTATACCCGCTGGGTGCGCAGCGAGGGCCTGGAAATCATCGGCGCGCACTATGTCCAGAATCTGCATACGGTCCCGTTGAAACCGTGGGCGAGGCGCGGCGGATCGGGTGTCTACCTCAATCACGACGCGTCGCGGACCTCGAACGACTGCTACGTCTGCGAAATCCCGCAAGGGCAGAAACTCGCGCCGCAGCGGCAGCTGTTCGAAGAGATGATCTACGTGCTGGGCGGGCGCGGGTCGACCACGGTCTGGAACGACGCGGGCAAGCGAATCACCTTCGAATGGAAGTCCGGGTCGCTGTTCGCCATTCCGCTCAACACCTGGCATCAGCATTTCAACGGATCGGGCCGGGAGCCTGCGCGCTATGTGGCGGTGACCAACGGTCCGGCGGTGATCAACCTTTACGAAGACATCGAATTCGTATTCAACACGAAATACGATTTCAAGAACCGTTTTTCCGGAGAGCCGGACTACTTCAGCAACAAGGGCGAGCAAAAGGGTTTGCTGCTGGAGACGAATTTCGTCGCCGACGCCGTCAATCTGCCGCTCATCTCGGCGAAGGAGCGCGGCGCGGGCGGCGGTCACATCCGCTTCAACATGGCTCACGGATCGATGAACAGCCACATCTCCCAATTCCCCGTGGGCACGTACAAGAAGGGACACGCGCACGGCCCGGGCGCGCACGTGATCATGCTCTCCGGCGAGGGCTACAGCCTCATGTGGCCCGAAGGCGATGAGCCGCGCCGCTACGAATGGCAGGTCGGGACGATGATCGTGCCGCCCAACATGTGGTTCCACCAGCACTTCAACACGGGAACGACGGCGGCGCGGTATCTGGCGTTCAAGCACGAGGCCGTTTCGATACGCAACCAGCAAGGAGTGCCGAAGGCCTGGATCAGCAGGCGGGTCGGAGGCGACCAGATCGACTACGCGGACGAGCGGCCGGCCATCCGCCAGCTGTTTACCGAGGCACTTGCCAAGCACGATCTCAAGCCGCGGATGGAGGAGGCTTACAAAGCGGAATTGGCCGAGCTCCCGCCGCGCCAGGCGGCTGCTTGATTCGCCTGGACGTCCCCGGAAAGAGGGGATGGCGTGGCTCTGCAATTTCCGGCACAATTCCCCGCACTCGATTGTTTGCACGGCAAATATCGGAGACTTGGCATGGCGGGCGAAATTCCGCTGATTCTGACCCTCGATAACCACGGCGTGCCCCACCGCTGGGTCACGTGGCAGCAGGCGTGTTTCTACTACGCAAAGAATCTGGTCGCCTGGACGCTGGGCGACAGGGAGTTCGTTTTTCACGGCGGCATTTCGCGGGCGACGGGCCAGCGTTCCAGCATCACCGCGCGTTCGATCATCGCGATCAAGGGCAAGGCGATGGCGATGAAGGGCTTCAACCAGGTGCCCCCGCTCAACAACCGCGAGCTGTTTCGCCGCGACCGCCATGTCTGCGCGTATTGCGGCGGGGGATTCAGCTTCCTGCGGCTGACGCGGGATCATATCCGGCCGGTATCGCGCGGCGGCACGGATACGTGGATGAACGTAGTCACGGCGTGCCGGGCGTGCAACGGGATCAAACGCAACCGCGTACCGGAGGAATCGGGCCTGGAGCTTCTGTACGCGCCTTACGTTCCCAACAAGGCGGAATACCTGATCCTCACCAACCGGAAAATTCTCGCGGACCAGATGGAATTCCTGGTCCAGCACGTATCGTCCCACAGTCGCGTACTCACGCTGGCCGGTGCGGCGGTCTAGCCGCGCCTAGCCACTCTCGCCCCGAGCGCCGTGCAGGATTTCTGGCGCAATTCCGGTTTTCACCTGCTCGAGCGCGACAACGAGGGACGGCTTTCCATCACCGACGATTTCCTGCGCGCTTACCTCTTGCGTCCGGAGATCCGGCCCGTCGAGGAATCCGGGCCGAACGAAATTGCGCTGCACGAAGCTCTCCTGGAAGATCCGCGCCGGGACACTAGTGCATCGGCCCTGGAGCGCGTCGAAGATACCGACGTCCGCGACAACTACCGCGTTCTGCTCGCGTTCCTCGGAAGACTGAAGCGCGCGGCGTCGCTGGAGTCCTGCTACATGGAGATTTTCTCGGGCGGCGAGGTCGCCGTCCCGCCCCTTTTCATCGACCAGTTGGCGCAGATCATCGTGCGCAACATCCTCGAGGGCTGCGAGGATGCGCTCGAGCCGCGCGCCGGAGAACTCTTCTTCCGCGAGCAAAGGGCGAGCACCGACGACGGTGCGGTGATGCTTGCCGACCTCGAAACAGTCGAGATGCACGCCTCGGGCGGGAGCCTCGGCAATCTGGGGCGTCTGATCGTCGAGTCCCAAGCTCAGCTCGCGACCGTGAACCTCGACGTGCTCGACACGGAAAACGCGCAAAGCTACTGGTTGCGCGATCAGCGTCACGATTTCGCAATAAGCATGAACTTCGGACGGGCCGCCAATAAGGCGCTCTGCCGCGTGATGGAAAAATGGATCCGCCATTTTTTCGGCATCACCGTGAGCATTCGGCCGCTGCGCTCGGTCGAAGACCACGGCTGGGCCTGGCACATCGGTTTGGATTCGGAGTCGACCGCGATGCTCAACGGCCTGTGGCGTGGAGAGGAGATCGAGCCCGGGACGCTCAGGCGCATGCTCGCGCTGTTTCGGCTCGACTTCGAAGACCCGGCGGCGATGCGCACCGACCTCGCGGGCAAGCCCGTATACATGGCCCTGTCGATGGACGAGAACAACGTGGTGCGCATGAAGCCGCAGAATCTGCTCCTCAATCTGCCGCTTGCCGTACGTGCCTGACCCCCACGGGAATGGCCGCCCCTGCCTACTGGATCCGAGCCAAACGCGCGCTCGCGCGTCGCGATGCGGTGCTCGCGCGGATCATTCGCGAACATCCACGCATCGCGCTGGAGCCGCGCGGCGAGCCGTTTTTCACCTTGGCTCGCGCGATCGTCGGCCAGCAGATTTCGGTCAAGGCCGCGGCGAGCATCTGGGCACGCGTCGTCGCGCTCGCGCCGCGCATGCAGCCGGAGCAGATCGTCGATGCGGGAGACACGAGGCTTCTCGCCTGCGGCCTGTCCAGGCGCAAGGCCGAGTATCTGGCGGGGCTCGCGCGCCACTTTTCCGCCGGGAGCCTTCACGTGACTGCGTGGCCGGAGATGGAAGACGAGGCCGTCATCGCCGAACTGGTCCAGATTCGCGGCATCGGTCGCTGGACCGCCGAAATGTTTCTGATGTTCAACCTGCTGCGGCCGGACGTCTTCCCGATCGACGATCTGGGGCTGCAGCGCGCCATCTGCCTGAACTATTTTCGAGGCCGGTCCGTGTCGCTCCGGACGATGCGCCGGATCGCCGCGGTCTGGGCTCCGTGGCGTTCGGTAGCGACCTGGTATCTCTGGCGCAGCCTCGATCCCATTCCCGTCGAGTATTGACTGCACGCCTTGGGGCCTGCCCCAAGGCAGCGGAGTGTACAGCCGCCTTTTGGCGGTGGCCCCTGCGGTTCAGGTATAATGGCCTGCCTTTTCTTGGGTTTTCCCTATGAAAACGACGTTTCTCGATTTCGAGCAGCCGATCGCCGAACTCGAGGCGAAAATCGAGGAACTGCGCTATGCGCAGGAAGACTCGGCCGTCGAACTCTCCGAGGAAATCCAGCGCCTTCAAAAGAAGAGCGCCGCGCTCACCAAGGAGATCTACGCAAAGCTCACGCCCTGGCAGGTCGCTCAGGTGGCGCGTCACCCGCAGCGGCCGTACACGCTCGACTACGCCG
>DATHHS010000007.1:0-25947 GCA_035317085.1 Burkholderiales bacterium
GCTTCGCGCAGGTGGTCCTGGTGCATGCGGTGCGTCACGCCGATGAGCTCACCTACCGCGACAGCATCGAGCGGCTGCTGGGCGAGCACCGGGAACAAATGCGCGTGGTGTCCTTCGTGAGCCGCGAGACGAAACCGGGCGCGCTGCACGGGCGCATTCCGGCTGCGCTGGACGACGGGCGCCTGGAGGCGGAGGCCGGCGTCGTGCTTTCGGCGAAAACCTCGCAGGTCATGATTTGCGGCAACCCGGAGATGGTGGCGGACACGAACGGAGTGCTGATCCGGCGCGGCATGAAGAAAAACCGGCGGCGCGATCCGGGCCAGATTACCGTGGAAAACTACTGGTGAAAAAGACTACGTTCAGTTTGTTACTGGCAATCAGCGCGCTTGCGCTCGGTGCCTGCAGTACGACCCGGCTCGCCTATGACAACGCCGACACCGTGCTGCGCTTCATGGCGTCGAGCTATCTCGATCTCGACGCAGAGCAGTCGGACGAGCTGAAGCCGCTCATCGTGCGATTTCAGGCGTGGCACCGGGCGAACGAATTGCCGGCCTACGCCGGCTTGCTGCACAGCGCAAGCCAGCGTGCCGCCCAGGGTATTACCGCGGAAGATGTGGCGTGGGGGCTCGCCAATGTGCGGGCGCGTTACCGCAGGCTTCTGGCGAAAGCCGCCGAGGACGGCGCGCCGGTGCTCGCGACGCTGACGCTCGCGCAGCATGTGGTGCTCGAGAAGAAATTCGCGGAAACCAACGAAAAATATGCGAAGGAGTTTCTCTCCGCCGACGACAAGAAACGCCGGCGCGCGCAGTCAAAGCGCATGCTCGAGCGCTTCCGCGATTTCACCGGCGATCTCGCCCCGGACCAGGAGGCGCGCATCGAGAGCTTCGTGCTCGCCCACGAGCGTCACGCCGTGCTGCGCTTCGAGGACCGGCAGCGCTGGCAGCGCGACATCGTCGCGGCGTTGAAGGAGCGCGAGCCGCAGGAACTCGGCCGGCGCCTCGCCGAAATGGCCAACCGGCCGGAGCTGCGGCGCTCCGAGGAATTCCTGCGCGAGGACCGGCGCTGGGGCGAGGATCTCGGGCAACTCATCGTCGATCTCGACCGGTCGCTTTCCGCGAAGCAGCGTGCAAAAGTGGTGCAGCGTCTTTCCGACTACGCGGAGGATTTTGCCGTACTCGCCGGAAGGAAGAAGGAGGCCGCATGAGCGCAGGGAACGCGATGCGGACTCTGCTCGGGACGGTCTTGTTCGCCGCGCTCGCTTCGGCTTCGAGCCCCGGCTGGGCTGGAGGCGAGTTGAAGCCCTGGAGCGGCGGTGCGACGCCCCCTCTGGCGCTGCGCGACCCGCAGGGCAAGGAACACAAGCTCGCCGACTATCGCGGCCGGGTGGTGGTGATCAATTTCTGGGCCACCTGGTGCGATCCCTGCCGCGCAGAGATGCCCTCGATGCAGCGGCTGCAGGACAAGCTCGCGGGCAAGCCCTTCGCGATCCTTGCGGTCGACTACGGCGAAGGCGCGCCGCGCATCAACGACTTCCTGAAGCAGGTCCCGGTGCGTTTCACCGTGCTGATGGATCGCGACACCTCCGCGGCGACCGCGTGGAAGGTGAAAGTGCTTCCGACGACCCTGGTGCTCGACCCGGAACAGCGCATCCGCTACTCGGTGGTCGGCGATCTCGAATGGGATTCGCCGGCCGTCGAGGGCGCGATCAGAAAGCTCTTGCCGCCCGGATGAAGGGCGACTACGCTCACCGTCCTTGCGTACAATATCGTCGATGTCCGAAGTCCCACCGAATACTCGCAGGAGAATTCCATGGATAGACGTTCGTTCCTGAAGGCCGGCGCTCTTGTCCCGGCCGCGGCGGTGCTGCCGAGGCTCGCGCACGCGCAGCAACTGCCCTTCGAGCCGCGCCAGGCGGAGAAATGGCGCACCTTCGAGGTCAGCACCCGGGTCGAAATTCTTTTCCCCGAGGGCACCTCGCGCGTGTGGCTGCCCGTGCCTTCGGTGGACTCCGGCTACCAGAAGCCCATCGACAACGCCTGGTCGGGCAACGCCCAGACCGCGAAACTGCTGCACGACGGCAAGTACGGCGCGGGAATGCTCTACGCCGAGTGGTCCAACGCCGAGAAGAATCCCGTGGTCGAGCTCACCAGCCGCTTCGCAACGCGCGACCGCGCGGTCGATCTGTCTTCGCGCCTCGCTTCCGGGGCGAAACTGGATGCAGGAGAGCGGGCTTTCTACACCGAGGCGACCGAGCACATGCCCACCGACGGCATCGTGAAGCAGACCGCGCAGGACGTCACCAAGGGCGCGAGATCCGATTACGACAAGGCCAAGGCGATCTACGAATGGATCGTCGACAACACCTATCGCGATCCGAAAACGCGCGGCTGCGGCGTGGGCGACATCAAGACCATGCTCGAGACCGGCAACCTCGGCGGCAAGTGCGCCGACCTGAACGCGCTCTACGTGGGCCTCGCGCGCGCTTCGGGGCTGCCCGCGCGCGACGTCTACGGCGTGCGCGTGGCGAAGTCGCAGTTCGGCTACCGCAGCCTGGGCGCGGGCACGGCGAACATCACGCGCGCGCAACACTGCCGCGCCGAGGTGTATCTCACCGGCTTCGGCTGGGTGCCGGTCGATCCGGCCGACGTGCGCAAGGTCGTGCTCGAGGAGAAGGCGCAGCCGACGACTCTGAGCGATCCGCTGGTGCAGGCGGTGAGGCCCAAACTCTTCGGCGCGTGGGAGATGAACTGGCTCGCGTTCAACACCGCGAACGACATCGTCCTGCCGAACGCGAACAAGGGCAAGATCACCTTCTTCATGTATCCGCAGGCGGAAACCGCCGCGGGCCGGGTGGACAGCCTCGACCCGGACAATTTCAAGTACACGATGACCGCGAGGGAATTGACGGCCTGAACGTTCGGGTTCCCCTCTCCCTCCGGGAGAGGGCTAGGGTGAGGGAAACGCTCCGTCATTCCCGCGCAAGCGGGAATCCAGCCTTGTCGTAGCTGCATAATGTAGCTACAATTCCGCATGTTCACGTGGGACGAGGTCAAGGTCCAGGAAAACCTCGACAAGCACGGTATCGACTTCGCAGACGCCGGGAAAATCTTTTCCGGCTACACGATCACTGCGGAAGATACCCGCGAAGCCTACGGAGAGCAGCGGTTCCTCACGGTCGGATTGCTTGACGGAGAAGTGGTCTCCGTTACGCATACGCCGCGTGGGGACGACGATCACATCATCTCAATTCGCAAGGCTACCAGACATGAAACACACTTCTACTTCTCACAAATCCCGGACTGACGTCAAGCGCTTGAGATCCATGAAGGACTCCGAAATCGTCATCGACAAGGACGCTCCGGCATGGACGCCCGAGATGTTCGCTCGCTCGATCCTGCGCAAAGGCCTCAAGCCGGTGCCGGCGAAATCCTTGCTGTCGCTGCGTATCGACGCGGATGTCCTTGCGTGGTTCCGCGCACAGGGGCGCGGATATCAGTCGCGCATGAATGCCTTGCTTAGGGCGTTCATGGAAGCTCATAAGTGAATGACTACGAAGACGTCTTCCGTCCAGTTCCAGAAGCTTGGCCAAATTTCTAGCTACAGACGGCAGCTATTGAACTACTGCTTAAGCACGGAGCGAATCCGGAAATCAGGGATGAACGCGGCCATACTTACAAAGACCTACTGGTAGCGAAATAATAGCGTGGTTCGCTGCAATCGTGTGAGTGTGAATGCTGCTTAACTCCAAGTCGAACCGATGGGTTGCAAGCGCCGCACCGAATCGGTCCGCGTCTGGGCAGGCTGGCCGCTGATTGCTGGCGATGTCTCGACCCAAACGTCGCGCCCCTCGCAAGGGGCGAAGTCTCGAACTCCTGGTCTAGCGGATCAAAGAGCATCAAGCACCCGACGCCACCATACGTTCGCCTGACTTCGTGCTCGACAGAGACACCGCACGGGAAATGATTCACCGTCTGGAGCACGAAGAACGATGACCATTCTCCACTTCTCCCACGCCAACGGTTTCCCCGCCGCGTGCTATCGCAAGATGTTTTCCTTTCTCGAACGCGATTTCGAGATCGGCACCATCAACACCATCGGCCACGATCCGCGCTATCCGGTCACCGACAGCTGGCCCCATCTGGTGGACGAGCTGATCGAGCGCGTGGAGCGCTACGGCGAGCCGGTGCTCGGTGTGGGGCATTCGCTCGGCGGCTATCTCACCGCGCTCGCGGCCTTGAAGCGTCCGGCGCTTTTTCGCGCGATCATCCTTCTGGATTCTTCTATCCTCGGGCGGTGGCAGGGGAGGGTATTCAGGATGATGAAGCGCTTCGGCCTTGCCGACCTCGTGACGCCCGCCGGTGCGACGCGAGGCCGCCGCGCCGAGTGGGCTTCGCCGGACGAAGCCTTCGCGCACTTTCGCAACAAGCAGATGTTTCGGAACTTCGACCCGGAGTGCCTGCGCGACTATGTGACGCTCGGGATGGTGACTTCCCCCGGGGGCGTGCGGCTCGCTTTCGATCCGGGAATCGAGTACCGCATCTACCGGACTTTCCCGCACGGCCTCGCGAAGGAGCTGCCGGGCCTGCGCGTGCCTGCCGGGGTGATCTGCGGACTCGAATCGGCCGAATCGAGACGGACGGGGCTTGCGACGACGCGCCGGTATTTCCGCGTGGCATGCATCGCGGGCGGTCACCTGTTTCCGTTCGAGCGGCCCGAGGCCGCGGCGCACGCGATCCGCGAAATGTCCGCGGGGTTGATGGGGTCCGGTTAAATCGTCTTTCTCAACCGCGCTGCCCGCCGCGCTTCCAGCTCCTCGACCAAGGCCTGAACTCCTTCGAGGTTGGGATTGACCGCGAGCGCGCGGCGGAAATACTCCAGGGCCTTCTCCAGCCGGCCGAGCTTCAGGTGGATCTGACCGTAGCCGGAGAGCGCTCCGAAGTGCTGCGGGTTGCGCTTGATGACTTCGTCGCAGTCCCTGAGAGAGCGCCGATATTCGCCCGCGAGGAAGTACGCCGTGGCGCGCTTGTTCCAGCCTTCGGCGAAATCGGGCTTCGATTCGACGACGCGGGTGAACGTGGCGATCGCCTCGGGAAACCGCCGGGCGCTCATCTGCGCGACGCCCTGTCCGAGCAGATCGTCGACGCGCGCGTCTCCGGATCGGCTCCACACCTCCCACAGCGCTTGCTCCGCGATCGTGCGCACCAGCTCATCGTCATCGCGCAGCGCCGCGGTCAGCTCGGGCGTGTCGCTCATGCGTCCCGCGGTGGCGAGAGCGAACGCGCCGCGTCGGCGCGCCTCCGGGTCGGACTTCTTGAGGGCCGCGAGCGCCTCCGCACGCGAGGGCTTCTCCGGCCCGGCGGCAGCGGGCATCGCCGGGATCAGGCAGGCGATGGCGAAGAGCAGCAGGATCAGCCTCTTGATCGAGACCTTCGAGAGCTTCATCGGGAATAAACTCCCCCGCGGGATGGTCTACGCATGACAATTCCCTGACGACTGCTCCACTATAATCCTCTACGCCGACCTACGAAAGGAGACAGCATGCGCGTGCTGCTGATGGCTGTCCTCGCCCTGTCCGCGGGGCTCGCCCTGAGTCCGGCTCTTCGCGCCGCCGGAATGGATTCGCCCGTAATGGGCAACGGTCCGGTGGATCCGGACTACGAAAGCGGCAAGAAGGCGGTTGCCGCCGAAAACTGGAAAGGCGCGCTGGAGAGCTTCAGCCGGGTTGCGTCGCGCGATCCGAACAATGCCGACGCGCAGAACTACCTCGGCTATGCCTGGCGCAAGTCGGGCAACCTCGATCTCGCGTTCAAGCACTACAACGAAGCCTTGCGTCTCGACCCGAAGCACAAGGGAGCGAACGAGTACATCGGCGAGGCCTATCTGATGGTGAACAACCTGCCGAAAGCCACCTTGTCCGGCTCGACAAGCTCTGCTTTTTCCCCTGCGAGGAATACCGCGACCTGAAGAAGGCGATCGAGGAATACAAGTCGGCGAAGCGCTGACCGCGGCCCTCGAGTCGCGTCGGCGCAAAACAAAACGCCCGGCAAGCCGGGCGTTTTTTGCGAGTCCCGGGAAAACTCCCGGGGCGCGATTATTTGAGGTGCTTGCTGACGAGCTTGGTCATCTCGAACATCGACACTTGCTTCTTGCCGCCGAAGATGACTTTGAGGGCGTCGTCGGCATTGATCATGCGACGGTTCTTCGCGTCCTGCAGCTTGTTCTTCTTGATGTACATCCAGAGCTTCTTGGTCACTTCGGTGCGCGGTATCGCCTTGGAGCCCACTACTTCCGCGAGCGAGGCGCTGGGTGTCATGGGCTTCATGAATGCTGCATTGGGTTTTCTCTTCTTGGCCATCGTATATTTCTCCTCTCAATTACGAGCTGGTTTGGGTGACGCCGCACAGTCGGTACGGGCAACGCGAGAGTGCGTCAATCAGAGGGAAATGTCAACCACCACCCTCGGGATTCCCGCGTCGGGGAGAGAAGACGCTCCCCCCTAGGTTTCGCTCCGCTATAATCGGCAGGTCCGTTTTCACTGACAATTGCCTGTCGTTCCAAGGGGCAGACGCGTTGGAAACCGCAAAGAAAAACGTCGCCGTCCTCGCTACCTGCCAGGCGCTGCTGTTCACCAACAACTCCACGGCAATCGCGCTGAACGGACTAGTCGGCTACGCGCTCGCGGCAAACAAGGCCCTGGCGACGCTTCCCGTCACCGCATGGGTGCTCGGCGGGGCGCTTTCGACGCTGCCGGCGTCGCTGCTCATGAAGCGCATCGGCCGGCGCGCCGGTTTTACCGTCGGGGCGCTGACAGGCATGGTCGGCGCGGCGATCTGCTGTCTCGCCCTTTTCCTCGGTAATTTCTGGCTTTTTTGTTTCGGTACTATGGTTTTCGGCGTCTACAACGCCGTGGCCCAGTACTACCGCTTTGCGGCGGCGGACGCCGTCAAAGCCGATTTCAAGGCGAAAGCGATCTCTTTCGTGCTCGCCGGGGGGCTGGTAGGCGGAATCATCGGCCCGGAGACGAGCAAACACACGGTCGATTTGCTGGCCACCCGCTACCTCGGCGCGTACCTTTCCCTGATCGGGTTCCTGGTGCTCGTGGTGCTGATCGTGCAACAGCTCGACATTCCCGTGCCGGCGGCCGCCGCACAAAAGGAACCGACGCGGCCGCTTGCGGAGATCGCGATGCAGCCGGTGTTCATCGTCGCAGTGCTCTCGGCGGCGATCGGCTACGGGGTGATGAACCTGCTCATGACCGCGACGCCGCTCGCCATGGGGATCTGCGGGCATCCGTATTCGGCCGCGGCGACGGTGATCGGCTGGCACGTCGTCGCCATGTTCGGGCCGTCGTTTTTCACCGGCTCTCTCATCAAGCGCTTCGGCGTCCTGCAGGTGATGTTCGCCGGTGCTTTGCTGCTCTACGCCTGCGTGGGCGTCGCGCTCTCGGGCATCAGCATCCCGCACTTCTGGGTCGCGCTCGTCCTGCTCGGCGTCGGCTGGAACTTTCTCTATATCGGCGGAACCACCCTCATCACCGAGGCGTGCACGCCCCCTGAGCGCGCGAAGACCCAGGGCGCGAACGACCTGGCCATCTTCACGATGATGGCCGCGTCCTCGTTCAGTTCGGGACTGCTCCTGCAAAAGAGCGGCTGGGAGATGCTCAACTATCTCGCGCTGCCGCTCGTCACCGTAGCGGCCGCCGGGGTGCTGTGGCTGTATTTCCGCCGGCCTGCCGCGGCCGCCGCGTAACGGCGGTGGGCGCCGGTGACCGTGGACGCTGGTGACCGTGAACGCTGGTGATACTGGGCTCGATCCCCAGGCGCGCGCGCTGATAGAAAAAGCGGCGCGCTCGGCCGGTCCCGCGTTCAATTCGGTCAGCGCGGTCGAGGCGCGGCGGCTCTATCGCGAATCGCGCCTCGCCCTTGCGCCGTCGCCGGTCGCGGTGCAGGCGACGCGCGATTTCTCCATGCCCGGTCCGGGCGGCGCGATCGGCGCCCGCTACTACCGGCCGCTGGTCGCGAAGCCCGGAGAGGCTCTGCCCGCGGTGGTGTACTTCCACGGCGGCGGCTGGACCTGCGGAGACCTCGATACGCACGACAGCGTCTGCCGCGGGATCGCCGCTCACGGCGCCTGCGCCGTCGTCGCAGTCGATTACCGCATGGGCCCGGAGCACAAATTTCCCGCCGCGGTCGAGGACGCCATAGCCGCAACGCAGTGGGTGGCGGCGAACGCCAGCGCGTTCGAAATCGACCCGGCGCGGCTCGTGGTCGCGGGCGAGAGCGCGGGCGGCAACCTCGCCGCGGTGGCGGCGCTCGCCTTGCGCGATTCGGCGCTACGTCTCGCCATGCAGGTGCTCGTCTATCCCGTCACCGATCAGGCCGCCGACACGGATTCGCTCAGGCGCTTCGCGCAGGGCTATTCGCTGACGCGGGAATTGCTGCGCTGGTACCAGGGCAACTATCTGCGCGACGAGCGCGACCGCGCCGACTGGCGCGCTTCTCCCTTGCGCGCGAAGGATCACTCGCGGTTGCCGCCCGCCTACGTCGTCACCGCCGGATTCGATCCGCTGCTCGACGAAGGCAAGGCCTACGCCGAGCGCCTCGTGCAGTCCGGCGTCGACGTGACCTACGAATGCTTCGAGGGCCAGATCCACGGATTCCTTCCCATGGCTGGAGCGCTCGCCGCGGCGCATCACGCCCACTACCGCATCGGCCAGATGCTGCGCATGCGCTTCGGGACGTTTCCGATCGTGCGGCCTTGATCGGCGTAAAATCGCGAATCCTCACATGAAAAAAGTCATGCACGTCAAACCCGGCGACGCTCTGATCGTGGTGGACGTGCAGAACGATTTCTGCCCCGGCGGCCGGCTCGCGGTGCAGAAGGGCGACGAGGTGGTGCCGATCGTGAACGCGCTTGCGAAACACTTCACCAACGTGGTGCTGACGCAGGACTGGCATCCGCCGGGGCACCAGTCGTTCGCGACCTCGCATCCGGGCAGCAAACCCTTCGATTCCCTGAAGCTCGCCTACGGCGAGCAGGTCCTGTGGCCGGACCACTGCGTGCAGGGGAGCGACGGCGCGGCCCTGCACAAGGACCTGTCGATCCCGCATGCGCAGCTCGTCATTCGCAAGGGGTGGCACAAGGAAGTGGACAGCTACTCGGCCTTCCTCGAAGCCGACCAGAGCACGCGCACCGGCCTCGACGCCTATCTGCGCGCGCAGGGCGTGAAGCGCGTATTCGTCTGCGGGCTGGCGACCGATTTCTGCGTCGCCTGGACGGCGCTCGATGCGCGCAAGCTGCGTTTCCGCGCCGCGGTCATCGAGGATGCCTGCCGCGCGATCGACATGCAGGGCTCGCTCGCCGCCGCCTGGGAGAAAATGGAGCAGGCCGGTGTCGCGCGCATCCGTTCCGACAACTTCGCTTGAGAGGTGCCTATGGCGATTCATGGAATGAATCACTTCAATGTGCTCACCGACAAGCTCGATGCGACGCGGGCGTTCTACGTCGGCGTCCTCGGCTTCACCGAGGGGCCGCGGCCGCCGCTCGGCTTCGACGGCGCGTGGCTCTACGCGGGCGGCGAGCCCATCCTGCATGTTTCCGAGGGGAAATTGCCCGAGGATCCGGCCGGGGTGCTCGATCATCTCGCGTTCAGCGCGAGCGATCTCGAAGGCACGGTGGCGAAGCTCAAAGCGAAGGGCATCCCGTATACCTTGCGCCAGCAGGTGGGTACGCGCATCTGGCAGATCTTCTGCCACGATCCCTGCGGCGCGAAGGTGGAACTGGATTTTTCGCCCGAGGAACGCTCGCCCGGGTCGGCGTAGGGACAGCCGCTGTCCGGCGCCCGACTCGGGTATCATCTCAGCCGCAATTCCACAACGAGGAGACTTCCATGAAGAAAACCCTTATGAC
This sequence comes from Burkholderiales bacterium, assembly GCA_035317085.1. Classification (GTDB taxonomy): domain Bacteria; phylum Pseudomonadota; class Gammaproteobacteria; order Burkholderiales; family SG8-39; genus VBDM01. The sequence goes on from DATHHS010000007.1 coordinate 9,910, forward strand.
CGTTGCCGTACTCGCCGCAGTCGCGGCGACAGGTTTCTATGTCGCGCCCCTCAGCGCCCAGCAGCCCGGCATGAAGCGCATCGAAGTGCAGGATCGCGACCTGAGCATTCCGGGCCGCCACGCGGTGCAGGCGCGCGCCGAGTTCGAACCGGGCGGGGCGGTCGGCAGACACACCCACCCCGGCGAAGAGTTGAGCATCGTGCTCGAAGGCACTCTGACGCTTGAAGTCGACGGCCAGCCCGCCAGGATCGTGAAGACCGGAGAGTCGATCTTCATCCCGGCCGGCACGGTTCACGCCGCCAAGAACGCCACCAGCGGCAAGACCGTCGTGTTCGCGACCTATATCGTGGAGAAGGGCAAGCCGGTCGCATCGCCGGCCAAATAAGCATTAAAGGCGGACCGTCAAAGCGCCAGGTCGCTTTGACGGCCGCTTTAATTCCGCCGGTCGGAACGGACGCTGACGCGCCGTTCAACCGGCGGGTTGTTGTTGCAGATCCCTTGCAGTAAGGCAGAAAAATGAGGCGGCTCTCCAACTGGCTCGCCGCCCGCTCGGCGATCGAGATCGTCGAGGAGGACGGCGTGCGCGTGCTGCAGATCGGCGGCAGCGCGATCCAGAGCGCGATGCGCCTGGACGCGCCCGACCGGATCGAGCTCGACTACGTGCGCGCGATGATGGCCTTTCTGCTGTTTTGCCCCAAGCCGCGCCACGTGCTCATGGTGGGTCTGGGCGCCGGTTCGATGGCGCGCTTCATCCACCAGCGCCTGCCGGACACGCGCGTCACCGTGGTGGAGATCAATCCCGGCGTCGTGACCGTCGCGCGAAAGTACTTTCATTTTCCCGAGGAAGACGAACGGCTCAGTATCGTGATCGGCGACGGGGCCGAAGTCGTCCGCGAGCAGGCGGCGAGTTGCGATGTGCTGGTGGTCGACGGGTTCGTGAACGGCAAGGTGGTGGACGCGCTGTGCACGCAATCCTTTTACGCTGCCGCCTTCGCGGCGCTGCGCCCGCCCGGGGTGATGGTGGCCAATTTCATGAGCGACGACAGGAAAATCGAGCGTCACTGCGCCCGCATTGCGAAGAACTTCGGCAGGAAGCCGACGCTGCTCCTCGCCGAAGAAGGAGACAACCTGATCGCTTTCGCGCTTCGCGACGCCCCGCCCCGCATTTCCTGGGCCGAACTGAAGGCGCGGGCGCGGGCGGCAAACGCGCAGCTCGGCCTGCCGCTCGAGAGCTCCTTCGAAGCGCTCAAGCAGCGCAACCCCCACACTCACCGGTTTCTCGCCCTTTAAGAGGTCTGGAGATGGCTGCCGCACATATGAATCGTCATCCCGTGAATCGTCATTCCCGCGTAAGCGGGAATCCAGCGTCGTGGATCGAAAGTCACTGGGTCCCCGCTTTCGCGGGGACGACGGACGAGTTGTGACTGATGATGACTTCCTCCTCTGAAAAATCCCCGCAGCGCCCGGGTGCCGGCCCGGCGCAGGTCCTTTCGCTGGCCGACGCCACCGCGATCATCGTCGGCCTGATCGTCGGTGCCGGCATCTTCGGCACGCCCTCCATCGTGGCGGGCGCGGTGGAAGGTCCGGGGCTGGTCGTCGCCGTGTGGATCGCGGGCGGGGTCTTTTCGCTGATCGGCGCGCTGTGCTACGCGGAGCTCGCCACCGCGTTTCCGTCGGCGGGAGGCGAGTACCACTTCCTCGGCCGCGCCTTCGGCCGTTCGCTCGCCTTTCTCTACGGCTGGGCGCGCATGACGGTGATCGTCGCGGGCTCGATCGCCGTGTTCGCGTATCTTTTCGGCGACTACATGTCGCGCGTGTTCAACCTGGGTCCGCATTCGTCCGCGCTCTGGGCGGGGTTCGTGGTCCTCGCGCTCACCGTCATCAACTATCTCGGCATCCGCGAAGGAAAACTCACGCAGAATTTCTTCACGGTCCTCGAGTGCGGCGGGCTGGTGCTGATCGTGGTCGCGGGGCTCGCGTTCGCTCCCGCTCCCGTGCCGGCTTCGGCCGCCGCAGCGGGCGGCGCACCCTGGTACATGGGGGCGGGAATCGGCTCGGCGATGGTGTTCGTGCTTTTCACTTACGGCGGCTGGAACGACGCCGCCTACATCTCGGCGGAAGTGCGCAATCCCGAGCGCAACATGGTGTGGGCGCTGCTCCTCTCGATCGGCATCGTGACGCTGCTCTACGTGCTGGTCAACGTGGCGTATCTGAAGGGCCTCGGCTACGAGGCCACGACGCGCTCGGACGCGGTGGCGGCGGATTTGTTGAAGCGCGTCTGGGGCCCGGGCGGCGAGAAGCTCATCTCGATCATGATCGCGATCGCCGCGCTCACCTCGGTGAACGGCTCGATGATCGTCGGCGCGCGCTCCAACTACGCGCTCGGCCGCGACTGGCCGATGTTCCGCTTCCTCGCGCGCTGGGACGAGGCGAGCGGCTCGCCGCGCACCGCCATGCTGGTGCAGGGCGCGGTCGCCTTCGTCCTGGTCGTGTTCGGCGCCTTCCAGGACGCCGGGTTCAAGGCTCTGGTCGAATATTCGCTGCCGGTGTTCTGGAGTTTTTTCATGCTGACCGGCATCGCGCTATTCGTGCTGCGGGTGAGGGAGCCGGATGCGGTCCGGCCTTTCCGCGTGCCGGGCTATCCCGTGGTGCCGGGAATTTTCGTGATCACCTGCGCGTATCTGCTCTACTCGAGCCTCGTCTATCACCGCGCCCACGCGCTCGTCGGGCTGGCGGTGCTCGCCGTCGGCGCCGTGGTGATGCTCTTCGGAATCCGGGGACAGACCACGGTTTCCAAATCGGAGCAGAGATAAAACCGTGGTCCGCCTCACCTTCCTCCGCATCTTCCTCCGGGTCATCCTGCCCGGATTCGCGCTGCTCGTGTCCGGCTGCGGCGTGTTCGACCGCTTCGGCGACACCAAGCTCACCGACGGCGCCCTGCCGATGTTCGATCCCGAGGTGCCGTATTTCCCGAGCACCGACGAGGCGGTGCTCGGGATGCTGAGGCTTGCGGGCACCGGGCCGAAGGACGTGGTCTACGATCTCGGCTGCGGCGACGGGCGCATCGTGATATCCGCGGCGAGAGACTTCGGCGCGCGTGGCGTGGGCGTGGAGATCGACCCGACGCCGCTTCGCATGGCGGTGTACAACGCGAAGCGCGCCGGCGTCGAGGACCGCGTGCGCTTCGTGCGCGGCGACCTGTTCGAGGCCGATATCCACGACGCCACCGTCGTGACGCTGTTCCTCTTCGAGAGCCTCAACCGGCGCCTGCTGCCGAAGCTCATGGCCGAGCTCGCGCCCGGGACGCGCATCGTCGCGCACCGCTATGGTTTCGGCGACGCCTGGCCGCCGGAGCAAACGGTTGAGGCCGGAGCGAGCACGCTTTATCTGTGGACGGTGCCGAAGCGCTGAACCGGGTCGCCCCGAAGCGCTGAGCCGCGGCCGGCCCGAAGCGGCCGCTCAGAACATCGTGTTGTCGTTGGCCGAAGCTTCGGGCACGACCTGCAGCACGTCCCAGTGCTCGACGATCTTGCCCTGGTCGTCAAGGCGGAAGATGTCCATCCCCGCCCAGTCCTTGTCCTTGTAGCCGGGCCACTCCTGCTGACAGTGCAGGACGACGTAATTCCCTTCCGCGATAGCTCTTTTGAAGTGGACACGCTTGTCCGGGTATTCCTTCGCCATCTTGTCGAAGTAGGCGATAAAGGCCTCCTTGCCGTCCGCCACCTGCGGGTTGTGCTGGAGGTATGCGGCTCCCGCATACTTTTCGATCGCTTCCCGCGGCTTGCATTGGTTGAACATCAGGTCGTAGAAGGCCGTGGCGTTCCGTTTGTTGCGTTCGAGGGGATCGTTCATGGGGAACGAGCTTCCTGCTCTTGCGGCAGCGAACCGGGCTTCGGCCCGCGCGTCCGGAATCGCGCTGCGAGCGCGGCGGCCAGCGCTGCGCTCGCAAGGCTTGCCGCTGCGACGTAGAGCCAGATGTAAAAAGGATTTCCGGCCGCTGCGAATGCCCACAGCATCGCGAGGCACACCAGTGCCACGGGTCCCGAAACCAGCAGGAAGATTGCTATCCAGAAGCGTGGCGCCAATGCCGCCAGCAGTGCGGAGAGAGCAGCAAGGGATGCAACGAACGGGCCGGCGAGCATCAGCGGATTCGCGCCGGGAGCTGCAGTCCGTGCGCCATGCAGCAGGACGACCGGTGCGGCAAGGCCCGCCACGAGAGCGAGCAGGAGGGCGAGAAGCATCGTTCGCATATTGGAGCTGATGTACTGGTTCGGCGGGCTGGATGTCATGAAGGATTCTAACGCACCGGCTCTCGAGCGAAAGCTCAGGCCGCGCCATTCGCGCCCGGATCGACACGGCGGAATCTCGAGAACCGCCGCCCCACGAGGCCGCCCAGGAACAGGGGCAGCGGCACCAGCAGCAGGAAATACAGAATCTCGAATGAAAGCATGTTTCGCTGGTAGACGTAATCGCGAAGATTGAGGTGGATTGCGATATCCATGACCATGCCGACCGGCAACAGCAGATAGATGGCGATCAGCCGTAACCAAAACGACGGTGCACTCCTGGCAACCAGAATACCCACGGCCCCGTAGGCAACGACGGCAACGGCTTCATAGCCGAGATAGGTTCTCCAAAGGAAGAACAGCTGCGTCACGAACGTGCAGAAAAACGGGAGCCCCAGGCCGACCAAACCGATCGCAATTCGATTCAGCGCGAGAATCGCAAGCCTTCGGGCCTCAGGCGCCATGCGCTTTCCCCGCCAGGACGCACCGGATTCCTCCTCGGGGATCCGGAACATCGCCCTGGTAACGGGGGATCAAGTGCACATGAACGTGCATGCGGGACTGCCCTCCGGCTTTCCCGATGTTCACCCCGATGTTGTAGCCGTCCGGAGCCTGCTCCTTCTGGACAAGGCGCTGTGCCTGGTTCAGCAGCGAAAGTACCGCGTCCTGTTCATCTTCGGTCATGTCGAAGAAACTGGCGACGTGGCGTCTGGGTATGACCAGGACATGACCGCGGCTGAGCGAATTGTCGTCGTAGCGCGCGTAGGCGAGCGGATTCTCCGCCAGGACATCGCTGGGCACACACAACTCGCAATTTGCGTCGCTGGAGCTCATCGTCTGAATTCCATTGTGTTCAGGGGTGGCTCATCGTTTCGGCGGCTCGACCCTGGCGCCTCTTTCGAGGAGCAGTGCGCGCAGCACCGACCGATGACAGTGCGCCTCGGCTTCGCAGTAACACCCCACCGAGAAGTTCGTGCGGTGCGAGAGCGCGGCGAGCAGCTCGAGGCTGTGACTGGCCTCCGGCGCGGCCATTTCGGCCCGGTACTTCCTGGCAAACGCGGCCCACTGGGCGGGCGTTCTGGCCTCTTGCGCCAGTTTCACGGTTTTATCGCTCGGCGCCAGGACGGGAAACCACACGTCGTACCAGTTCCGCGATGCGAACTCGGACTTGCGGACGCCTCGCGGAGGACGGCGTACCGTTCCGATGCGAGTGCCTTCGTTCCCGCTTCTCGCGCTCCCAAGCCTTACGACGCGGATGACCATTCAGGCGCGGCTTTCGATGAACTCGACATCGGCAATCCAGTTGCGCTTGCGTCGCGCGAGGCGGGAGTCTTTCCCTTCGCCATCGAAGCTTGCCGACGCGCGACGTAGGAGCGAGGGATCAACGCCTTCGAAGGCGTTGACGCTGACCACCGCGTAAAGATGGCCGTCGATCCGGCTGGTGACGACGGACACTATGCCGCACCGGGCGCAGGTGTGGAACTCCGCGGTCCGGGTGCCGAACGCGTACCTGGATACGAGCGAGGGATCCTTGATCGCTACCTTCAGAGCGCCGCCTGGATTGGAGGTCCACACGCCGCCGTGCTTGATGCAAAAGGAGCAGGTGCAGGTGCGCGCCGGAATTTCGGCGGGATCAGGCTCCCAGGTGAGGGAGAAGGAGATGTTCCCGCAGTGGCATTTGCCGTGGATCAACATGGTTTACTTTCGTGTCCTAAAAACCTGCGCACGCTGCTCGGGCGTCAGGTTGTAGAACATCCGGCATACGGCCTCGGCGTCGTGGTCGTTCACGCCGTAGGGCCACGCGCACTCGGGAGTAATCACCACGCTCTCGCCTCCTCCAGCCGAGTTGGACGCATGGAACCCGGAACCAGCGAACCCGCCCAGAATCAATGTCCAAAATGCCGCGGCCAGGACCGCGAGGAAGGTCAATGAGACTACGATCGCCCATTTGATTACGGCATAGACCCTCGGAAACCGTATCGGCTCCGAGTCAGCAATGACCGGTTTCATGTGTGGACCTCTTCCGAGCGCTGATCAGCGCCTCGGGTCCGGATAAAGCGCTGCAAATGTTTCGAGACAAAGCCAGGCAAAATGGAACGCAATAGCCGCTCGGACAATTCCGAGCGCCCCCATCGACTCGAATACATCCAGTGAAGAGAGAGCCGCGATCAGAGGGGGACAGTGAGCCAGTGCTCCAACCACATTCCATTTCCTCGCGTTCACCTGACCCGAGCCAAGTACCAGCAATGCCGCAATAATCGTCATCAACAGATAAGCCTGGATCAGCCCTACCCAGACCATGGGGTTCTGCTGCATGAAACCAAACAGGCCGGTTCCCGTCATCCAGCCGGCGGTTGTCGCGACAGCACTTCCCAACGCAACCAGCATCAAAATCGTGCCATGGATTCGCAGCAGCCACCGCCGGAACGCGGCAATACTCGAAGCAGGTCGGGGAGTCGTCAAGCAGCGCGCTCACAGGAGGGATTCAACGTACTCGCGCGGGAAGCCGAGTTGATTGAGGACGCTTTGCAGGCGCGCCGCGTATTCCGGGTTTCGCTCCTCCGGGTTCGGCGCCTCGGGCAGGTTGAAGCAAAGTGCCGGTAAAGGCAGACCCTCCAGCGTTCGTGCCACGACAGCTTCCGGCTTGTAGTGCTCCAGACCCGGGCCGCCGTAAAGCACGTCGAGGTCGGCATGGGTGAGTGACATGAGCATTCCAAATGCCTTGGCGCCTTTGGATGGCACGAGCGTAGCGCGTTGGCCGATTCGAAGGGCGAAGTCAGTGACACTTGCCCGACGCGGGTTGGAGGGCGTCACTCCGCTTTTGCGAAGGACCGACTCGTCCATGAATAGGCCGTAGAAGAACGCGTCGACTCTGCGATTGCCCAACTGTGTGGTCACGGCGATGCCTAGCGTTCGCCTTCAGCCCAGCCACTGAATCACCGGAACCTCCTATTTGTTCTTTATCAGGTCGTACGTAATATCAGGATTCAACCCGATCGGCCAATATACGAAGGCGTAAGGCGGCCAGAATATCGAAACCACGCGAAACTTGGCTGGCAGTTTTCCCTCCTTGGTCACCATTCCGTCTTTCTCGAGCCTGTATCGAATACCTGCCACTGCTGTCCAGAAGAATGGCGTTGTATCAACCGTTCCGTCGTTTTGAACCTGCACCGGTTCGGGACGCTCGTGAAGGTAGAGCCTGGAGCCTTCCGGCACTACGAAGTGTCCCGTTGTCGAGCAGCCGGCGAGGAACCCGCTCACGATGGCCATGCACAGCAGCTTATGTGGTTTTCCCATTGTGTATTCCTTTGTGGTTTTTTCCAGATCCGCCGCTCGTTTCATTGCGCGGCGTTAGCCATCGCCCAAGTGTGGTGTTGCCGTCGGTACGCGTTTTTGGCGGTCAGTTGCATAAGCGGCAACTAATAGAGGGGTTGCTAACAAGAGGCCGATTTCCCAACCAATGTAGATTGCTGTGCCAGTGTAGCAAGCTATCAGTATGAATGCCCAAAGCGGAAAAGCCTCTGGTTCAGGAAAACGGCGCAATACCGCGTACGAAAATAATCCACAGGGAACCACAAAGAGTATGCCTCCCAGAACGATGTACCACGAAGTAATTCGCCCTAAGAACCCGCCGGCAACGAGCGCGAGCGCGAATAGCGCGGCGATACTAGCGTAGGCCCAGCCAGCTATTCGATATAACCGGACAGGAGTCATTGAGATGCGATCAGCGGCGAGACAATGTTGTGATTCTCTACTAAAATCAACATCCGCTTTTGCAAACGTGGTTGAGCAGTGCAAGAAGAGTTGCCGCGACGACGAACCCAATGAGATTGCCAAGTAGCAACCAGGTTCTCTTTCCGCTGAACTCTTTGCGCTCGATGTGCGCGATTTGCTCATATGGAATCCGCGCCGACTGTGCCTGACCGTCGTCGATAGTGCCCAGGATCGCATCCGCCTCCAATGCTTCGACCCGAATTTTGATTTGCTCGCCGTTGTTTGTCGTTATGAGCAATCGATCACCCACTCGCAAGCCACCAGCCTTTCCGGCGGTCGCGAGCTGCACAGCGTCGCGACCTTCCGCAACAACCCGCATGTTGTAACAGCCCGCAATACTGAAGGAAAGCAGTATCAACAATGTACGCTTCAGGAGTCGCCTCACGAGTCACTCTCCCGATTTCGCGGATAGGCGCCTGCGTCCGCTCTTCGAACATATTGTTAGCCGGCGTCATGGCCTTTGCTTGGTACGCACGGCCCTTCCTTTTCCAACCAATAGAGAGTATTTCCAATCACAACAATTGATCCGGAGACTACAGCAGTGACCGGGCCCACAGCAGCAATTGCGGCGAGACAAGCTCCGGCACTGCCGCTGCTGCACCAACCGACGCTGTTCGAGGGGAGGACAGCTAACACCAGTTTTCTGGTCTTGATACTGCAATCAGAATCGTAGACCTCGACCCTTTTCGGGTAGTAGACGCAGGCGGAAATGAGCAAGGCCGGCCCGATGATCGTTGCGCATTTTCCAAGAGCGCGGAACATGATCGGCGCTCCGAAGTCTCACGCTTCCGGATACACGGTGTAGCGGACGAAGTCGCTATGCGGCGTGAACTTGTCATACAGGCCCCGGGCGCGGTAGTTGTTCAGCCTGGTGTGCCAATAGAGCCTGGACCAGCCCTCGCGCTTCGTTTCGGCCACTAGCCAGCCGATCAGCAGCTCGCCAACCCCGGCCGCGCGTTGCGCGGGATCGACGAACAGGTCGCCCAGGTAGCAGACCGGGGTGAGGCCCAGCGTGTGTTCGTGGACGACGTAGTTGGCGATGCCGATGACGCCGTCCTTTCGATGTTCGGCGACGATCGCATGGATGGGCGACGCGTCGTCCATGATACGCGCCCACGTGTGGCGGGTGAGCGGCTCCGACGGGGTGCGCTTGTAGAAGAGGCAGTAGCCGTCGAACAACTCGCGCCAGCGCTTCTCGTCTCGCGGTGCGGCCCGGCGAATAATCACCTTAGGAGGAAGAGCTTGATCTTCATCCGATTTGGTGGACCCTTTGCTGGGCATTGGCCAAGCATTCGAACTCGACCGGGGAATGATAGCCCAGGCTGGAGTGGATGCGCTCGATCCGGAGGCTCAGTTACTCGTCGTTGCGCCGGCGCTGGCTGCCGTCTCTGGCCAGCTAGGCGTAGAACCCGCTCCTTGAGACCTTGTAGCGCCGGCAAAGAAACGCCACGCCGTACCGCGCGCGGTTGTTCGGCTATGAACTCGAACTTCGCCTTCGGCGTTCGATATTGAAGCGGATGGCTTTTTTAAGAGGTCGTGCTCCACCTCGAGAGCGGCCAGCTTCCTCTCCAGCGTCCGCACCTCGCGACGGGCTTGGACCTTCGCCTCCAGCTGCTTGACTTGGCGCTTGAGCGAGCGCTTCTCAGCATCGGCCTTCGGTGCCCTCAGCACCTTCGGCAACCTCAAGCCGGCGGCCTCGGCCGCCGGCTTGAGCCTGCCTTCCCGATAATCCTTCTTCCACTTGGAAAGCATGAACGGATGAATATCCAGCACGTACGCCACGTCCTGCGTCTGGATCTCCGGGTGATTGGCCAGCTTGACCGCCTGAATCTTTGAACTCAAGCGTGTAGCGATGAACCTTCTTCGGCCCAACTGGTGCTGCCATGAAACACCTCCTCAATCGTTAGGTCGAGGTGTCCACTTTATCGAATGAGGTTCCGCGTCGCTGTGGATTGGGTGGTTAGACGTCATCTCCTCACTGGCCACCAAACCGCACACCGATAGCCTCGCAAAAGACGCGTTGTCCCTTAGCCGTAACAGTGACGGCGCGCGTGCCTTCAATGCGCCGTATCCAGCCTTCTTCCAGGCTGCGTGTGCACAGTGCCGTTGCGACGGCACCAGCCAAGTGCGATCGTCGTTCGCTCCAATCAAGGCAGGGTCGGCAAAGGACGCGAGCAGTCTTGCCGCGGCCAGCTGAAAATGAAGTGACGTCGATGCCGATTCGCCCGAAAAGCGCAACCCCGGCGTCAGTTACCACGCCAGCATCGTGTGACAACTCCACGTGACCACCGGCTACTAACGCGTCCGCGAGTGCGACGCCGAGATGGCCGGCGAGATGGTCATAGCAGGTCCGCGCCGCGCGCAGTGCTGCATCACGAGGACCGGTTACCGGGGCAGGTCGCACCGTATCCAATCTCGACGCAACTAGCATGATGCTTTCCATCATCTGAGCGACTGCCGGCGAAGCAAGCCGGTGGTAACGATGTCGGCCCTGCTTTTCGACTTGCACGAGGCCGGCGGCGGCCATTTTAGCGAGGTGCTCGCTCGCGGTCTGGGGGGTGACGCTGGCGACCCGCGCAAGTTCAGAAGCAGTCAATGCGCGCCCATCCATCAGCGCATGCAACATACCGACACGCGCGGGGTCGCCGGCGAGCGCGGCTATCTCAGCGAATCTGGCGTTGGTCGACATGTTATTTCGAGGCATGAGCTTACGCCATTCGCCGTCTGGATGCTTCGGTTGCCACCGAAACACCCTTCCCCTTATTGGGGGCACAGTGTCGCCACGTACCGAATAGTCTGGAAAATAGGATGCTTGATACAAACGTCATTGTCGTCGTAGCAAGCACTTTTTTACTCGCGGGCATGGTGAAGGGGGTAATCGGGCTCGGCCTGCCAGCGGTTACTCTTGCTGTGCTAACAGTTGCGTTCGATCTACCCAGCGCAATGTCCCTGCTACTGGTGCCATCATTCGTGACAAATCTCTGGCAGGCATCGGTCGGCGGTCATGGTAAGGCGATCTTGCTTCGGCTCTGGCCGTTTCTCGTTATGGCCACCGTGACGGTTTGGGTTGGCGCCCAAGCGCTAACGCGCATAGACCTTTCGCTGCTTACCGCGCTTCTTGGTGTTCTACTCGTAACATACTCGATGGTGACCTTGCGGGGAATCCAACTGACAATCCCCGCACGTCACGAGACATGGGTCGGTACTTTGGTTGGAGCCGCGAATGGGGTGTTGACTGGTATGACGGGTTCTTCCGTCGTGCCAGGCGTGATGTTTCTTCAGGCTATCGGGCTCCCACGGGACATGCTCATCCAGGCAATGGGAATGTTGTTTACGGCGTCTACTTTGGCGCTTGCGGTCGCATTGCAAAAAGCCAACATTCTAACTATCGCGCACGGCATTCTTTCCTTCGGTGCCGTACTTCCCGCAATACTCGGGATGATCTTGGGTCAACGTGTTCGAAGTACTCTGTCCGAGCGACGGTTTCGAAAGGTTTTCTTTGTCATGCTTCTGGTTCTCGGCGCTTACATTGTTGCTAGCGCACTGGCATCTTTTGCGTAGCAACCGTTCAGCCGGGTAGCAATCAGGGCCGGGTCCACATTTCTGGAAAAGCGGGCCCGGCCTAATTTATTTTGCTCATCGAAGAAGCCATCTGCCGAACGTGGTGACAAAGAATCCTGCGGGCAACGCCGTCAATTCTTGCCGGTGTTAACCGCGAGTTGAGCGTCGAAGGCTCGCTTGTAGGCGGGCCGCGCTTCGCCGCGGATGAGATAAGCGGCCAAGTTTGGAAATTCGTCCAGAATGCCCGAAGATTCCAGCCTGAGCAGCACCGACACCATCAAAAGGTCGCCCGCGCTGAATGCACCATCGAGCCAGTCGGCATCACCCAAGCGAACGGAAAGTTGATCTAGCCTGCCGCGAACGCGATCTTCCACCAGAGGAAGGCGCTCCGCATGCCAGGGCTTGTCGCCCTCGAGCAGCTTCGCGTTTGCAAGTTCGAGGATCGGCGGTTCCACCGAGTTGAGCGCGGCAAACATCCATGTGATCGCGCGCGCCCGGGCATTGGCATCGTCCGGCAGCAAGCCTGCATGTCGCTCGGCGATGTGAAACACGATCGCCCCTGTCTCGAACAGCGCGAGATCGCCTTCCTCATAGGTCGGAATTTGGCCGAAAGGATGAAGCGCCAGATGCGCGGGTTCCTCCATCGCACGAAACGAAACAAGGCGAACCTGGTAGGGTTGGCCCACTTCCTCAAGCGCCCAGCGAACGCGCGTATCACGCGCCAATCCCTTGCCGCCATCGGGTGAGCGTTCAAAGGCGGTAATGGTGATGGTCATCGAGAGGCTCCTCCTTGGCGAACATCATCGGCTGCGGAGGCGGTGGCCAAAGCTTGAGCTATCGCATGCATGAATGACGCCTAACGTCGCATGAGCGGCCGAACAAGCGGGCAAAGCCCGCTTGTGAAGGTCCGTCTCGATGGGCCGGTTATGCCTCAACACGAACCAACTGCCCAGGTCGGACGGTCGCGATCGCGGTCAAGCCAGCGGGAACAAGAGGCAACAGGTCTTCGAGCGCATTGCTCGTAGCGCAGAGTACGACCACGCCAAGACGCCGGTTCGAGATGTTCTGCTGAAACTCGAGATTCTGGTCACCGGTCACGAACACCGAGAACCCAGCGTCCTCGGCTTGAGTAAGCAATGCGCCGTTCTTGAGACCTGCCCACGATTCTTGCTGGACAGTACGAACGTCGTGGCCGACCAAGTACGGCGCTAGCTGCCGAGGAAGCTGCTCATCAAGCAGAATGCGCACGAGCGCTCAGGGCTTCGTGAGCCGCTTCCAACGACGCGACCGCTTGCTCTCGGGAGACACTCGGAAACGAATCGAGAAACTCGTCAAGACTGTGGTTTCGTTCGAGGTAGTCGATCAGGTTGCGGAACGGAACGCGCGTCCCGACAAACACGGGCGTGCCGCCCAGAATATCAGGATCGCTGTGAACAACCGGCGCAGTGTTTGGCATGTTGGTCCCTCTATTCGCCAATTCTAGCTCACCGCCCGCGTTGAGGCATAACGTTCACGCCCACCGGGCGCGCGACTGCGATCTTCGGCCAAGGTGCGACGCTCCACGCCCGTGACGTCACCCCGGAATATCGGCACAGGTCAAAACTAGAGTAAGGTCGCTTCTGAAGCTCCTTAAAAGAGGATAAGGAGAAGCGATGAAGAAGTCGAGGTTCACGGAAGAGCAGATCACATTTGCATTACGGCAAGTCGATTCTATGGCGCACGTCCGTATGGGGCGCCGGGTTAGTGCTCAACTTTGTGCCGCGAGCTCTTCGCGCACGATCTTGCGCACGAGCTCCTGGGTTACAGGAGGAACCACCAATCCAAGGTGAGCTCGGAGCGCATCGTTGATAAGGGTTTGATAACCCTTTCCAGACTTTTCGGACTCGGTCTTGAAGCGCTTGAGAGTCGCGTCGTCGATGTAAATGGTAATACGTGTTTTCCCGGTGGTAGGAATCACCGCGCCACGCTTGCCTTTGGAGAAGTCATAGACTTTTTTCATAGTTCCTTCGCTCTTTTGGGTCAGCCTTCCGCACCGATATGACTCGCACTCCGTCTCGCCGGAGAGTGTGAACCACGACCATCAACGACCCGAGCAGGTTCATTCCGATGGTAACGAAGCGATGCTCGCCTTCCGCAGAGTCATCCTCGACGGTTAGCGCGAGCGGGTCATTCAACACCCCGTCGCCCTCGGAAAGGGATGCGCCGTGCCTCTTGAGGTTTGCTGCATCCTTCTTCGGGTCGAATTCGGCGGACACAAGTTCAGTATATGCACTATATGCATATATGTCAATGCCGATTCTAGGATTCGCGATCCGTCGTGTCGAGCACTACCTTGTTATACGCGCTCATTTCAGTTGTATTTAGCGCCCACGTCTTTACCCGGTAACTCGCCAGCCTTCAGCTTCTTTATCAATGCGAGCAGGTCCGAGGCGCCAGATTCGTCGAAATACAACGGGCGACCGACATTCATGCCCGTGGCACAGCTGCCCAAGCTGCACAGCGTGACCGCCAAATAATGATTGGTCGAGTTGCCGCTGTGGAACGCGAACTCCAGGCTCAGTCCCGGATGTATTGGCGCGTCTCCAATCTTTTTGTCGAAGGCGTCGCCATTTGCTCTGGCTTTAGCAGCCCATTCCAAGAACTTGGCGATATGAGCAGAATAGGTATCTGCGTGCTGAGCCGCGAACATCGCATAGTCGCCTGACTTTGCGACACCGTAGGGTTCGAAGGAAACCTTCAGTCGCTGGGATCCCGGCGATCCGTCTACAGCGACGAAGGTAGGCCGATCCATGTATTTCCGCGCGGCGCTGTTGTACTCATACACTTTCAGCGGAGATCGAATTGGGGTTTCCTGCATCGCCGCGCAAGAGCTTAAGAGTAGAGCGGCTAAAGCAACGGCAGTTGCGCGAGTCATATATCCCCCTTTTTGTCGACTACGAAAGCAGTTTGCCAATAAAGCCGTGCACCGCTCAATGTGCGCGCGCAGTGCATCGGCTTCCAGTGCGTATAACGTTCACGCTCACCGAGCGCGCGACTGCGATTGTCGGCCAAGGCGCGATGCTTCACGCGCGTGATCTTCATCCGATTTGGTGGACACTTTGCGGGGCATGTGCCAAGCATTCGAACTCGACCGGCGAATGATATCCCAGGCTCGAATGGATGCGCTTTTCGTTGTAGAAGCGATTGATGTAGCCGGCAACTGAGGCGTTGAGCTCGGCGTCGCTCTGGAAGCTGCGCTGGTGCGTGAGCTCGGCCTTCAGGGAGTGGAAGAAGCTCTCCATGTGAGCGTTGTCCTGGCAGTTGCGGGGCCGGTTCATGCTGGGAACGATTCCTTGAGAGCGCAGGAAGTCCTGGTAGCCGTAGGCCGAGTACTCGATGCCGCGGTCGGAGTGGAAGAGCAATCCGGGTTTCGGATCGCGAAGCGCAATAGCCCTCTTCAGAGCGCGCAAGGTCACATCGATGGTGCGGTTGCGTGCCAGCGTCCAACCGATGATGCGCCGCGAGAACAGATCCATCACCGTGGCCAGGTAGCGCCAGCGCTTGCCCAGGCGCAAGTAGGTCAGATCGCCCACCCAGATCTGGTCGGTGCGCGTGGGCAACGGCTCATCCAGGCGCAGGTTGCCGGTTTTGGCGAAGAACCGGCGCACCATGCCCGAACCCTTTCGGTAAAGCCTGCTCACGCGGGCGCGCAGCCCCCGCTCGCGCATCAGGCGCGCCACGCGCTTGTTGCTGCAGCGGATGCCCTCGCGCCTGAGCACTTCGTGCACGCGCGGGGAGCCGTAGCGAGCGCCGCTGTCGCGGTGGATGCGCTCGATCCGGGCGCCCAGCGCCTGGTCGTTGCGCCGACGCTGGCTACCGTCCCTGCCCAGCCAGGCGTAGAACCCGCTCCTCGAGACCTTGTACCGCCGGCAAAGGAACGCCACCCCGTACTGCGCCTGGTGTTCGGCTATGAACTCGAACTTCGCCTTCGGCGTTTGATATTGAAGCGGATGGCTTTTTTTAAAAGGTCGTGCTCCACCTCAAGAGCAGCCAGCTTCCTCTCCAGAGCCCGCACCTCGCGACGCGCCTGGACCTTCGCCTCCAGCTGCTTCACTTGGCGCTTGAGTGAGCGCTTCTCAGCATCGGCCTTCGGTGCCCTCAGCACCTTCGGCAAGCTCAAGCCGGCGGCCTCGGCCGCCGGCTTGAGCTTCCCCTCCCGGTAGTCCTTCTTCCACTTCGAGAGCATGAACGGGTGGATATCCAGCGCATGTGCCACGTCCTGCGTCTGGATCTCCGGATGATTGGCCAGCTTCACCGCCTGAATCTTGAACTCAAGTGTGTAGCGATGAACCTTCTTTGGCCCAACGGGTGCTGCCATGAACACCTCCTCAATCGTTAGGTCGAGGTGTCCACTTTATCGAATGAGGTTCCGCGTCCG
>DATHHS010000008.1:0-15306 GCA_035317085.1 Burkholderiales bacterium
GTCAGCGCCCCGGAACGATGATGCGGCCGCCCTCGCCCGCCATCTCGAGCATCAGCTCGTTCATGCGGCGCACGAACCCGGCCGGGTCCTCGAGTTGCCCGCCTTCGGCGAGGAGCGCCTGGTCGAAGAGGAGATTTCCCCAGTCGGCGAAGCGCGCCGTCTCCCCGTCCAGGCGCTGCACCATGGGATGCGACGGATTGATTTCGAGGATGGGCTTCGCCTGCGGGCCTTTCTGCCCGACCGCCTTGAGGATGCGCGCGAGATTGCCTCCCATGTCGTGCTCGTCCGCAACCAGGCACGAGGGCGACTGCGTAAGGCGCGCGGTGACGCGCACGTCCTTCACCCGGTCGCCGAGCGCGTCCTTCAGTTTCGCCACCAGCGCGCGGTGCTCGCCGATCTGCTTCGCGTCCTCCTTCTTCTCGTCGTCGGACTGGAGCTTGGACAGATCGAGCTCGCCCTTCGCGACCGAGGCGAGCGCCTTGCCCTCGTGCTCGGCGAGGTTCCCGACCAGCCACTCGTCGACGCGCTCGGAGAGGAGCAGCACTTCGACGCCGCGCTTCCTGAAGATTTCCAGGTGCGGGCTGTTTTTCGCGGCGAGAAAAGTCTCAGCGGTCGCGTAGTAGATCTTGTCCTGACCGGCCTTCATGCGCGCGATGTAGTCGGCGAGCGAGACGCTCTGCTCCTCGCTGTCGGTATGCGTGGAGGAAAATCGCAGGAGCTTCGCGATGCGCTCGCGGTTGGCGGGATCCTCGCCCACGCCTTCCTTGACGACGCGGCCGAACTCCTTCCAGAAGCCCGCGTACTTGTCCTTCTCTTTCTCGGCGAGCTCTTCGAGCAGACCGAGGACGCGCTTGGTGCAGCCGGCGCGGATCGCCTCGATGTCGCGGCTCTCCTGCAGGATCTCGCGCGAGATGTTGAGCGGCAGGTCGTTCGAGTCGACCACACCGCGGACGAAACGCAGGTACGCCGGCAACAATTGTTCAGCGTCGTCCATGATGAACACGCGCCGCACGTAGAGCTTCAGGCCGCGGCGCTCGTGGCGGTCCCACAGGTCGAAGGGCGCGCGCGCCGGGATGTAGAGAAGCTGCACGTACTCCTGGCGGCCTTCGACGCGGTTGTGGCTCCAGGCAAGCGGCGCCTCCGGATCGTGCGCGACGTGCTTGTAGAACTCCTTGTACTGGTCTTCGCTGATCTCCGATTTCGGCCGCGCCCACAGCGCGCTCGCCTGGTTGACCGTTTCGTCCTCGTCGGTGACTATTTCCACCGATTTTTCCTTGTCCCACTTCATCTTCTTCATCACGATCGGAATCGCGATGTGATCGGAATACTTGCGAACGATCTCCTTCAGCTTCCACTCCGAAAGCAACTCGTCCTCGCCTTCGCGCAGGTGCAGGATGACGTCGGTGCCGCGCCCTTCCTTTTCGGCGGCTTCGACGGTGTATTCCCCACCACCGTCCGATTCCCAGCGCACTGCTTTATCGGTGGGAAGTCCCGCGCGGCGCGTCAGGAGCGTCACGCGGTCGGCGACGATGAAGGACGAATAAAAACCCACGCCGAACTGCCCGATGAGCCGCGCGTCCTTCGCCTGGTCGCCGGTGAGCGAGTGCAGGAATTCGCGCGTACCGGACTTGGCGATGGTGCCGATGTTGTTCACCACCTCGTCGCGCGACATGCCCACGCCGTTGTCCGACACCGTGACGGTCCGCGCCTGCTTGTCGAAAGATACGCGGATCTTCAGGTCGGCGTCCGAGCCGTACAAGGCGTTGTCGGACAGCGCCTCGAAGCGCAGCTTGTCCGCCGCGTCCGAGGCGTTGGAGACGAGCTCCCTCAGGAAGATCTCCTTGTTGCCGTACAGGGAGTGGATCATGAGGTGAAGCAGTTGCTTCACCTCGGTCTGGAAACCCAGGGTTTCCTTGGTCGTCGTCACAGTCATTGCCTGCCTCTCGCTCGTCCCAGCGCAGGGATATGGGGCTGGAATCCGCGCCGTTCAAGTCCCGCCGGGCCGCGGCCGGGACGTCGATCCGAATATAGCGCAGTTCCGGAATTCCTTGAGCGTGCGGGGGCGAACGTCTATGCTGGCGGCTGTTCTCCGCGCCGCTGTCAACTACAAGAACAAGGGAGGGCTCGTGGCACATCCATCAGACGCGGCTCCGTCTGCCGCAAGCAATGTCGTTGCGCTCAAGTTTACCGGCCAGGCCGGCGAGTATTTCCGCATCTGGATCGTCAATATCTGCCTGTCCATCGTCACGCTGGGCATCTATTCGGCGTGGGCGAAGGTCCGGCGCAAGCGTTATTTCTACGGCAACACCTTACTCGGGGATTCGGCGTTCGAGTACCTGGCGGACCCGAAGGCGATCCTGAAAGGCCGGATCGTCGTCTTCGCCGGCTTTGTGGTGTACTCCCTGGCCGGGAAAATCAACCCGCTGGCGGGGGGCGCCATGGCGCTGGTTTTCCTGGGAGTCCTGCCGTGGCTTCTGGTACGCGCTTCGCGTTTCAATTCCGTGAATTCGGCCCACCGCAACGTGCGCTTCGACTTTCGTGCCAGTTATTGGGAGATGGCCCGGCTTCTCGTCCTGCCGGTCCTGCTGGTCCCGCTCACGCTCGGCCTGCTCTATCCCTACTACGCGTACCGCAAGCGGCAATTTTTCCTCGAGCACAGTTCCTACGGGACAACGCGGTTCGCATTCGAGGCCTCGGCCAAAGCCTACTACCTCGTCTACTTCAAGGCGGCGCTGATGTTCCTGCTGTTCCTCGCCGGATCGGTGGTCACGCTCGGCATCGGCGCGCTTCCGCTCTACATCTGGTTCGCCGCGTATCGCGACGGCGCCGTCGCGAGGCTCACCTGGAGAAGCACGCGCCTTGGCCGACTGCGCTTCGTCTGCGGCTGGAAGACGGGAGGGCTGTTCAAGCTCTTTTTCCTCAACAGTCTCGGCGTCATCTTCTCCGCGGGCCTCTTGGCGCCGTGGGCCGCCGTGCGCACGGCGCGCTACCAGCTCCAGCGAATCGCGCTGCATCCCAGCAGTGAAATCGACGCGTTCCTCGCGGCCGCCGAAGAGCAGGTCGGAGCGATCGGCGACGAGGCGAGCGACCTGCTCGGGTTCGATTTCGGTCTATGACGCCGTTCGGGGCGCGCTACTACGACGGAAAAACGTCGCAGCAGCGGGAAGTCCGGATATGGGCGGAGCCGTCCGGACGTCTGCGCGTGATCGGCGAGGGAATCGACTTCAGCTGCCCCATCGCAGAGGTCCGCGCTTCGCCGCGCGTGGGAAACACCACGCGCCATCTGCAGTTTCCGGACGGTTCGCAGTGCGAGACCGGGGACAACGATGCGGTGGACCGCGCCTTCGCCCGGGAACCCCGTGAGGCGGCCGGACGCCTGATCCACTCGTGGGAAAGCAGATACAGCTACGCCGTGCTCGCACTTGCGCTGACCGCGGCGGCGCTCTGGGCGGGGATCGCTTACGGCATTCCGGCACTGGCGCAGCGGGTGGCGGCTGTCCTGCCGCCTTCGATCGAGACGGCCATCGGCCGCGACGCGCTCGCCGGGCTCGACCAGATCCTGCTTTCGCCCTCGAAGCTGCCGCCTGCACGGCAGGAACAGGTGCGGGCGCTGTTCTCGAACATGATGTCGGGCATCGAGGGCGCGGGCGGATACCGGCTGGAACTGCGCTCGAGCAAGCGGCTCGGGGCCAATGCCCTCGCGCTCCCTTCGGGCGAGGTCGTGGTCACCGATCAGCTGATCGAGCTCGCCGAGACGGATGACGAGCTCGTCGCGGTCCTCGCCCATGAGATCGGCCACCTGCGCCAGCGCCACGCCTTGCGGCGGCTGCTGCAGGATTCGGCGACCGTGCTGCTGATCGCGGTCGTCACGGGAGATCTCACCTCGGTCGCCTCGCTCGCCACGGCGCTGCCCGCGATCCTCCTCCAGGCCAAGTACTCGCGCGACTTCGAACGGGAAGCCGACGATTTTGCGATCGGGTACATGAAGGACCACGGCATTCCGGCCGAAGCTTTCGGCGCAATCCTGCTGCGCATGGATCAGCGCAGGGGCGCGGCGGCGGACCTGCCGGATTACCTTTCGACCCACCCGGCAACGCGTGAGCGCGCGGAGCGCTCGCGCGTTGCGCGCTGACGCCTTTACCACCGGCGCGCAGGTGGGTGAGTAGGTAGAATGGAACTTGTCCTCAAGCCCCCTGTCTCTATCCGCGGGATCCGATAATGCTCAGAAAAACCGCCCTTCTGTCCGTGCTCGTCCTTTTCGCCCTGCCGCCCGCGGCCATTCAATCCGCACAGGGGGCGCGCGCACCGAAGCAATCCGCCCAGGGGGCGCGCGCACCGAAGCAATCCGCCCAGGGGGCTCGCGCGCCGAAGCTGGCCGCTCTGGAACGGGTCACCTCGATCGAAGGCGTCACCGAGTATCGCCTCGCGAACGGCCTGAAAATCCTCCTGATCCCCGACCGTTCGATCGACACCGTCATGGTGAACGTCACCTACCTCGTCGGCTCGCGCCACGAGGGCTACGGCGAGACCGGCATGGCGCATCTGCTGGAACATCTGATGTTCCGCGGCACCAAGCGCTTTCCCGATATCAAGGCGGATTTCCAGCAGCGCGGGGCGCGCTACAACGGCAGCACCTCGTTCGACCGCACCAACTACTTCGAAATCTTTACCGCGAACGAAAAGACCCTCGACTACGTCCTGGATGCGGAAGCCGACCGCATGGTGAACGCTCCGATCGCCCGGCGCGATCTCGATGCGGAAATGACCGTCGTCCGCAACGAGTTCGAGTCGGGCGAGAACAGCGCCTCCAGCGTGCTGCGCGAGCGCGTGGCGGCGAGCGCCTACCTCTGGCACAACTACGGAAATGCGATCATCGGGGCGCGATCGGACATCGAGAACGTCCCGATCGAGCGCCTGAAGGCCTTCTACCAGCACTACTACCAGCCGGACAACGCGGTGCTGCTCCTGTCCGGAAACCTGAACGAGTCGGCCGCGCTCAAGCTCGTGCAGAAGCACTTCGGCAGGATCGCCAAGCCGTCGCGCGTGCTGCGCCAGACCTACACCGTCGAGCCGACCCAGGACGGCGAGCGCACGGTCACGCTGCGGCGCTCGGGCGACGTGCAGATCGTTTCGGCGCTCTACCACATGCCTCCGGGAACGCATCCCGAGTACGCGGCGGTGGACGTGCTGGTCGCGCTGATCGGCCACGTGCCCTCGGGCCGGCTGCACAAGGCGCTGGTCGAGACGGGCCTCGCAAGCTCCACATTCGGCACCGAGCGGCAGCAGCACGAAGCCGGCTTCGCCTACTTCGGCGCGAATGTCCGGCAGGATGCCTCGCTCGATGCGGCCCGCGACGCGTTCCTCGGGGTCCTCGAGGGGTTCGCGCGCAAACCGGCGACCGAGGAAGAAGTCGATCTCGCGCGCAGGCGCCTCGTCAACGACATCGAGCTCACGCTCGCCGATTCCCGCGAGCTCACCGCCATCCTTTCCGAATATGCCGGAGTGGGCGACTGGCGCTTCCTGTACCTGTATCGCGACATGCTGAAAAAGCTCACCACCGCCGACGTCCAGGCCACGGCGATGCGTTACCTCAAGCCGTCCAACCGCACGCTGGGAATGTTCCTCCCCACTGCCGCGCCCGACCGGGCGGAGATTCCGCCGGTGCCGGATGTGGCCGCGCTGCTCAAGGACTACCGCGGGTCGGCCACGGTGGCGCAGGGCGAGGCCTTCAATCCCACCCCGGCGAACATCGAGGCGCGGGTGATACGCAAGACTCTTCCCGGCGGCATGAGGCTCGCGCTCCTGCCCAAGAAAACGCGCGGCGGTACGGTGGTCGCGCAGCTCGCGCTGCAATGGGGCGACGAGCAAAGCAAGATGAATCGCGCCGTGGCCTGCGGGATCACGGGCGGGATGCTGCTGCGCGGCACGCAGAAGAATTCCCGCGAGCAGCTGCGCAACCATTTCGACCGCTTGAAGGCGAACGTGGGCGTGAGCGGGGACGGCGGCTCGATCGAGACGGTCCGCGAGAACCTGCCGGAGACGCTCAAGCTGATGGCCGAAGTGCTGCGCCAACCGTCCTTCCCTCAGGATGAGTTCGAGCAGTTGCGCCGCTCCTCGCTCACCGGCATCGACACGCAACGCAGCGACCCGAGCGCGCTCGCAGGCCTGGCCCTCTCCCGCCACCTGAACCCTTATCCGCCCGCGCACTGGCTGTATACGACCTCGCTCGAGGAGCGCAGCGCGCGGCTCCAGGCGCTGTCTCTCGATGAGGTCAGGCAGTGTTACTCCGACTTCTACGGCGCCTCCGACAGCGACCTCGCCGTGGTCGGCGATTTCGATCCGGAGGAGATCGCGCGCCTTGCGCAGGAGCTTTTCGGCGACTGGAAAAGCCCGCGCCCCTTCGCCCGCATCCCCTTGCGCGTCGCCGACGTCTCGCCGATCGATCGCGCGATCAACACGCCGGACAAGGCCAACGCCGTGCTGCGCGCCGGGATGCTGCTCCGCCTGCGCGACGACAATCCCGACTACCCGGCCTTGCTGCTCGCCAACTACGTTCTCGGCGGCTCCTCCGATTCGCGCCTGACGCGGCGCATTCGCGAGAAGGAGGGCCTCTCCTATAGCGTCGGCTCGTCCCTGGCGGCCGACAGCTTCTACGAGCGCGGCAGCTTCGGGGTGTTCGCCATCTACGCGCCGCAGAACCGCGCGAAGGTGGAAGCGGCGATGGAGGAGGAAATCCGCAAGGCGGTCGCCGCGGGCTTCAGCGGAAAGGAAATCGAAGCCGGAAAGAAAGGCCTGCTGCAGGCGCGGCAGCTCGCGCGTTCCAGCGACGAGAACCTCGCCGGCCGCCTGGTCTCCTACCTGGTGCTCGACCGTACCTTGTCGTGGGACGAGGACCTCGAACGAAAGATCGCGGCCCTCACGCCCAAGACAGTCAACGAGACCCTGCGCCGTTACATCGATCCGGCGAAGCTCTCGATCGTCAAGGCCGGCGATTTTGCGAATGTCGCGGCCAGTCCATCCGCGCCGAGCCGGGCGAACTGAGAGAAAACCGGGGACAGACCACCATTTTTCAGGACAGCCAGGGTGAGCCCGGTGTCGAAGAAAATGGTGGTCTGTCCCCTCACGGGTGACTTTTAGCGACGACCCTGGATTCCCGCGTTCGCGGGAATGACGGTGCAGAGAGTCGGCGGCGTCAATCAATCCGAAACCGTCGCCGTCGTCCCCGCGCAAGCGGGGACCCAGTGACTTTGCAGCGGGTCATCCCAATTCTTCGTATCGGATTCCCAGAATTTCGAGCCGCTCTTCTCCGGCGGGCGTCCTGAGCGTCACGGCATCGCCCGCCTGTCCCTTGAGCAAGGCGCCGGCGATCGGCGACACCCAGGATACGCGGCCGCGGGCGGGATCGACCTCGTCGGTGCCGACGATGCTGACGGTGCAGTCCTTGCCCGAGGCGTCGCGGTAGGTGACCGTGGCGCCGAAGAAAACGCGGTCGCGATCGCGCTGGGCGGGATCCACGACTTCGGCGATTTCCAGCCGCTTCATGAGAAACCGGATGCGGCGCTCGATCTCGCGCAGGCGGCGCTTGCCGTAGATGTAGTCGGCGTTCTCCGAGCGGTCGCCGTTCGACGCGGCCCAGGCGATCGTCTTGAGGAGCTCCGGACGCTCGACCTCGACGAGCGCCTTCAATTCCGATTTCAGGCGGGCGTGACCCGCCGGCGTGATGTAGTTCTTCAGTCCCGGAGGCACCCGAGGCTCGACCTCGAGCTCCTCTTCGTGCGCGTCCCCTTCGCGGGTAAAGGCCTTGCTCATGGTTTGCTTCCGTCGTGGCTGTCTCTACGGCTCAATGTCCTGATGGCTTGTCGTAGCTGTCTTCGCGGCTCAATTATAATAGCGGCGACAAGCAGGAACCCTCGCCGGGAGGCGGGAACCCGCGTCAGGAGAGTCCATGGCCTTCGACAGGAAGCGAGCGCGTGAAGTGGCACTGGTGTTGCTGGTCGCGCTCGCCGCGGGTCTCGCCAACCTCCCAGACGAGATGCTCGAGCGCATCGCAGTCAACCGGGATCTCCTGCTCGGCTCGCTCGCCCTCACGGTGTTCATCGCCCTGTTTCTGTACCTCAAGTTCCAGTTCTTCTTCCTGGTCGTGCTGCTCGCGGTCGCCGCGAACATGCCGGGGGAGGTGGCGGAGAACCTGGGCATCTCGACCCTGCCCCTGATCATCGCGATGGCGACGATGGTCGGCTTTTCGCTCATCAACTACGTGGTGGACCTGCTGCCGACGGGACTGGAAAAAAAGCCGAAGGAACAGAGCGCGGAAGGCATCAAGGTATTGTTCTACGCGATCGAGAAGGGCAACCTCATCTACGCCCAGAAGGTCTTGTCGCAGAACTTCGATCCCAACCTGGTGGCCGAGACCGGCTATACACCGTTGATGTACGCCGCGGCGCGCGGCGATTCCAAGATGGTGGAGCTTTTGCTCCGGAACGGCGCGGACGTGAACATAGTGAGCAAGGACGGCGACACCGCCATCGAGCTCGCGCTGCGGATCGGGTCGCAGGAGTGCGCCGACATCCTGAAAAAGGCGCGCGCCGAGCAAGTCGTGCGCGAGCTGGCTGAGAAAGACGAGCCTCCCAAGGAGCAATAGGTTTCCCCCCCGCGGACCCTCCGGGGCCCGCGCGCGCCCGCCTGCTCGAACGGCGCTTCCGGACTGCGCCACCCAGCGGCTCCCGCTGAATCTTCGCTCCTCGTTGGTAACAATATGTGTCGATCGGTGGTGCAGGAGGAACTTCGCGCCGCCCGTGTTGCCCAAAGTCCGTTACCTCGCTCCAGACTCGATACCGAACCGTAGGAGATCGCAATGTCCAAGAAAAAACTCGTCCTGATACTCGCCGCCTGCGCAGCCGCCGTGGCGCTGGGCTTCGAAAGCGGCAGGCTCGCTCCCATTTCGAGCTCGCAGGCCCAGACCCCGTCGGCGCAGCCCGTCCAGACTTCCACTGCCGCCGCGCTCCCCGACTTCAGCGTGCTGGTCGAGCAGTACGGGCCGGCGGTCGTGAACATCAGCACCACCTCCGCGCCCGTGCACACCCAGGCGCAACAGCCCCAGATCCCCGGCGAGCCGGGCGATCCGTTCTACGAATTTTTCCGCCGGTTCCAGATTCCCATGCCCCAGGGCGACCAGATACGCAAAGGCGTCGGCTCCGGTTTCATCGTGAGCGCAGACGGCTACATCCTGACCAACGCGCACGTGGTCGACGACGCGAGCGAAGTCACGGTCAAGCTCACCGACAACCGCGAATTCAAGGCGAAGGTGGTCGGGGTGGACCGCCGCACCGACGTCGCGCTCGTGAAGATCGATTCGAAGAACCTTCCGACCGTGAAGATCGGCGACGCCTCGAAGGCGCGCGTCGGGCAATGGGTCGCGGCGATCGGCTCGCCTTTCGGCCTGGAGAACACCGTGACCGCCGGCATCATCTCGGCAAAATCGCGCTCGCTGCCCGATGAGAACTACGTGCCTTTCATCCAGACCGACGTCGCCATCAACCCGGGCAATTCCGGCGGGCCGCTTTTCAACATGGCCGGCGAAGTGATCGGAATCAATTCCCAGATCTACAGCCGCACCGGCGGCTATATGGGATTGTCGTTCGCGGTCCCCATCGAAGTCGCAATGAAGGTGAAGAACGAGCTGCAGAAGTTCGGCAAGGTCAGCCGCGGGCGGCTCGGCGTCACCATCCAGGGCGTCAGCCAGGAACTGGCCGACTCCTTCGGACTGAAGAAGGCGCGGGGCGCACTGGTCGCCGCGGTGGAAGCGAAAAGCCCTGCGGAAAAGGCCGGAATCAAGACCGGCGACATCATCCTCGCCGTGGACGGGAGCACGATCGAAAACTCGATCGACCTGCCGCGCATCATCGGCGAATCCCGTCCGGGAACGGCGGTGAACCTCAGGATATGGCGCCAGGGCGAAACCCTGGAGCTGCGCGCGTCGCTCGCCGAAACCGCGGCTGAAAAGATCGCGAGGGCGGACAGCAGCGATACGACGAAGGCGAAACCGAGCAAGCTCGGCCTGTCGCTGCGCC
Organism: Burkholderiales bacterium; assembly: GCA_035317085.1. Classification (GTDB taxonomy): domain Bacteria; phylum Pseudomonadota; class Gammaproteobacteria; order Burkholderiales; family SG8-39; genus VBDM01. The sequence goes on from DATHHS010000008.1 coordinate 10,071, forward strand.
CGCTCAATCCGGAGGAGCGCAAACAGATCGAATCTGAAGGCGGCCTGCTGGTCGAGGAAGTCGAAGGTGCCGCGGCGCAGGCCGGCGTTCAGCCGGGCGATGTCATCCTCGCCCTCAACAATCAAACTCTGAAGAGCGTCGACCAGCTGCGCCGCCTCGTGGACAAATCGCGTGGCAGCGTCGCCCTCCTGATACAGCGCGAAGGCAACAAGATCTACGTGCCGATCCGGATCGGCTGAACGTTCCGGACCGAAATGAAACCGCGCCCTTCGGGGTGCGGTTTTTTTCGCCTTGTCATTCCCGCGCCGGGACGCGGTACACTTTCGCAAATGAACGGCCGCCCGGTGCTTGAGATAAAACGCGACCCGCCTGCGCAATGCGCGGCGCTTGTCTTCCTGCTGATCGCCCCGCTTGCGGCCCTCGCCCAGAGCGCAGTCCCGGACAACTATATCGGCGCCGGCGTGCGCACCCGGCCCGCGTACGACGGCTCGGCCTCGCAGCGAACCGATCTGATTCCGACGGTGAGGTACTACGGAGGACCCTGGTTCGCGCGCACCACCCAGGGCATTCTGGAGGGCGGTGCCCAGCTGGAAATCTCCCGCGGGCTCCATATCGGAGCGCAGCTCGCCTACGAGGGCGGCCGCCTCGCGCGCGAATCGAATTTCCTCAAGAACAACATGGTCCCGGATATCAACCCCGGCGCCTCGGTCGGACTGCACATCGAGTGGGACCACAAACTCGGCCCGGTTCCGATCAACCTGCTCGCGCGCTGGCGCCAGTTCGCGGACAGCGATCGCGGCGCGCAGGCCGATCTGCGCTTCACCGCGGGCGTCTTCAGCCGCGGCCCGGTGAACGCGGCGGTGTACGTGCAGGAGACCTGGGCCAATTCGAAATCGAACCAGTCGTTCTACGGCATTACGCCCGCCCAATCCACCAATCTGCCCTCTTATACTGCGGGGAGCGGCCCGCTGTTGATCGCCGGCGGATTGCTCTGGGGCGTCGATCTCAGCCGGAGCTGGACCGTGGTCGGAAATCTCGAGGCGCAGCGCTTGCAGGGCGACGCCGCGCGCAGCCCACTCGCGGAGCGCAGATCGAACCACTACGCGAGCGCGAGCCTCGCGTACAAATTCTGACGCGGGCAAGATGGACGACCTGGCTCACGCGCTGTTGCCCCAGGGTTCCTTCTTGCGGCCCTTCCTGGTCGCAATAGCCATCTATGGACTCCGATACGTACTGCTTGCCGGCATCGCCTTCCTCGCCTGGTACGCGAGACGGCCCAAAGGCAAGCTTCAGCATGAGATGCCGCAGGGGCCTCAGATCCGCCGCGAGCTCGCCTGGTCCGCGGTGACCGTTCTCGTCTTCGGGTTGGTCATCGGGGCAATCTCCGGCTACGGCATCGCACCCTACACGCTCCTCTATCTGGACGTCGCGCGATATGGCTGGGCGTATTTCTGGCTCAGCATCCTGCTGGTGATTCTCGCGCACGATACCTACTTCTACTGGACGCACCGGCTGATGCACACGCCGGCGCTGTTCCGCATCTTCCACGGCGTGCATCACCTCTCGAGGAACCCCACGCCGTGGACCGCGTACGCGTTTCACCCGCTCGAATCGGTCGTCCAGGCGCTCGGCCTGGTGCTGATCATCTTCATCATCCCCTTGCATCCATCAGCGCTTTTGATCTTCCACACGATCTCGACCGCGATCAACGTGTACGGCCACCTGGGCTACGAGCTCTATCCGGGCGGGTGGGCGCAACATCCGCTGGGCCGCTGGATCAACACCTCGGTCGCGCACAACGCCCACCACGAGAAAGCACGCCACAACTTCGGCTTCTATTTCCTCTTCTGGGACCGCTGGATGGGAACGCTCGATCCCGGCTACGAGGCGAAATACCGCGACCGCCTGGCAGTGTAGCGGCGAACTCTAGTCGCGCAGCGCGAGCAGCACCGGCTGGTGATCGGAGGCCTCGGTCGATTCGTTGACGATCACGTCCTCGACACGCCCGGCGAGATCCTCGGTCACGAAGATGAAATCGCAGGCGAAGGGCGGCCCCGGCCACTGTCTCTTGTCGTGAACGCCCAGCGTGGGCGCGTGCGGTTTTCCGGGATGACGCAAGCGCCACGCGTCGCGGTAGGCGGGAGTCCCCGCCGCGAGAGGAGACTGCAGGCGCGCATACATCGGATCATCCGGCGGAAAATTGAAATCGGCGGTGAGAATGCCGGAAGCGGGACGAGGCACCGTTCGAAACGGGCCGTTCTCCTTCGCCGGCGTCGGCGCGGCGGCATGACCCGCGGCCTCGATCTGCAGATCGCGCAGGGCTTCGACCTGCGCCGCGCGCTGCTTCGCCGAGTAGTACTCGAGGTGCGTCGTAGTCACGCGCAAGGGGCCCGAGGGCGTTCCGAGCACGACTTCGACGGCCGAGCGCTGCATGCTCGGCACGGAAGCATCCGCCGGCCAGGGCAGGAGGCGGCGGTACGCTTGCAGGACCGGAAGGCGCGTGACGATCGCGTTGCCGAATTCGCGCCAGTCTCCGTCCGGCGCGGACACGTTCATAGCCGCGCCCTTCACCACCGAGTACTCCGGAAACAGCTTCGCGAAGATCTCGAACTGGTTCTCGCCCGCGCTCCCGGGCAGATCCGGATAGTTGCGCGCGACCTCCTGCAGGCACAGCACGTCGAAATCGGCCATGTCCCTGGCGACCTTGCCGATGCGCGCCGGATCGACCGTGCCGTCGCAGCCGCGGCACCACTGGATGTTCCAGGTGATGAGCTTCAAGTCGGAGCTTGTTCAGCTAGCGGAGCAATCCAAAAACCGACAATTGACCCTGTAAACCCACATAGACTTTTCCATTGGTGATCGTGGGAACGGCAAACTTGACCGCCGGCCCTGGGACATCGCGCGCCGCGTTTTGATTGCTATTGTAAAGCTCGATCGAAACGTCCGCTGCAGAGTAGGCATGGAGCACCGCCGGCGCGCCCGATCCATTGGTTTCCAGCGCCCACACGACCCCATTGTTCGAGCCATTGGCGGAAATGACGGCCGTTGCGCCGGGCCAGCCAAAGACGGATGTCGATTGCTTCGAGAGAGAAAGTTGTCCGTTACTCAAGGAGTAGGCTTTCAGCCTGTCCTGAGCCGCCACGATGTAGACCGTATTCTTGTAGTACGCCGGAGTGCCGAACAGTTCGAACGGCCCCGGCAGGGATTGCACGATCTGGCTGTCGCTCCCCGTTTGAAACTTTCCCATTTTGTCGCGGTTCACGAGGTAAATGGTGCCCTGCTTGCCGGCGGTCACCAAAAGATGCGGAGGTCCCGCGGATTGGTCCGGCAGCAGCAGCGCGCCTCCCGAACCCAGATCTCCGTTAACGGCCTCCAGGGAGGCCTGGTTATTCGGCGTGAAGTAGTCGGATACGGCAAGTGATGCACCCGAAAACTTGATGACTGTGTCTCCGTAATTCTTGCCTCCGGAGGCCGCATCGAAGCTGCCATTCCCGGTGGCGACATACACATTGCCGCTGGCATCGGCCGCCGCGCCGCCGCCGCTTTGCCAGATTCCTCCCTCTGTCCCATTGGGCGTAGCACTGAAAGCCCCGACAAGAATCAGGGTCCTCGAATCGTAGGCCAGCAACCAGCCGTGGAAGTCGCCGGCGTCGCAAAACGAGCCAAAGGAGATATAGAGGGCATTGTTGTTCAGCAACAATGCCGCACGCTGGTTTTCCAGAAGAGAGCTGAAAACAAGATGACCCTTGCCGTCATTGGGCGCAGCCGTACCGGGGACGAAGGTCTGGATTTTCGGTCCTGTTCCGAGCACGTCATTTCCGGTAGTGATATCGAGCGCGTGAATGCGGTGCGCATAGGCGAGGTTTTCTTTAGTCATCGCCACCACGTAGAGGATGCCCGTGGCAGGATCGATGACCGGGGTGCTCGTAATTCCGATTTCCGGATTTATATCGGAGCAGTGAGTGTCGTTGCTCGGCACGGTGGTGATGCCACCCGCGGGATTGATGAAGCTTCTGTGCCAGAGCGGAGCGCTGGTCCTGTTGTCGGCGTCGAAGGCATAGACGCTGTTGTGCTCGGTGGCGACGAATACGACATTGTGGAGCTGGCCGGCGACAGGCACATTCGCCACGTAGAGCGGTCGTGCGTAGACGGCGCCGTCCACGGGAAATGAAAAGAGTTTCCCGAACGTCGCGGCCCTGACATTGCCGGGCGTGAGGGCCGTTTCCTGCAAGTTCTGACCCGAGCGGATATTGTCATTGTTGTAGGTGAGAACGTCAGCCGATGTCGCCACGAATGAGTGGTTCGCAGCGGTAACGCCGTCGCTGTCGCCGCCTGAACAGGCTGCAAAAATACTGACACCCAGCAGAGCCAGGGCGACGAGTATTCCGATTTCTACTTTTGGCGAACCGATCATGTCAGGATGCCATCCGGAGTTTCCATTCGAGCGGATGTCATCCTCGGTGACCTTCGTCATGCTGGGTTGCCTCCTTGAGGGCGTCGCCGGACACTCCGGCGATCGGTTTATTTGCCACCTACAGATTGAACTCAGGAGAGCGTTTAATCGGTGCGGTAGCGCACACGACGACGGAAATCAGCGGCGGCGAGGGTACAATGGCCGCTGCACGGGTAACCGGAAAGCGAGGCTGCGAATGAAGAGAATCATCGGGGCGGTTTTTCTTGCGGCGATAACGGGCCATGCCGCGGCGCAGGCCGGTGGCGCGGCCCAGGGCGCTCAACCCGTCACGTCCGCTCCCAGCACGGCTGAAAAGCTGGGCGCCGTGGTTTTGACCGGCGTGGTCGCGGCGATCATCGCAAACCATACGGCCAGCAGTCACTAGGAATGCCCGGCAGGAAAACCTTCGCGCCATCGCTTCAAGCGCTGCGCGGCTGCGTCGCGCTCCTCGCGCTCGCCATCACGCAGCACGCGCGCACCCAGAGCCTGCCGCTCGAACGCATCAAGCTTCCGCCCGGTTTCGAGATCAGCGTCTTCGCCGGCGACATTCCCGAAGCGCGTTCGCTGGCGCTCGGCAAAAACAACGTGCTCTTCGTCGGCACGCGCGCCGACCGCGTGTACGCCGTGCGTTATCGCGACGCAAAGGCGACGCAGGTCATCACCATCGCCTCGGGCCTCACTATGCCGAACGGCGTAGCGGTGAGGGACGGCGCGCTTTATGTCGCCGAGGTCAACCGCATCCTGCGCTTCGACGACATCGAAGCGCAACTCGACGCGCGGCCG
>DATHHS010000009.1:0-53633 GCA_035317085.1 Burkholderiales bacterium
TGCACATGTCGTAGATCGTGAGCAGTCCCACGCTGACCGCGGCGAGCGCCTCCATCTCCACTCCTGTGCGACCGATAGTCTCGGCGGTGACCACGATTCGTATGGCCGACCTGCGCTTTTCCGGGATGAACTCCGCTGAGACGCGGGTGAGCCCCAGGGGATGGCACAAAGGAATCAGATCGCCGGTTCGTTTGGCGGCCTGGATTGCCGCGACCCGCGCCACCCCGAGGACGTCGCCTTTCTTGGCTCCCCCGGCGAGAATAAGCTTCAATGTCCTGGGAGCCATGCGGATGGTGCCGTCGGCACGTGCGATACGATGCGTTTCCGGCTTGTCCGCGACGTTGACCATATGCGCCTGCCCGGAGCTATCGAAATGACTCAGTTTTTTTGAACGGTTCATTTTTCCGCCTTAAGCGAGGTGCGCACAGACGCGTTCATCGTATCCATCGGCCCAACTTTCGCTATTCGCCGCGCCGACGGGGATTCGGATAAGTTGGCCAGGCCGATACATCTCGGGAACCGAAGCCGGACGGCGGTATCATATTATCCATGAGAATTGCTGCATTCTGCCTGGGTCTTGCCTTGCTTGTCCCGCAAGTACAGGCACAGACCCTTCCGGAATTGGGTGACGCTTCTGGTGCCTTGCTATCGCCTTACCTGGAGCGCAAGCTCGGGGAGCAGGCGATGCAAGAAATCCGCTCGCGGGACCCGGCCTTTCTCGACGATCCGGAGCTCACCGAGTACGTGAACGAGATCGGGCGGCGCATCGTGGCTGCGAGCCCCGAGGCACGTCAGGGCTTCGAGTTTTTCCTGATGCGAGACAACACCATCAACGCTTTTGCGATGCCCGGGGGTTTCGTCGGGGTGAATACCGGGCTTTTGCTCGCCGCGCAGACGGAGTCCGAGCTCGCTGGAGTCCTGGCGCACGAGGTAGCCCACGTAACCCAGCATCACCTGGCTCGCCTGATCGGCAAGCAGGAACAGTTGTCGATTCCGATCCTCGCGGCGGTAATTGTGGGTTTGCTGGCCGCCCGGTCCAATCCCGATTTGGCCCAGGCGGCCATCATAGGGGCGGGAGCGACCAACATCCAGTCGCAGCTCAACTACACCAGAGATTTCGAACGCGAGGCCGACCGAATCGGATTCCAGTACCTGCAGCTGGCGGGGTTCGATGTCGGCGGAATGGGAACGTTCTTTGAGCGCATGCAGAAGGCGACGCGGTTGTACGAGAATAACGCCCCGGCCTATCTGCGCACCCATCCGCTGACGAGCGAGCGTATTGCCGATATGCAGAATCGCGCGCAGGCAGCGGCGTACAAACAGGAGCCCGACAGCATCGAGTTTCATCTGGCGCGCGCAAAACTGCGCGCGGAACAGGGTCTGCCTCGCGAAGCTGTCGCTTTTTTCAGCGATCTGGTGCGCGATCACCGCTACGCCAATGAGGCTGGCGCGCGTTACGGCCTGGCCAGCGCCCTCGCGAGAGCCCGGGATTTCCCAGCCGCCGCATCCGAGGTAGAAACCGTGCGAAAGCTCGTCGGGACCGAGCCCATGGTCGAGCTTTTGATGGCGCGTATTCGCCTCGGCGCGGGCGACGTGGCAGGGGCGCGCGACGTGCTGCGCGCCGCGCTTTTACGCGTTCCCAACTATCGACCGCTTCATTACGCTTATGTGGAAGCGCTGCAGGGCCTGGGACAGCACCAAGCGGCGCTCGCTTGGCTTGAGGACCTGATAAAAAGCTATCCTCGGGATGCTCACGTGTACAGCCTGCAGGCCCAATCCTATGCGGCGTCCGGCAAACGCCTTTTGCACCACAAGGCGCTGGCTGAAACCTACGTTTTACAGGGCACGCTGCCCGCTGCGATTGAGCAGCTTCAACTCGCGCAGAAAAGCGGAGACGGTGATTTCTACCAACTCTCCGCGGTCGAGGCCCGCTTGCGTGCATTGCGCTCCTTGCAGGCTGAGGAGAAAAAAAGCCGCTAACGGGCGGCGGGACCCCCATCAGGCGCGTCGAAGTAGGCTTCGTACAGAAGGTCGAACGTCTTCTCGCTTTCGGAAAAGAGCTCCTCGTCGCTGTTGCAGCGACGGCGCGCCCCCTGAAGCAGGGTTTCCACTCCGGCGCCTTCCGCCACCGGTGCCCCGCCCGTATCCAGGTAGTGCACCAGCATCCCGATTCGTACGAGTGTCTCGTTCTTATCCAGGCTGAACCTCGCAAGCAATTCCTGAAATGTCACTTTGTCCCTATTGTTGGAAAAGGTCGCGCCTTCGAAACCGAAGCCGATCGCGGTCGGAGGGCATGCTTGGGCCTTACCCAGCCACATCAAGGTCGCCTCCGGGTCGATGAAACGCCTTATCAGCCAACCCGACGCGAGACGATCGGCCAAAAGGGGCTTGCGGGACGCCCAATGGCGCTTGAAGTAGTAGCGCCCCGTCTGCGTGAGGCGGCCGGCCTGCGGGATGTCGGGAAACATCCTTTTCCGCACCTCTTCCTCGGTGTCGGACAGCACCTGTGCGGCCCGCCCTTTTACGGGCGAATCGAAGAAATCAAGAGCACTGATCGCTTCGAACTCGCGGCGCTGCTTGTTGAGGACGCGAGCAATTGCACTGGGTTCTGAAATACCGAAGCCGGCGCGCAGGCTCTCGACGGTCTTGATCAGCTCCTCATATTTCCCTGCCCGGTCAAAAAGCGACAGGAATATTTGTCCCTGCTGAGCGTCGAAATTGGTGACCTGAAGAACATGCGCCGAGGCGCTGATGCGGTTCATATGTTCGGACAGGCGCTGCAGCCCCTGCCGGTTGACCGGGTTGTCCGGTAGCAGGTAGACGCCCTCGCGCAGCACCGCGCATCCCATCGATTCGAGCGTGCGCAACATCCGCATCCGCGCCGCGGGATCATCCATGGGAAGACTGGCGACGTACACCAGCCATTTCGAGTCAGGGGGTGGTCCTTCCATTTCCTTGGCCAAGGCTCGATCCTGTTGTAGAGGTGCCTCCTATCGGCGCCTCAGTTTAAGTACCGCAAACCGTTTAGGCAACTTAGTGGGCGGAAGCAGCCTCCGGTCACGCATGGGTGCGCCAATATGGCTGCTTCATCACGGATTCGGTTTGGTATATAGTTTCCGGCCTTCGAGTCTGATTGTGCGACGATGACGAGCTTCGACAAGGATCTGGACGTGCGTGGCCTTAATTGTCCCTTGCCCATTCTGCGTGCCAAGAAGGCGTTGGCGGAGCTGACGAGCGGACAGGTGCTGCGGGTCCTTGCCACGGACCCGGGTTCGGTAAAGGACTTCCAGGCTTTTGCGAAGCAGACGGGCAACCAATTGCTCTCGCACGCCGAAACGGACAAGGTGTTTACATTTTTCATGAAAAAAAGGTGAGCGCCGGACTGCGTTGATGTCGGGCGGGGCGGTGTACGCCGCCAAAGTGCTGCAACTCAGGTCTTCTGCTTCTCCTGCTCCCGGATGATCCCCTGCTTGAGGTAGACGGGTCTCACGGCTCGCGCCCAACTTTTCAGGCCTAGGGCGAACGTGCTTCCGGCCAGGACCACGATTAGACCGCACCCGAGCAAGGTCCAGTGGGCCCCGATCTCTTCCGCTAGCGCACCTGCGGTAAAGTTGCCGATCGGCGCGAACCCCAGGAAACACATGACATACAGGCTGATGATCCTCGCGCGCCGGTCTTCCTCCGCGACGGTCTGCAGAATCGTGTTGATGGAGGCCGCGGTAACGACAAGCCCGGCGCCGAAGACCGCGAGGAATATCAGCGATAGCCACAGCATCCCGGACTGCGAAAATCCGACCAAGGCGAAACCCGCCACCACCGTCGTTGACGCGATTACCCGGCCCAGTCCACGCACCGAGCTGCGTGCTGCAAGAGCGAATGTTCCAGTGATCGCGCCCAGGCCGACCGCGCCGATGAGGAAACCAAAAGTCTTCGAATCGCCGCCGAAGGTCTCGGCGGCGAAGATCGGCATCAAGGAAGACCAAGGTGCAGTGAAAACCCCCACTGCCATGAGGAGCAGCAAAAGACGCCGCGTCCCGGTGAAGCCGAAGGCATACGAAAATCCGGACGCGAGTTGGCGCCACCACGCGACTCCCGTATCGGGGATCTCCCGCGGTCTCGCCTTGATGATCCGGTAGGTCACAATGATGGCCAGATAACAAAGAGCGTTGACGACAAAGCACCACGCCTCGCCGACGGCGGCAAGCATCAGGCCCGCGACCGAGGGTCCGACGAAGCGCGTCGACTGGAACAGCCTCGATTGCAGGGCGATGGCGTTGGGCAGGTCCTCTCTGTGGTCTATCAGCTCCAGCAGGAATGCCTGGCGGGTCGGCGTCTCGAAGGCAGTGATGATGCCGAGAAAGAGAGCGAGCGCGATCAACTCTGGAACGCGAATCGCGCCCGCGAACGTCAGCAGCGCCAGCGCGAGCGCCTGCACGAACGCGAGCGATTGAATCAGCATCAGCAGGCGCCGGCGATTCACCCGGTCAGCCCACACACCCGCCACCGGGGCCAGGAACAATATGGGCAGCTGCTGCGCCCCCGCAGTCACACCGAGCAGGAGCGCCGAGCCTGTGACCCGGTACACCAACCAGCTCATCGCAACGGTCTGTATCCAGTTCCCCAGCAGCGACAGGCCCTGGCCGACGTAAAAAACACGGAAACTCTTGGAGCGGAACGCTCGCAGCGCGGGTTTCACGAAAGCGTCGGACTGGAAGAACTCAGGGTTTGAGCTGGTCGAGCTGGGTCTTCAGCTTCTCGAGCGTTGCGCTGGAGTTTGCGAGGCGCTCCTTTTCCTGGGCGACGACCGCCGGCCGGGCACGCTCGACGAACTTCGGGTTGGAGAGCTTGGCGGAGGCGTTGGCGATCTCGCCCTCTTTACGCAAGATCTCCTTTTGCAAACGGGCGCGCTCGGCGACTGGATCTATTTCCACATGCAACATTAGGCGATATTGTCCAAATACCGCTACTGGTGACCCCGAATCGGGGAGGGATTCAACTATCTTCAGATCGGATTGGCGTATCAGGGCAGAAAATGCGCTGGTTGTTGCGGGACCCGGATTGCCCGTAATTGAAAACGAGGAGGAAACACTATACTGGGACTGAGTGGTGAGATCGCTACGCAGATTTCGTCCTGCGTTAACGACGTCCTTAGCTGCAGCAATCTCGCGCTCAGCTGCCTCATCGATCTTTTCGGGCTGGCACCTTGGGTAGGACGCGAGCATTATGGTCTCGCCCGTTTTGCCAGCAAGAGGTGCGACCTTCTGCCACAACTCCTCGGTGATGAACGGAATGATCGGATGAGCAAGTCGCAGTGCCGCTTCCAGTATCCGCATCAGCGTCCGGCGTGTGCCGCGTAGCACCTTATCGTCCTGGGATTGCAGTTGCTTTTTCGCCAACTCAACATACCAATCGCAGTATTCGTCCCATACGAAACGGTAGATTGCGCTTGCGACATTGTCGAACCGGTATTCGGCGAACCCGGCCTCGACTTCCTTCTCGGTGCGTTGGAGCGTGCTAATGATCCACCGGTCCCACGCAGATAGTGCGACCGAGGCTTTCTCGTCGAGTCCACAGTCTTTACCTTCGGTGTTCATCAGCACAAAGCGCGTCGCGTTCCACAATTTGTTACTGAAGTTGCGATAGCCCTCGCAGCGGTTGAGGTCGAAATTGAGAGTCTGCGTAAATGTCGCGAGTGACGCGAATGTGAAGCGCAAAGCGTCGGCGCCGAAGGAAGGGATGCCGGTCGGGTAGTGCGCGCGGACGTATTTCTCGATCTTCGCCTTGTGCTCTCCGCGCAAAAGACCCACGGTGGATTTTTCGATCAGAGCATCGAGCGAGATACCGTCAATGAGGTCGAGCGGGTCGAGCGTGTTGCCCTTGGACTTGGACATCTTGTCGCCCTCGGCATCGCGCACGATGGCGTTGATGTACACATGCTGGAACGGTACCTTGCCGGTGAAATGTAATGTCATCATGATCATCCGGGCGACCCAGAAGAAAATGATGTCGAAGCCGGTGACGAGCACGGAGGAGGGGAGGAAGGTCTCCAGGTCCTTTGTTTTCTCCGGCCAGCCGAGCGAGGTGAAGGGCACGAGTGCCGAGGAGAACCAGGTGTCGAGCACGTCCACGTCGCGCTTGAGCGTGCCTCGATAGCCGTTTGCTTCAGCTTGCTTCTTGGCTTCGTCTTCGTTGCGAGCAACGTAGATTTTGCCCCGGTCGTCGTACCACGCTGGGATCTGGTGTCCCCACCAAAGCTGGCGAGAAATGCACCAGTCCTGAATTTTTTCCAACCACTGGTTGTACCAGGTGGTCCAGTGCTCAGGGTAGAACTTTACGTCACCGCTTGCGACCGCGCGGAGGCCTTGTTTTGCAAAACCGTCCATCTTCACGAACCACTGGTCGGTCAGCATCGGTTCGACGATCACGCCGGTGCGGCCCGAACGTGGCACGCGCAGTTTGTAGGGCTTCTCCGAAACCAGCAGGTCCTGCGATTTGAGATCGGCGATGACCCGCCGACGCGCCTCGAATCTGTCCAGGCCACGATAGACGTCCGGCACGTTTTCGTTCATTTTCGCACCGAGTGTCATCACGTTGATCTGCGGCAGTGTGTGGCGCTGTCCGACCGCGTAATCGTTGAAATCGTGCGCGGGCGTGATTTTGACGCATCCCGTGCCGAATTCCGGATCGACGTAGTCATCGGCGATCACCGGAATCGCGCGGCCGGTGAGTGGCAGCCTTACGGGCTTGCCGACCAGCTTTGTATAGCGTTCGTCCTTCGGATTCACCGCAACAGCAACGTCGCCGAGCATCGTTTCCGGGCGCGTAGTGGCGACCACCACTGAGCCGCTGCCATCCTCGAACGGATAGCGGATCTCCCAGATCTTTCCGTCTTCCTCCTCGCTGTCCACTTCCAGGTCGGACACGGCGGTGCCGAGCACGGGATCCCAGTTGACCAGGCGCGTGCCTCGGTAGATCAGGCCCTGTTCATGAAGCCGTACGAATACTTCGATCACGGCGCGCGACATGCGCGCGTCCATGGTGAAGTAGCCGGCCTTCTGTCCGTCGGTGTCGGCAAAGGTCCAATTGGCCGACGCGCCGAGGCGCCGCATCTGGCGCGTGATCGTCGAACCGGATTCCTGCTTCCACTCCCATACGCGCTTCACGAACTCCTCGCGCCCGAAATCGTGCCGGGTCTTGCCTTCCGACTCGAGCTGGCGCTCGACCACGATCTGCGTGGCAATACCGGCGTGATCCGTGCCGACCACCCAATTGGTATTAAAGCCGCGCATGCGGTGATAGCGGACCAGCGCGTCCATGAGCGTCTGCTGGAAGGCGTGCCCCATGTGCAGCGTGCCGGTCACGTTCGGCGGCGGCAACTGGATGCAATAGGGCGGGGCAGAGGCGTCCTTGCCGTGCGCGAAATAGCCGCGCGATTCCCAAAGGGAATACCAGCGCCGCTCGACCTCGTGCGGGTCAAAGCTCTTGGCGAGTTCCATGTGAGCTGAGTTCAAAAGAGGAAGCGCGCCGAGCGGTACTCCCGCAGGAGCCCGATTTCGACGCGCTCCGCCGGATTATAACGTCAGGCGCCTCGCGACGGTCCGCGCACACGCTTGATTTCGGCTTCGACCGCGCGGGCTACCGCCTCGCGAATCAGCGGCTCGATGTCGGCTTTCACTTGGGTATTCAGCGTGGTCAGTGCATGCTGCAGGTGGGCGTCGAGCCGCGTCCGCAACTTATCTTCGACGGACTTTGTGAGGTGCAGGCTGATTGCGTCAAGAATGCTTTGCTTCAGTCTTCGTTCCAGATCGAGCATCTCGGTCCTGGCCGGGCCGCCTTGAGCGGGTGCATCCGGGGGCTGAGCGGGGGCCGCCGGCGCCTCGGCGATAACCTCCGTGAGAACCGGAACATCGTCTCGACCCGATGCGCTGGAAGGATGGTAGCGCTTTAGAAACGCGTCCGCTTTTCCAAGAATGTCGTCGGGATCGCTCATAGGCTCGACTTGGAGAGATCGTGATGCTTGATTTCGTAGCCGCGGTCCCGATAGAAGCGGAAGCGATCCCGAGCGAGCCGGCGATCTTCGTCGTCCGCGGCGACGAGCTCGACCAGCCGCTCAAACCGGCTGAAGGACGGCGGCGAATCGTCATGGAGATTGAGAATGACCTGATAGCGGACCATATCCGCGCCCTCACGCGCGACCACGATGGAGGTCTCGGAAGAGAGGGCGTGCTGCGCCACGCGATGAGGAACGAATCCGACCGCTTGATCGGTCCATAGCCTGTCGAACTCGCGCGCGATCCTTTCGTCGGGGGCATAAATGACAACGCTCAACTGTTGCTTAGCGGCTTTAGTGACGAACTGGCAGGCGACCTGCAGCTTGGGTTCGGCGTTGGAGTAGAAGTCGATCCGGGTCATGAAGGGAGACTCCGGAGAGGATTCTGGAGGTTGGTCGCGGTGTTCAAGGGTTCCCCGGATCCTGAATTCTCATTTTCCCGCCCGCTCGATGAGAAAGGTCGTAAGCAGAGGCACCGGCCTGCCGGTGGCCCCTTTCTCCTTGCCCGATTTCCACGCCGTTCCGGCGATGTCGAGGTGGGCCCACTCATACTTGCGCGTGAATCTCGATAGGAAGCAGGCTGCCGTGACGGCGCCACCCGCGCGCCCACCGATATTTGCAAAATCGGCAAAGTTGCTCTTGAGCTGTTCCTGATATTCCTCCCACAAGGGCAGCCGCCAGACTCGGTCCCACGATTCCGTACCCGCAGCCTGCAGCTCTCGCGCGAGGCCGTCCTCGTTCGCGAACAATCCCGAGCAAACGTGGCCCAAGGCAACGATGCAAGCGCCCGTGAGCGTGGCAATGTCCACCACGGCCTGAGGCTCGAAGCGCTCGGCATAACTCAGCGCGTCGGCGAGGATGAGGCGTCCCTCCGCATCCGTATTGAGCACCTCGACGGTCTGGCCCGACATGCTCGTAACAATATCACCGGGTTTGGTAGCGGCCCCTCCGGGCATGTTTTCGCAGGTCGGGACAAGTCCGATTACATTCAGCTTCAGCCCAAGTTCCGCCACGGCACGCAAGGTACCCAGCACGCTCGCCGCCCCACACATGTCGAACTTCATCTCGTCCATTTCGGCAGCGGGCTTGAGCGAAATGCCGCCGGTATCGAACGTGATGCCCTTGCCTACGAGCACCACGGGACGATCCTTTTTTCCCGCGCCGGAGTACTGGAGGATCACGAACTTGGGTGGTTGATGCGATCCCTTCGTTACCGAAAGCAGCGAACCCATGCCGAGCTTGTCCATGTCCTTTCGCTCGAGCACTTCAACTGCGAGCTTCCATTCTCGCCCGAGCTTTACCGCGGCCTCGGCCAAAAAGGTCGGCGTGCACACGTTTGCGGGGAGATTGCCCAGATCGCGCGTGAACGCCATGCCGGCGGTGATCGCCCGCCCTTCACGCACCCCGCGCTCCAATGCGGCGGCATCGCGCTTGGGGGCGGCTGAAACACAGACATGGGCCAGCGACTTCGCCGCCACTTTCTTGCTCTTCATTCGATCGAACCGGTAGGCGACGTCGCCTGCCGCCAACACGAGCTGACGCGCCTTCCACGCGGCATCACGGCCGGGGACCTGCAGCTCAGCGAGATATAGGCAGGCGTCGCGCGCCCCGGTCTCCTGGATGGCGGCAATGGCCGCACGAGCGCAGTCGCGATACTGCTTTTCCCCGAATTCCTTCTCGTGCCCCAGACCCACCAGCAGCACCCGCTCCGCGGCAACGCCCCGCACGCGATACAGCAATCGCGTGCTCCCGGCCTTTCCGTCCATGTCTCCGGACCGGAGAAACTCACGGATCTGACCGTGCGCGGCTTTGTCCAGCGCATCCGCCGCGCCCGTCAGCCTGCGCGATTCGAAAACGCCCACCGCGACGCACGCGGCCGGCTGCTTTTCCGGTATAGCGAATTTTGTGCTAAATTCCATTCGACCTCGATTCGGGGAACGTTCAAGGATTATCTCCGGTTTGCTTCGCCGAAGTCAAAGCAACGTGGCGTTTTCGGTTCACGATCCGACCTGCTTCTATGACTTCGATCGGTTCACAAAGTGATTTTTCAGCGCGCACTGCTGCGTGAATTCGGCAATCTCGCGCTCGCGGTTTTCGCGACGCTGTTTGCCATAACTTTGACGACGCAGCTCATCCGGCTGCTCGGGCAGGCGGCGATCGGAAAAGTCCTTTCGGAGGGCGTGGTCGCGCTGCTCGCGTTTGCCGCCCTCAACTACCTACCGGTGCTGCTGTCCTTGACGCTTTTCATCACGGTGCTCATGACGCTCTCGCGGAGCTACCGCGAATCGGAGATGGTCATTTGGTTCGGCTCGGGCCTTTCGCTCCTCGCATGGGTTCGACCGGTGCTGCTGTTTGCCTCGCCGCTTGTCGCGCTCGTGGCGGTGCTGTCTCTGTTCCTGTCGCCGTGGGCGATCGGCAAGGCCGAGGAATACCGGCGCCAGATGAATCTGCGAGACGACGTTTCGCGAGTCGCCCCGGGCGTTTTCCGCGAAGCAGGCAGCGCAGACCGGGTGTTTTTCGTCGAGGAGATCGCCGGCGATCAAACCAACGTGCAAAACGTGTTCATTGCGCAGATGCGGGAGGGCAGCCTGGGCATCACCGTCAGCCGGCGGGGATATCGGGAGTCGGCGGAAAACGGCGACCGCTTCGTCGTTCTTCTCGACGGGCGCCGCTATGAAGGTATCCCCGGTGATCTCGATTTCAAAGTGATGGATTTTCAGCGCTATGCGATGAAAATCGAAACGCGAGGGATACAGGCCGAGGAAGCCTCCACCAAGGCGATGTCCACGTTCGCCTTGCTTCAGGTAAGAAGCAATTCCCATCTGGCCGAACTGCTGTGGCGTGTCGGCTTGCCGATCTCTGCATTGATCCTCGCATTCCTCGCGATTCCCCTGTCCTTTGTCAACCCGAGGGCGAGCCGCTCGGTCAACCTGTTCTTTGCGCTCTTCACTTACATGGTGTACGCAAACCTGCTTAGCATTGTTCAAGCTTGGGTCTCCCAGGGCAGGTTCGGCTTCAATACGGGTTGGTGGGTGGTGCACGCAGGGATGCTGGGCGTTCTGGTGCTGCTGTTCTACCGAAGGCTCCGGGGGAGCTGGATGTTCTGGAGACGCTGAATTGGATACGCTGCGTACCTATCTGGCACGGGAAATCTACGGAGCGACGCTCTTCGTGTTTCTCGCCTTTCTCGCCCTGTTTGCGTTTTTCGATTTGATCAACGAACTGACCGATCTTGGCAGAGGCGAGTACCGGTTGCAGCACGCGCTCGCCTTCGTTGCGCTGTCAGTGCCGAGCCATGTGTATGAGCTTTTTCCGGTCGCGGTGTTGATCGGAACCCTTTACGCCCTTTCACATCTCGCCGCCAATTCGGAATATACGGTGATGCGCGGTTCGGGCCTCTCACCCTGGCGCGCGACCAGCACCCTGTTTCGAATCGGCATCGTCTTTGTGGTCGCCACCATCGTCTTCGGTGAATTGATCGCCCCGGTTTCGGAGCGCGCCGCAAAGCAGCTCAAGCTTGCGATGACCAGCAGCATCGTTGCGAGCGAGTTCCACACGGGGCTGTGGGTGAAGGACGACCGGCGCTTCGTCAATGTTCGCGAAGTCCAGCCCGACACCAGCCTTTCGGATATCAGGGTATTCGAGTTCGACGATGAATACCACCTCAAGTCGATCAGTTTCGCGAAGCGAGGGAAGTACCTCGGCAAGAATATCTGGCGCCTGAGCGAGATCGTCCTTACCGGCTTTACGTCGAGCGGAAGCAACGTACAGCGCCTCGTGGAGATGGATTGGAGTTCGGTTCTCACACCGGACATTCTCGCCGTATTGTTCGTCGTGCCGGAACGGATGTCGGCATGGAACCTGTACCAGTATTCCCGGCATTTGTCCGAGAACCGGCAAAAGACCGAGCGTTACGAAATCGCCATGTGGAAGAAGCTCGTTTATCCGCTTGCCTCGTTGGTCATGATGGCGCTGGCCTTGCCTTTCGCCTATGTCCACGTCCGGGTCGGCGGTGTGGGGGTGAAAGTGTTCTCCGGGATAATGCTGGGAGTCTTTTTCCACATGATGAACGGCCTCTTTTCACATCTTGGATTGCTCCAAAATTGGCAACCCTTCATCAGTGCTGCGCTGCCGAGCGCGGTTTTTCTGGGCGCGGCGGCTCTGATGATGTGGTGGGTCGAGAGAAGATAGAGGGGCGGCTTCAGGGCAAAGCAATTGTTTGAAGGATGTTTTGAACCGGCCCTTAGACTCCAGCTGTAGTGTCGCCATGAATGACGATTCGAGTGCCGGCCAACCGGTCGTGGAGAAACTGCCGGTCGCGATCAAAAAACGCCCAAAAAAAACCGACGCCGAACAGCAGCAATGAAGGCCACGCAAGAGCGTAACGCAGCACCGCTTGGCCCACTCCGGGGGGCAGGTCGTCGCCGCGGACCACCCGCATCTTCCAGGTCTGCATAGGCAGGGTCCGGCCTCCGCGACTCCAGCACGCTACAAAGTAAATCCCCAGGACCAGGAAAAGGTACAACTGAAAGACGTGGCGCATGCTGCCCGAGAGTCGGCCGCTCGATACGGCAAGGAATACCAGGCCGGCGAATAGCAGGATCGCGAGGACGACCAGCGCCTCGTAGAGCATCGACATCAGACGCCGCCCCACCCCAGGCGATCGCGGATCGGGCAGGGTCCGTGGGGCCGGATTCATGGACGACTATTGGCTGGGTGCCGGGGCCGGCGCGATCGCGGGTGAGGCGGGTGGCACGGCCGCGTCCGTCGGGGGTCTGGCCTTGGATGCCGCCGCAGGCGGTTTGCGCGGACTGCTCCCGAGCTTACTCCGTTCCTCTTCCGGCAGGCGGTTGTATTCTTCCCATTGCTGTTTCAACCCCTGCTTCCTGTCCGGCGGCAATTTCTCCATTTTTTTGTAGCGTTCGCGGGCGGCTTGACGCTCCTTGGGGGTGAGCTTGGCCCAGGCCTGCATGCGCCGCTGCACCCGCGCCTGCTCGTCGGGCTTCATTTTCGGGTAGCGCTTGGCAATCCCCAGCCACTTGCGCTTGCGCTCCGGCTCGAGATTTCCCCAGTCGGTCGCAAGTGGCGATAGGATCTGCTGCTGCTCGATCGTCAGTTCGCCCCAGGTCGGGGGTTTTTTCGGCGGTGAGGCGGCGAGGACGGAGAGCGAGGTACAGAGCCAAAGTGCTAGTGCGAAGAGCGCTTTAGCCATGCATCGAATCCCTTATCCAAATATGCGTCCAGCGGCAGGTCGCTGGTCAAAACGGCGGCGTCGATTTCCTCGATCTCAGCAGCCAGCTGGGAATCCCGCCATTGGTTGATCGCGATCAGGCCCAGAATCAGTACGGCCGTCGGCAGCAGCATACGCGGAATGAGCGAAACCGGGCCACCCCATCTGCCGACCACGTTGTCGGCCCAGGCCAATACGGGTACGCGCGACTCGATGCGCTGGCGCGCCAAGGCTCGCTCCCGCGACTCTTTCAGGCGGGCGAGCTTACCGGCGTCCAGGTCGAGCCCCCGGTTGAGAAGCTGCTTGATTCGGTATGCGATCTGCTGTTCGTTCATAACTCAATCCCTCTTGCTCTTAAGGCGGCTGCCAAAGCGTGTGCTGCACGGGAGCAATGGGTTTTGACGCTGCCTTGAGAGCAGCCCATGACGGCCGCGGTCTCGGCGACGTCCAACTCTTCCCAATAACGCAGCAAAAACGCCTGCCGTTGACGTGGTGGTAGTCGATGTAACTCTTTCTCAATCATTTCAATCAGTTGAGTCTGCTCCAGGCGATCTGCCGGACCCTCCCTGGACTTGGCGGTATCCGCGCTCTCCAGGGTCTCAAGCGGGTCGGTATCGTCGTCCTCCCGCCCCGGGGAGAGCGCAGAAAACAGGGTGACCCACAGGGACCGGACCTTCTGCCTGCGGTAGAAATCGCGAATGGTGTTCTGGAGGATGCGCTGGAACAGCATCGGCAGTTCCTCCGGCGGCTTTGTTCCGTACTTTTCCGAAAGCTTGAACATCGTGTCCTGCACGATGTCGAGGGCGTTCTCGGTGTCACGAACGGCGAACAGCGCCTGCTTGTACGCGCGACGCTCAACGCTCGCGAGAAACTCGGAAAGTTCGTTTCGGGAGGCCAGAAGCGCGTCCTTTTCGTCGGCCGAGGGGACTGCCGCGTAGTGGTCGATGGTATCAAAAGGACGGATCCACTGCAGCCTGCGAGACAGGAAAACTTGACCAATCAGGCCTCAGCAATTAGGCTCTAAAGCTCTCTCGAACTAGGTTGGGCGGATTGGAATGGAATTGACCGGCGCGGAGATCGTGGTGAAATGCCTCCAGGCGGAGGGGGTCGAGTACGTTTTCGGATATCCCGGCGGCGCGGTCCTGTTCATTTATGACGAGCTGTTCAAACAGGACAAGGTCAAGCACATCCTGGTGCGTCACGAGCAGGGTGCGACGCATGCTGCGGACGGGTACTCGCGTTCCAGCGACAAAATCGGCGTTGCGCTGGTGACCTCGGGGCCTGGTGTCACCAACGCGGTGACCGGAATCGCCACTGCGTACATGGACTCGATCCCGATGGTGATCATCACGGGACAGGTGCCCACCCACGCGATCGGCCTGGACGCATTCCAGGAGTGCGACACCGTGGGCATCACGCGACCTTGCGTGAAACACAATTTCCTCGTGAAAGACGTGAAGGATCTCGCCATCACGATCAAGAAGGCGTTCTATCTCGCGAAGACCGGACGGCCCGGCCCGGTGCTCGTGGATATTCCCAAGGACGTCACCTCGGCTAAATGTCCTTTCGAGTACCCCGAGACGGTGACGATGCGTTCCTACAACCCGGTGGTGAAGGGGCATCCGGGTCAGATCAAGAAAGCGGTGCAGTTGCTCGCCGAGGCCAAGCGTCCCATGGTCTATACGGGCGGGGGCGTCATCCTGTCGGGGGCCTCGAAGCAGCTGATCAAACTGGTGAAGATGCTCGGATTCCCGTGCACCAATACGCTCATGGGCCTCGGGGGCTATCCCGCGACCGATCCGCAGTTCCTCGGCATGCTCGGAATGCACGGCACCTACGAAGCGAACATGGCGATGCAGAACTGCGATGTGCTGCTTGCCGTGGGCGCGCGCTTCGATGACCGGGTCATAGGCAATCCTGCCGACTTCGCCCAAGTGCAGCGCAAGATCATCCACATCGACATCGATCCGTCTTCGATCTCCAAGCGCGTGAAGGTCGACGTCCCTATCGTCGGTAATGTGTCCGACGTCCTGGAAGAATTGACGCGACAACTCGAGGCGGTCAACTACAAACCGGACCAGATGGCGCTCAGCCTCTGGTGGTCGCAGATCGGTCTGTGGAAATCGAAGGACTGCCTGAAATACGACAAGAAAAGCAAGATCATCAAGCCGCAGTTCGTGCTCGAGAGGCTCTACGAGGTCACCAAAGGCGAGGCAGTTATCACGTCCGATGTCGGCCAGCACCAGATGTGGGCGGCGCAATTCTACAAATTCAACGAACCGCGGCGCTGGATCAACTCCGGGGGCCTGGGCACCATGGGCTTCGGCCTGCCTGCCGCGATGGGGGCGCAATTCGCCAATCCCGGCGCGACGGTGGCTTGCGTCACAGGCGAGGCGAGCATCCAGATGTGCATCCAGGAGCTTTCGACCTGCAAGCAGTACCGGCTTCCAATCAAGATCATCAACTTGAACAACAAGTACATGGGGATGGTGCGCCAGTGGCAACAGTTCTTCCACGGCAACCGCTACTCCGAGTCGTATATGGACGCGCTACCCGACTTCGTCAAGCTCGCCGAGAGCTATGGCCACATCGGTGTGAAGGTGGAGGAACCTCGCGATGTCGAGCCGGCGCTGAAGGAGGCGTTCAAACGCAAGAGCGATCTTGTGTTCCTGGACTTCATCACCGACCAGACCGAGAACGTATATCCGATGGTCCAGGGCGGCAAGGGTCTCACCGAAATGATTCTTGCCGAGGAGCTGTAAGCCCGACGACGCACAATCGGGTTCGATCAACGTTGGCTGAAGAGAGCTTGGTCCGGCGGCGCCACGAGCGCCGCGTCACAGCGGTGCGGAATGCGCCGAGGGCCGGGCCTTTAGCGAGGGGACAATGCGACACATCATTTCCATCATGCTCGAGAACGAGCCGGGCGCTCTTTCTAGGGTGGCAGGGCTGTTCTCGGCGCGAGGCTACAACATCGAAACACTCACGGTCGCGCCGACGGAAGATGCCTCGCTTTCGCGCATGACCATCGTGACGACCGGCTCAGACGACGTCGTCGAACAGATCACGAAGCAGTTGAACAAGCTTGTCGAGGTCGTCAAGGTAGTCGACCTGTCGGAAGCAGCGCACATCGAGCGCGAGTTGATGCTGATCAAAGTCCGGGCGATGGGCAAGGATCGCGAGGAGATGAAACGCATGGCCGATATTTTCCGAGGCCGTATCATCGATGTCACCGAGAATACCTATACCATCGAGCTCACCGGCACCGGAGCCAAACTCGACGCTTTCATTCAGGCACTTGAGCGGAGCGCTATTCTTGAGACGGTGCGGACCGGCGCCTCGGGCATCGGGCGCGGCGAAAGGGTCTTGAAGGTTTGAGCCGAGAACAAAACCAAAAGGAAACACGCATGAAAGTCTATTACGACAAGGACGCGGACCTGTCCCTCGTCAAGGGCAAGAAGGTCGCGATCGTGGGCTACGGCTCGCAAGGGCATGCCCATTCCCTGAACCTCCATGACTCGGGCGTGAAAGTCACCGTTGCCCTCCGCAAGGGTGGGGCCTCCTGGGACAAGGCGAAAAAGGCTGGATTGAACGTCAAGGAAGTCTCCGAGGCGGTCAAAGGCGCCGATTTCGTCATGATGCTGATGCCCGACGAGCACATCGCCGCCGTCTACAAGTCCGAAGTCGAACCCAACATCCGCAAGGGTGCGACGCTCGGATTCGCGCACGGCTTCAACATTCACTATGGACAGGTGATGCCTCGGGAGGATCTCGACGTCGTGATGATCGCACCAAAGGCCCCCGGCCACACCGTGCGCTCGACTTACGCCCAGGGCGGCGGTACGCCGATGCTGATCGCGGTGCATCGCGACCAGAGCGGAAAGGCGCGCGACCTCGCCCTGTCTTACGCCGCCGCGATCGGTGGAGCCCGCGCCGGCGTGATAGAAACCACCTTCAAGGAAGAGACGGAAACCGATCTGTTCGGGGAGCAAACGGTGCTTTGCGGCGGCTGCGTCGAGCTTGTCAAGGCGGGGTACGAGGTGCTCACCGAAGCCGGCTACGCGCCGGAAATGGCGTATTTCGAGTGTCTTCACGAGTTGAAGCTCATCGTCGACCTGATGTATGAGGGCGGCATCGGCACCATGAACTACTCGATCTCGAACAACGCTGAGTACGGGGAATACGCGACCGGGCCGAAGATCATTACCGAAGAAACCAAGAAAGCCATGCGGGCGGCACTCGATCGTATCCAGTCGGGCGAATACGCGAAGGATTTCATCCTCGAAAATCGCGCCGGCGCGCCGATGCTGCTTTCGCGGCGCCGCATGACCGCCGAGCATCCGATCGAAATCGTCGGCGAAAAGCTCAGGGCGATGATGCCCTGGATCAAAAAGAACAAGCTGGTCGATCAGTCCCGGAATTAAGGCGCAAGAGGCAATCGAAAGGAGAGGGCAAGGTCCGGCGATGAGCGCGAGCTACCCTCACCCGATCGTTGCCCGAGAAGGCTGGGCGGTTCTTGCCGGCGCGATCGCCGCCGCCGCCGTCGCGAGCTGGTGGGTCGGCTGGTGGTCGGCTCCTTTCTGGCTCGCCGCGCTTTTCGTCTTGCAGTTTTTTCGCGATCCGGCGCGGCGGGCCCCCGGAGATGCTCACAGCGTGGTCTCGCCCGCCGATGGGCGCGTGGTCGCGGTCGAGCGCGCTCGCGACCCTTACCTCGAGCGAGAAGCCATCAAGGTCAGCGTGTTCATGAATGTTTTCAACGTGCATTCCAACCGCTCGCCCGTGGACGGCGAGGTGAAGAAGCGCTGGTACAATCCCGGCAGCTTCGTGAACGCCGCGCTCGACAAGGCCTCCCTCGAGAACGAACGGAACGCGTTATGGCTGCGCACGGCCGAAGGCGCCGACGTGACCTGCGTGCAGGTCGCCGGCCTGATTGCGCGGCGCATTCTTTGCTATGTTCGCGAAGGCGACAGTCTCGCTCGCGGCCAGCGCTTCGGCTTCATACGGTTCGGCTCGCGGGTGGACATCTACGTCCCGGTAGACGCGAAGGTTGTGGCTGCGCTGGGGGACAAGGTCTACGCGACCAACACGATAATCGCCACGCTGCCACGTCATGCTTGAGCCCGAACGCCGCCGGCCGGGGCTGAACACGGAAATCCGCCGCCGCGGCATCTATCTCCTGCCGAATTTGTTTACGACGGCGGCGCTGTTTGCCGGGTTTTACTCGATCGTGATGGCGATGAACCAGCGCTTCGACAATGCCGCTGTGGCCATCTTCGTTGCGATGATTCTCGACACCCTCGACGGGCGGGTGGCGCGACTGACGCGCACCCAGAGCGCATTCGGCGCGGAGTACGATTCTCTTTCGGACATGGTGTGCTTTGGCGCGGCGCCGGCCCTGGTCGTCTACGAATGGGCGCTCAAGGACCTGGGCCGCTTCGGCTGGATTGCGGCGTTCGTCTACTGCGCGGGCGCGGCGCTCCGGCTTGCGCGCTTCAACACCAACATCGAAGTAGTCGACAAGCGCTTTTTCCAGGGGCTGCCGAGTCCGGCGGCAGCCGCTCTGGTGGCCGGATTTCTGTGGCTCGCGAGCGACAACAAGATTCCCGTCGACGATTACGGGCTGCCTTGGGTCGCGGCGTTCCTGACCCTTTACGCGGGGCTGACGATGGTGAGCAACGTCCCCTTCTACAGCTTCAAGGACATCAATATGCGTCGCTCGGTGCCCTTCGCGGTCATTCTGCTCATTGTCCTCGGATTCGTGCTGATTTCCTCGGACCCGCCGATCGTGCTGTTTCTGCTGTTTGTAGCATACGGGCTTTCCGGCTACATATACTGGCTGTGGAAGAAACGCCGGCCCCGCGAGCCCGCGCAGTTGCAGTAGCCCGGGAAACCCGTTATATTTCACCGCATGTATTTCCGCATCATCGCTCTCAGCCCCACCCTTGGCAGCCTGCTTCTGGCCGGCCTGCTGCTGCGCCCCGCGCGCACATAACCCCACTCCCCATTCGGCATTACCCCGGTCGCGGCGCAAGCAGGCGCCGCGGATGCATTCGCGATTTCATCCTGGAGCGGCACCATGAAAGACAAACTGATCATATTCGATACCACCATGCGCGACGGCGAGCAAAGCCCCGGCGCCTCGATGACCAAGGAAGAGAAACTTCGCATCGCGCGGCTGCTGGAGAAGATGCGGGTCGATGTGATCGAAGCGGGCTTCCCGGCCTCTTCGAACGGCGATTTTGAGGCGGTGCAAGCGGTTGCGAGCGTGATCAAGGACTCGACGGTGGCCGGCCTGTGCCGCGCCAACGATCGCGACATCCAACGCGGGATCGATGCGCTGAAGCCGGCCAGATCGGGCCGTATCCACATCTTCATCGCCACCAGCGCGCTGCACATGGAGAAGAAGCTGCGCATGACCCCCGAACAGGTGCTCGAGCAGGCGACGCTCTCGGTGCGCTTTGCGCGCAAGCACCGCGACGACATCGAGTTCTCGCCCGAGGACGGCAGCCGCTCCGATCCCGACTTCCTCTGCCGTGTGCTCGAGGCGGTGATCAAGGAAGGCGCTACGACCATCAACATACCCGATACGGTCGGATACGCCGTGCCAGAACAATTCGGCGAATTCATCAGAAAGCTGCGGGGGAGAGTACCGAACTCCGACAAGGCGGTATGGTCGGTGCATTGCCACAACGACCTAGGCATGGCGGTGGCGAATTCGCTCGCTGCGGTCACGATCGGGGGCGCGCGCCAGATCGAGTGCACGGTGAACGGCCTGGGCGAGCGCGCCGGCAACACCTCGCTCGAGGAAGTGGTGATGGCGGTGCGCACCCGCGGCGACTTCTTCAACCTCGAAACGCGCCTCGACACCAGCCAGATCGTGCCGGCCTCGCGCCTGGTATCCCAGATCACCGGGTTCGTGGTCCAGCCGAACAAGGCGGTGGTGGGCGCAAACGCCTTCGCGCATGCCTCCGGCATCCATCAGGACGGCGTCCTGAAAAGTCGCGATACCTACGAAATCATGCGCGCCGAGGACGTGGGCTGGAGCGCGAACAAGATCGTGCTCGGTAAGCTCTCGGGTCGCAACGCCTTCCGCCAGCGACTGAAGGAGATCGGCATCGAGCTGGACGGTGAGGACGCCTACAACAAGGCGTTTCAGCGCTTCAAGGATCTCGCCGACAAGAAGGCCGACATTTTCGACGAGGACCTGCAGGCGCTCGTCTCCGATGGAGCCACGGCCGCCGCCGCGGAGCACTGGCAACTGGTGCGCATGAACCAGGCGAGCGGCACCGGCGAGCGCCCGCGCGCGAAGATCGTGCTGACCGAGGGCGGCAAGGAACGCAAGGCCGACGCTGACGGGGACGGTCCGGTGGACGCGATCTTCAAGGCGATCGAGAGCGTGGCAAAGAGCGGTGCCGAACTCCTCCTTTTCTCCGTGAATGCCGTGACGCAGGGGACCGAGTCGCAGGGCGAGGTGACGGTGCGCCTGTCCAAGGGCGGTAGGATCGTCAATGGCGTGGGCGCCGACACCGACATCGTCGTTGCGTCGGCCAAGGCCTACGTCAACGCCCTCAACAAGCTGCAGAGCAAGATGGAGCGAATCAATCCGCAGAGGTGAAGGAGGGCGGCGACCGCTTAGGTGCGAACGTCGGAATCCAGGTATTCGGCGGCCGATATCCAGTGTATCGAGCCGAAACCTTCGATGAAGCGCACCGCGAGCGGCTCGAGAACGAAAAACGAAAAATCGCCCAGCGCAAGGAGCCGCTCTGAATCGGGGAACAGACGCTGGTAAAGCGCCGCGCCCGGGCTCGACGCTTCGAGCGGAACTGCATTGCCTAGGAGCGTGACGCGGGCGCCCGCCTGCGGGTCGGACTCGGCGTCATGGGCGAGCAAACTGGCGCGGGGGTCGGCTTCCATGTTGCGGGTGTGTTCGGCGAGGCGGCTGACCAGGATCACCGGCCTGCCCCGGTGATCGAGGACGTAGGGGACGAGCGAGCCGAACGGATGTCCGCCATGCCGCCGGGACAGGGTCGACAAAACTCCTGCCCGGCAGGAAGCCAGGTGACGCCTGGCGTCGGCGCCTCGGCTCACCGCGCAAGCTTCAGCGCCATCGTCGCTAGCCTCCGCCCGAGAGCCCGGCAGAGACTGCGTTCGGCGTCGTCGAAGGCGCGGTCCGAATCCAGGCCGGAGACATGGCTCGCCCCGTATGGACCTCCACCCGATCGCGCATCGAAGAGCTCCGGCTCGGTATAGGGCAGGCCGACGATCAGCATGCCGTGGTGGAGCAGCGGCAGCATCATCGAGACCAGAGTCGTTTCCTGGCCGCCGTGTGGGCTGGCGGTGGATGTGAACAGCGCTGCGGGCTTGCCTGAGAGAGCGCCTTTCAACCACAGGTTCGAGGTGCCGTCCCAAAAATGCTTCATGGGTGCCGCCATGTTGCCGAAGCGAGTCGGGCTGCCCAGCGCGAGCCCGATACATTCTTCCAGGTCGCGCAGTTCGCAGTAGGGCGGACCCGACGGAGGAACGACGGATTCCGAGGCTTCGCTCGCGCTCGTCACCCGCGGCACCGTGCGCAAGCGCGCGCTCGCGCCATCGATTTCCCCGATGCCGCGAGCGATCCATTGAGCCATCTCGCGCACCGCACCGCGGTGGCTGTAGTAGAGAACCAGGATATCGCTCATCGGCGAGAGTCGGAAAGGGCGCTGGTATTATAGGCGACGTTCATTCCCGATTCATGCATCCCATGCCCTTTCTGCGACAGCTGGGCCGCTTCCTCGCGCACGTGTTCAGACGGCTCGACCAGGATCGCTGTTTGCAGATCGCCTCGAGTCTCACTTTTACGACGCTGCTTGCGCTCGTTCCGCTGGTCACCATCACGCTTACGCTCATGGCGGCGTCTCCGGTTTTTTCCGGACTGGGAGAGCAGATTCACGCATTCCTCCTTGCCAACATGCTGCCCGAGAAAGCGGGAGAGGTCGTAGCCAGTTACATCGAACAATTCTCGGGTGAGGCCGGCCGCTTGACCGCTCTCGGCACTGCGGTGCTCGCTATCACTGCCTTCACGATGATGTTCACGATAGAACGCGCGTTCAACTCGATCTGGCGGGTCACACGCCAGCGTCCCCTGGCGCAACGCGTCCTTGTCTATTGCGCAACGCTCACGCTCGGGCCGGTCCTGGTCGGCGCGAGCCTTTCGATCACCTCGTACCTCGTCGGTGTATCCCTCGGATTCGCCTGGCAGACTCCTTTTGCAAGTGCTGCGATTCTCGGACTCGTCCCCTTCGTGCTTACCTGTGCAGCGTTCACGCTGCTCTACTACGTCGTGCCGAACCGCGCGGTCAAACCGCGCCACGCTCTGGCCGGGGGCCTGGTCGCGGCCCTGGCATTCGAGATCATGAAGCGAAGCTTCGCGCTCTTCATCGCCAAGATCCCGACTTATGCACTGGTCTATGGGGCGTTCGCGGTGATCCCGGTTTTTCTCCTCTGGATCTATTTTTCCTGGGTGGTGATTGTGATCGGTGCGTTGATTGCCGCGCTGGCGCCGGATTTCACCGTACTGCGCAGCGCCGCGGGGGGCGCGTCAGGAGTCGGATTCGGCGACGTGTTGGCGATACTTCTGGCGCTGGCGCGCGCCGAGGAGGGTCCCGCGCGCCTCGAATTGAGGAAAATCGCCCAGCATGCATCGCTCACGGTGGATCAGACCGAGCAGGTCCTTGAACGTCTGGTTGCGCGAGGTTGGGTGGCGAGGTCCACCGGCGGACGCTACGCAATGGCGTTCGACAAAGAGCGACTCCTCGTGGCCGACGTATACCGCGAGTTCGTTTTGGACGGCAAGGCGCCTGCGGGTAAAGAGCGCAGCGAGCCCTTGAAACAACTGTTGGAGCGGTTTGCCGCGCGCGCCGACGAGACCCTGAACCTGCCCCTCGGGCGCCTACTTGAAAAGGACACGGCTTGATCCGCTAGAATCCCGGACCGAATGCCCATGACATCGCAGATGAAGATCATCCCGCGTGCCGAGCGCCTGATCGCCGCCCTTGACGTTGCTTCCGTCGAAGAGGCAAAAGCCCTGGTGCAAAGGCTCGGTGACAGCGTGACCTTCTACAAGGTCGGTCTGGAACTGTTCATGGGCGATGGGTATTTCGGCCTGATCGAGTGGCTCTCGGGTCAGAAAAAAAAGGTATTCGTCGATCTCAAATTTTTCGATATTCCAGAGACGGTCCGGGCGGCGGTGCGGGGTCTTCAAAATCGCGGCGTGACTTTCACAACCGTACACGGGAACCAGGCCATGCTCGAGGCGGCGGGGGAGGCCAAGGGGGATGTGAAAATTCTCGCGGTGACCGCGCTCACCAGCCTCGACCAGGGAGATCTCGACGACCTCGGCTTCAAATGCAACATCGAGCAGCTGGTGCTCTCGCGCGCCCGGCGGGCGCTCGAAGCCGGTTGCGACGGCGTGATTTCCTCGGGGCTGGAGGCCCCGGCGCTGAAACGCGAGCTCGGCGCGCGTCTCTTGGTGGTGACCCCGGGAGTGCGACCGGTTCGGAATCGCCTCGCCGACGACCAGAAGCGCACGGTCGACGTTGCCCAGGCGTTTGCAAACGGCGCCGACTACATCGTCGTCGGTCGGCCGATCCGTCAAGCGCCCGATCCGCGTGCCGCGGCGCAAGCGATTCAGGCGACGATCGCGACTCTGTTTTCTACCTGATATCTGGCCGGGACTGGCCGCGAGACGGGCGGAGCGGGAGCGAAGGCAAGTTTCCCCTGGTAGCGCCACACGCTGCGCCAGGCGCCGATCACCGTGTTGGGATACTCGGCCTTTCCCAAGGACCCGTTGTAGCGGCTTAGCGCGCGAAACAGGTTGCCCTTCTCGCGATCGAGGTAGTACTTCAGGATGACGCAGCCGTAGCGCAGGTTGTTGCGCAGACTGAACAGGTTGTCGCCCTGGCGGCCGACCAATCCGACCCAGAAGGGCATCACCTGCATGTAGCCTCGGGCACCGGAGCGCGATACGGCATACTTGCGAAAGTTGCTCTCGACCTGGATCACCGCCAGGACAAGCTGTGGATCGAGTCCGGCGCGGATCGCCTCGAAGTGCAATGTGCGCAGGAACTCCACGCGCGACTGGAAGTTGGGTATTTTTCTCTCCAGCCGCTGCGACATTTCAGCGAGCCAGTTGACTGCGGCCTCCGAATCGGTAAAGGCGTGTTGCGGCGCCGGTTTATCCGCGATCGACGCCTGCAGGTCCGCCTGCACCCTGGCGGCGAGGGGCTCGTAGATTTGAGCCCCGGCCAATGCGTTCCCCGCGAGCGCGGCCATCAGGCCCGGGAGAAAAAGCACAAGTCTCACGATTTGGAACGCAGCTTAGACAAGACTTCTGCCTGGTGCAGCTTTCTCGGCTCTTTGTCGCGCCGTCCCTGATATTCGATCAATCCTTCCTTGAGGCTGCGTTCGCCGACGACGACGCGGTGGGGAATGCCGATCAGCTCCATGTCGGCGAACATCACGCCCGGGCGTTCGTCCCGATCATCGAGCAGCACCTCGACGCCGGAATCCGAGAGTTCCTGGTAGAGGGCGTCGGCGGCCTCGCGCACCGCAGCGCTCTTGCCGTAGCCGATGGGAACCAGGGCAACGTGGAACGGCGCGATCGCTTCTGGAAAAACGATCCCGCGCTCATCGTGGTTCTGCTCGATCGCTGCCCCGACGATTCGGGTAATGCCAATGCCGTAGCAGCCCATTTCGAAGAGACGGCTGTTGCCCCCATCGTCGAGGAACGACGCTTTCATGGGTTCGGAATATTTGGTGCGCAGCTGAAAAATGTGCCCGACTTCGATTCCGCGCACGATTTCCAGATTCCCTTTGCCATCGGGGCTGGGATCGCCGGTAATAACCTTGCGGATGTCTGCTACCTGACCGGGCTCGGGAAGATCGCGTCCCCAGTTGACGCCTGTGAGGTGATAGCCCGCCTCGTTCGCGCCGCAGACGAAATCGCTCATTGCCGCCACGGTTCGATCCGCGTAGATGGTTAGAGCCGAACTGCTGACTGGCCCAATGTAGCCGGGGCGGCACTTCAATATCCGTTCGATCTCCTCGTCTCTTGCGAACCGGAAACCGCCGATCACCTTCTGGGTCTTGATCTCGTTCAGGTCGTGGTCGCCGCGAACGAGCAACATCGCGAACGCCCCCGATACTTTTTGGGTCTCCTCGCGCACAACCGCGATCGCTTTCACCGTCTTCTGAATCGGTATGCCCAGCTGCTCGGCAACATCCTCGCAGCGGGTTTTACCGGGAGTCGGAACCTTCTTCATCTGATCGGCGGGCGCTTTTCGCTCTGCGTTCGGTGCCACTGCTTCTGCGAGCTCGACGTTCGCCGCATAGTCGGACTGGGGACAATACGCTAACGCGTCTTCTCCGGACTCGGCGAGAACGTGGAACTCCTGCGAACCCGTGCCGCCAATTGCCCCGGGATCGGCGGCGACGGCGCGGAATTCGAGTCCCAAGCGGGTGAAGATGCGCGTGTAGGTGTCGTGCATGTTCCGGTATTCGCGCTGCAGGTCGGCGTAGTCGGCATGGAAGGAGTAGCCGTCCTTCATCGTAAACTCGCGCCCGCGCATGACGCCGAAGCGCGGCCGGATTTCGTCGCGGAACTTGGTCTGGATCTGGTAGAAATGTACGGGCAGCTGTCGATAGCTGCGAATCTCGCGCCGCGCGATGTCGGTGATCACTTCTTCGTGGGTGGGGCCGACGCAGAATTCTCGGTCATGACGGTCTTTCAAGCGCAGCAACTCCGGACCATACTTCTGCCAGCGACCGGACTCCTGCCACAACTCCGCGGGTTGCACCGCCGGCATGAACAACTCGATCGCCCCGGCGCGATTCATTTCCTCGCGCACGATGGCCTCGACCTTGCGCACGACCCGGAGCCCCAGCGGCATCCAGGTATAGATGCCGCCGGCGAGCCGGCGGATCAGACCCGCGCGGACCATCAGCTTGTGGCTGACGAGTTCGGCGTCGGCGGGGGCCTCCTTGAGCGTGGCAAGAAAGTATCGCGAAGCGCGCATGGCGGGGGAGCGAAACCGGGACGCGACATTCTACTTGAACTTGCACGCCTCGCAGCCGTGAAGCGGCTGCGCCTTCTAATCGCCGGCGATTTGTGAAAGAATGGGCGTGGACAGACTTTTGCTGGATTGCGTATGCTCGATCGAGACGGCTATCGGCCGAACGTCGGCATCATTCTCTGCAACGGGCGCAACGAGGTTTTCTGGGGCAAGCGCGTCAAGGAACACTCTTGGCAGTTCCCGCAGGGCGGGATCAAGCTGGGGGAAACGCCGGTGCAGGCGATGTACCGCGAACTGCGGGAAGAGGTGGGCCTGCTACCCAGCCACGTGAAGATCCTGGGGCGAACGCGCAACTGGCTGCGCTACGAAGTGCCCGCACAGTGGCTCAAGCGGGATTGGCGCGGCAACTACCGGGGACAAAAACAGATCTGGTTCCTGCTGCGGCTGGTGGGGCGCGAATGCGACGTCCAGTTGCGGGCTTCGGAGCGGCCGGAATTCGACGCCTGGCGGTGGAACGAGTATTGGATACCCCTGGATTCGGTAATCGATTTCAAGCGGGACGTCTACCAGCAGGCACTCACCGAACTTGCCCGCTACATGTTTCGCAGCCAAGGCCGCAAGTCTCTTTCCGCGGAAATCGCATCACGCTGATCTGCCTGCGACGGCTCGGCCCGTTATCGAAATGCGGATGTCGGCGTGCACTTTCCTCATTCAAAATCCTTCGGATAAATCGCCATGTTTCGTGAATATGCGCCGTTACGCTGGTCGCCCCTGCAATCGACGGCAGGCGTTGGAATAGCGCGCGCGGTTCCGCCTTCCCGGGTTACGCTCGACGCGCCCGCGCTATCGGTGATGACCGATTTCTCGCAGACCTTGGCTGCGACCATCGAACCCGAGGCCGGAATCGAACAGGCCAACGAATTCATGAAGCGGCGCGGAGTGCGTGCGCTGCTGATAACAGACGCGCAGGGCAGCGTGGTCGGCATTCTGACCGCGACCGAAGTTCTCGGCGAAACACCGGTAAAACTCGCCCTCGAACGGGGGATCAGGCGGCAGGACGTCCGGGTAGCCGACATCATGACGCCGCGCGCAATGCTCGAACTGCTTGCGTTCGAGGAAGTCCGTCAGGCGCGAGTGGGCCATATCGTGGCAACGCTCAAGCACGCCGGACGCCAGCACTTTCTCGTTGGGGAGCGTAGCGCGAATGAAGAGCGGGTGCGCGGAATCTTCTCCCTCACGCAAATTGCCCGTCAGCTGGGCGTTCAGCTCCAGCCGAATGCCTTTGCTCATACCTTTTCGGAAATCGAGGCGGCCCTCGGACATTCATCCGGAAATTGGGCTTGACAGGAGGGCGCAGTCAATATTAATCTTTGTCTACTTGTTAGAGCTAGTCTAATTCAGTCCACTATCAGGAGAGGCTCATGCAGCTCAAAGGTTCGAAGACTCACGGCAATCTCAAGGCGGCGTTCGCGGGCGAATCGCAGGCGAATCGCCGATATCTCTATTTTGCGGCGAAAGCCGACGTCGAAGGGCAAAACGATGTCGCGACGGTGTTCCGCTCTACCGCGGAAGGCGAGACAGGGCATGCCCACGGGCACCTGGAATACCTGGAACAGTGCGGCGATCCGGCGACGGACCTTCCGTTCGGCGGCACGCGCCTGAATCTCAAGGCCGCCATTGCCGGAGAGACCCATGAGTACACCGACATGTATCCCGGCATGTCGAAGGCCGCACGCCAGGAAGGCTTCTCCGAGATCGCCGATTGGTTCGAGACGCTCGCCAAAGCGGAGCGCTCTCACGCCAACCGCTTCCAGAAGGCGCTGGACGCGCTCGCAGACTAGACAGTTAATCCGGGACGCCGAAGGCGCCGGACTAACTCCGCGGAAGGGAAGGGGCCGTCCGGCCCCTCAATCCGCGGAAAACCTGTTTACGCGTAGATCCGTCGAGTCTCGAGATGACCGTTCGCGAAGGGAGCCTGGACGCTCCGACCCGCCATCCGATCGCGTGGCGCACACCGGAATTCTACGAGGAAGCGAAACTCCTCGGCGAAATGCAACGCGTGTTCGAGATTTGCCACGGTTGCCGGCGCTGCGTCAACTTGTGTACGGCGTTTCCAACGCTGTTCGACCTCGTGGATGCGAGCGCAACCCTGGAAGTCGACGGCGTGGACAAATCGCAGTACGGGAAAGTCACGGACCAATGCTACCTCTGCGACATGTGCTACATGACGAAGTGTCCCTACGTGCCGCCGCATCCCTGGAACGTCGATTTCCCCCACCTCATGCTGCGAGCGAAGGCGGTGAAATTCAGGAAGGGTGAGCTGCGTTTCCGCGATAGGCTGCTTTCGTCCACCGATGCGATCGGCAAGCTCGCTGCGATCCCGGTGGTGGCGCAGGTGGTGAACGCAATCAACCGCAACCCCGTAGCGCGCGTGCTGATGGAAAAGGCGATCGGCGTTCACTCTGAACGCAGGCTGCCGCCCTATAGCCCTGGCACGTTTCGCGCACAGGCAGCCGCAAGCCGCAGCTACGAGCCGAGGAACGGCGAACGCACCCCGGGAAAGGCTGCGATATTTTCGACTTGCTACGTCAACTACAACGAGCCCGGCATCGGCAACGATTTGCTGGCCGTTCTCGATCACAACGAGATCGAGTATGTCATCGTGGAGAAGGAAGCTTGCTGCGGCATGCCCAAGCTCGAGCTCGGCGATCTGGAGGGGGTCGAACGCCTCAAGGCGGTAAATATTCCGCCGCTCGCCAGGCTCGCGCGCGAGGGCTACGCGATCCTCACCGCGATCCCTTCGTGCACCCTGATGTTCAAGAACGAGTTGCCGCTGTTGTTCCCGGAAGATGCCGACGTCAAGGCAGCCAGTGAAGCCATGTTCGATCCGTTCGAGTACTTTGTCCTGCGTAACCGCGATCGTCTGCTCAAGACCGATTTCAAAGCCCCCATTGGAAAGGTCTCATACCATGTGCCCTGCCATTCCAGGGTGCAGAACATGGGCCAGAAGACCCGGGAGGCGCTGCAGATGGTGCCGGGCACCACGCTCAATACCGTCGAACGCTGCTCTGGCCACGATGGAACCTGGGGCGTGAAGTCCGAGTACTACGAAAACTCGATGAAAATCGGCCGACCGGTGTTCCGCCAGATGGCAGACGGCGAGCCCGATTACATCAGTTCCGATTGTCCGATCGCGGCCCGCCACATCGAGCAGGGCATCGGCGAGAGCCGGGCGAAAAAAGCGCATCCTTTGTCGCTGCTTCGGATGGCCTACGGAATCTAGCCGAATCCGGGCGCCGACTTCTGCCATGCCTCGAATCAACCGCGTGAGCCTCATGACGCTGGAGACGTATGCGCGCGAGCGTACGCAGTTTCGGGCGAAAGTCATGGCCCACAAGAAGCACCGCACGGTTCACCTGGGAGAACATCTCACCCTTCTATTCGAGGACGAGCTCACCGTCCGCTACCAAGTGCAGGAGATGCTACGCGTCGAACGAATATTTGAGGAGGAGGGCATTCAGGAGGAACTCGACGCCTATAACCCGCTCGTTCCGGACGGCCGCAACCTCAAGGCAACCCTGATGATCGAGTATCCGGATCCGGACGAACGGAGCAAGCGGCTCGCGGAACTGATCGGAATCGAGGACAAGGTTTGGCTCCGGGCCGAGGGTCACGAGCGCGTGCGGTCGATTGCCGACGAGGATCTCGATCGGGCGAACGAGCAGAAAACTTCAGCGGTGCATTTCTTGCGCTTCGAATTCGACGAAGCAATGGCCCAGGCGCTCAAGAAAGGCGCTGGACTCGCGATCGGGGTCGATCATCCCCGCTATTCTGCTACGCTGGAGGCACCTTCGGCGGTGCGGGATGCGCTGGTGGGAGATCTGGCGTGAAGCGATCACGCGTTTCCGTGCCCGTCCTCTTGGCGGTGCTCTCCGCCTGTCAGTCGCCCAACCTTCGCGACGATTTCGAAAGCAAGCCCTGGGAGGCTCAGAAGTCGCTGCTGCCATCCTATCCCAGGCAGGAAAATCTGGTTCGAATTTACGTCAGCTCGGCTGCGACGTTCGAGTTTTTTGTGGACCCGGCCTCGGTCAGCGTCGGCCAGGATGGCGTCGTGCGATATACGCTGATCGCGCGCAGTCCCAGTGCGGCGATGAACGTGAGCTACGAGGGCATGCGCTGCCAGACTTACGAACGCAAGATCTACGCACTCGGCAGGTCTGACGGTACCTGGTCGCAGGCGCGCGATCCCCAATGGACCCCGATAGGCAACAATCAGGTCAATCGGCAGCACACGGCATTGGCGGAGGACTTCTTCTGCTCCGGGCGCGGCAGGGTATCCACCACCGAGGACGCGGTGCAGGCGCTCGGACGGGGAAATCAGCCCAGGAAAGCCGCACCCTTGTCCAACTAGAGCAGGACAAGGCTGTGGTTTCGGCCGAGGCGCCTTATGAAGCCGGCGTCTCTTGACCTGCTTCGCAGCTTAGCCTATGCCGCAACGTGGGCTGCTCTTGCTAGAGCAGCACCAAATTGTCGCGATGGATCAATTCCGGCTCGTCGACGTAACCGAGTATCGTCTCGATCTCGCTTGACGCCCGGCCGGCGATGCGTCGGGATTCTTGGGCGTTGTAGTTGACCAGTCCTCGCGCGATCTCGGCGCCCTCCGGCGAGAGGCAAGCGACCACTGCGCCGCGCTCGAATTCGCCTTCCACGTTCTTGACCCCGATCGGCAGGAGGCTCTTGCCTCCGGATCGCAAAGCCTTGGCCGCCCCTGCGTCGAGCCCGAGCCGTCCTGCGATTTGCAGATGATCGGCGAGCCACTGCTTGCGCGCGGCAAGCGGCGTTGTTTGGGCCGAGAGCAAGGTACCGATCGCTTCTCCAGCGGCGAGCCTGATCAAGACCTCCGGCTCCTGTCCCGATGCGATCACTGTCTGGGCTCCCGAGCGGGCGGCGCGCTTGGCTGCAAGCACTTTGGTGAGCATGCCACCCTTCGCGATGTTGGAGCCGGTACCGCCAGCCGACTTTTCCAGGCGAGGATCACCCGCCTTTGCGCTCTGAATCAGGGTCGCTTGAGGATTGCGCCGCGGATCGTCGGTGTAGAGCCCCTGCTGGTCGGTCAGGATGATGAGGCAATCGGCTTCGACCAGATTGGCCACCAGCGCAGCGAGCGTGTCGTTGTCGCCGAACCGGATTTCGTCGGTGACGACAGTGTCATTCTCGTTGATCACCGGAATGATTCCGAGTCCGAGCAAGGTGAGCAAGGTGGAACGGGCGTTCAGATAACGCTGCCGATCGGCGAGATCGGCGTGCGTAAGGAGCACCTGCGCCGTGCGCAGCCCATGCTGGCGGAAACAGGACTCGTAGACCTGCACGAGCCCCATCTGTCCGACTGCGGCGGCGGCCTGCAGCTCGTGCATGGCGCTCGGACGGCGTGTCCAGCCCAGACGTTGCATGCCTTCGGCGATGGCACCGCTGGAGACCAGGACAAACTCCTTGCCGGCCTGACGCAGTTTGGCAATCTGTTCCGCCCAACGCGCGATCGCGGAGACATCGAGCCCCGCGCCCTGGTTGGTGACGAGCGAGCTCCCGACCTTGACGACAAAACGCCTTGCCTCTTTCATGGCGCTATTCCGGATTCCAAAAACTTCATCACCGCAAAGCTGAGCTCGCGGCAACCCTCCCCGGTAAGCGCGGAGATGCAGAAGCTCTTGCCGCGCCAGCGCAGTCTGCGTACGAGGGCGGCGGCTACGGACTCGCGCTCCTCGGCGGGGAGCATATCCGTTTTGTTCAGCACCAGCCAGCGGGGCTTTCGATAAAGCGCCGGGTCGAATTTCTTCAGCTCTTCGGCAATGGATTTCGCATCGCGAACCGGATCGGCGTCTGCTTCGATAGGCGCGACATCGACGATGTGCAGAAGCAGCCGGGTGCGCACGAGGTGTCTGAGAAACTGATGTCCGAGCCCCGCACCCTCGGCTGCTCCTTCGATGAGCCCCGGGATGTCCGCGACCACGAAGCTGCGATCGACCCCGACGCGAACCACTCCGAGATGCGGGTGCAAGGTGGTGAACGGGTAGTCGGCCACCTTGGGACGGGCAGCGGAGACGGCGCGAATGAACGTAGATTTTCCGGCATTGGGAAGTCCGAGCAGTCCGACGTCGGCAAGCACTTTGAGCTCGAGATTGAGCGAGCGATGTTCCCCGGGTTCTCCGGGCGTGGCCTTGCGCGGCGCGCGGTTGGTGCTCGATTTGAAGTTGACGTTCCCCAGCCCGCCCTTGCCGCCCCGCGCCAGGAAGGCCGTTTGCTCGTGCTCGGCGAGATCTGCGATCGTTTCGCCCGTGTTCGCGTCCTTGATCACCGTACCCGCGGGCATGCGCAGCACGACGTCATCGGCGCCCTTGCCGTTGCATTGGCGGCCCCGCCCCTTTTCGCCGTCGCGCGCCCGATGGATGCGGGCAAACCGGTACTCGACGAGCGTGTTGATGTTACGGTCGGCGATCGCGAGCACGCTGCCCCCGGTACCGCCGTCGCCGCCATCCGGCCCGCCGCGCGGCACGAATTTTTCGCGCCGGAAGCTGACCGCGCCGTTGCCGCCCTTGCCGGAATGGACCTCGATGCGCGCTTCGTCTATGAATTTCATTGTAGAAACAAAAAAGCCCTATCGCGTGGATAGGGCTTTCAGGAAGGGGAGGTGTTTCTAAGCCGGTACCACGCTGACCGTTTGTTTGCGGGCCGGTCCCTTGAAGCTGAACTGGATCTTGCCGTTGACCTTGGCAAAAAGGGTGTGATCCTTCCCGATGCCGACGTTGTCCCCGGGGTGAACACGGGTGCCGCGCTGACGAACAATGATGCTGCCCGCGGCCACCACCTGCCCGCCATAGCGCTTCACCCCGAGTCGCTTTGAGTGCGAGTCGCGCCCGTTGCGGGAACTGCCGCCTGCTTTTTTATGTGCCATGGTTTGCCTTTCTCTTCCGGGTCAGCGGTCTCTCATGTGCCCGCAATACTCATGTGCCCGCAATACCGGTGACCTCGATCTCGGTGTAGGCCTGCCGGTGGCCGCGGAGCCTTTTCGAGTTCTTGCGCCGGCGCATCTTGAAGATCATTACTTTGTCGCCGAGGCCGTGAGCGACGATCTTTGCTTTGACCGAGGCGCCCTTGACCACCGGGGTTCCGACCGTGAGGGCCTGGCCTTCCCCGACGAGGAGTACTTCGTCGAGTACCAGTTCTTCACCTACGGCTCCGGTGAGCTTCTCGACCCGCAATTTTTCGCCGGCGGATACACGGTACTGCTTACCCCCGGTTCTGACGACCGCGTACATGCCTGTCTCCGAATCGCTCTGAAAAACACGAAATTATACATACCTTTAGCGGGTGCGGTCAAAGAAATTATGCTATGCTCCTGACCCGCCGTTAAGTCCATTCCGCAGTGCGCTAATTTCCTTTGCAACCCGAACTTCTCCGCAACCTTATCGCCGCAGACATGCTCGCGGTGGACGCCATGATCAGGCGCCGGCTCGAGTCCGACGTGGTGCTCGTCCGCCAGATTGCGGAGTACATCATCGCCGGAGGCGGCAAGCGGCTGCGCCCAGCGCTCGTTTTCCTTGCCGCCGGGGCGACCGGCTACCGCGGCGAGCACCATGTGGAACTCGCTGCCGTCGTGGAGTTCATTCACACAGCCACGTTGCTGCACGATGATGTCGTGGACGAATCCGAACTGCGGCGCGGCCGCAAGACGGCCAACGCCGAGTTCGGCAATGCTGCCAGCGTCCTCGTTGGGGACTTCCTCTACTCGCGAGCCTTCCAGATGATGGTGGCTGTGGGAAGCATGAGGATCATGGAGGTGCTGGCCGATGCCACCAATACCATTGCAGAAGGCGAAGTGCTGCAACTCCTGAACGCCCACAATGTTGCGATAACCGAGGCGGACTATCTCGAAGTCATCCGGCGCAAGACCGCCAAGCTCTTCGAAGCGGCAGCACAACTGGGGGCCATACTCGGCAAGGCGGGCGCCGAACTCGAGCTGGGCCTCGCGAGCTACGGCATGCACCTCGGGACGGCCTTTCAACTGATCGACGATGTGCTCGACTACTCCGGAGACGCCGCGCATACCGGAAAGAACTTGGGTGACGATCTGAAGGAGGGCAAGCCGACCTTGCCGCTCATTCACGTGATGCACCGCGGGTCGCCCGAACAGGCGGCGCTGGTGCGCTCGGCGATCGAGCATGGCGGCAGGGAAGATTTCAGGGCTGTCCTGGACGCGATTCGCACGACCGGTGCGCTCGACTATGTGAGGAGCAAGGCCAAGGACGAGGTCCGATCGGCGCGCGCCGCAATTTCTTCGCTGCCGAATTCAAGTTACCGGGATTCTTTGCTAGAATTGTCCACCTTCGCGGTCGAGCGCGATTACTAGACTTCCCGAAGCGCTCTTCCCTCCGCGGTTGTTCCTGTCCGATTCGGGGTGTAGCTCAGCCTGGTAGAGTACTGCGTTCGGGACGCAGGTGTCGCTGGTTCGAATCCAGTCACCCCGACCAGAATCCGGCCGGAACGTCCTCCGCCCGCGCGCCGGTATAATAGCTTCAGTCGCAAGCCTCGGCGCGGATACGCCATTCCAGTGTGAGTAAGCTCCTCCTTCTCATCATCGCGGTAGTAGTCGCCTACTTCTTCCTGACCGGGCTTGCCCGCAAGCGCGGAAAACGCCCGGTGCAGGTCCCGGAGGAATCGATGGTTCCCTGCGCGCATTGTGGAGTCAATCTCCCGCGAAGCGAAGCGCTTGAAGCTTCCGGCCGCTTTTTCTGCAGCGAAGAGCACCGCCGGCTCGGCGGCGGCTGAGGACGGTCGTGGCGGGTCAAGCGACGCTCGCATTGTCTTGGTCCCAGCAGCAGGGGACGGTAGCGAACTCGTTCTGGGTCTCGCTCAAGTACTTCAATTTCTACCGTATCGCAGTGGCCGCGATATTCCTGCTCGCGGCCCTGATTTTCGGGGATGCGCTCAGTCTCGGCAGCCACAATCTTGCGGTGTATACCTACACGAGCGTGGTTTATCTGGCTCTCGCCGTGGTATTCCACGTCACGCTGCGAAAGGTGCCCGCGCACTTCAACCTTCAGCTGACGCTGCACGTCGCCACCGACGTCGTATTGATCGTCGTCTTGATGTACGCCTCAGGCGGCATCCGAAGCGGCCTGGGTGTGATGCTGCTCATTTCTCTGGCGGGGGCGTCGCTGGTCAGCAAGGGCACGTTGATGCTGTTCTACGCCGCGTTGGCATCCATCGCCGTGCTGCTCGAGCAGTCGTACTGGGTGCTCATGGAAGACGCCGGCACGGCGAGCTTCCTGCAGCCCGGGCTGCTCTCGATCGGCTATTTCGTGACGGCGGTGATTACCAATCGGATGGCACGGCGCCTGATCCTGAACGAACGCCTTGCGCGACAGCGCGGTGCCGACCTCGCCGACCAGCTGCGAATCAACAAGCTGATCATCCGCGATGTGCAGGACGGTGTACTCGTCGTGGATGCCAACGGCCTGGTGCATCTGCACAACCCGCGCGCGGCAGATCTGATGGGACGGCTTGTTCCCGAATTGAGCCAGATCGAGGACTATTCCGAGGAACTCGCCCAGCGGCTTGCCGCCTGGCGCGCCGGTCAGGGCGCAAGCAGCGTAAGCATGCAAATTGCCGAGAGCGGTCACCTGGTGCGCGGGCGTTTCGTGTCGGCGGGCGTCGCCGGCGGAAGTTTCAGCCTGGTGTTCCTTGAAGATCTGTCCAAACTCCAGGAGCAGGCTCAGCAACTCAAGCTCGCCGCGCTTGGAAGGCTCACTGCCAACATCGCCCACGAAATTCGCAACCCGCTTTCGGCCATTACCCACGCTGGCGACCTGCTGCACGAAGAGCAACGCGGACCGCAGAAGGAACGCATGGTCCAGATCATTCGCGACAACGCGCGGCGCCTCGAGCGCATGGTGCACGATGTGCTCGAGCTTTCGCGGCGCGACCGCGTCCAGCCGGAGACAATCCGGGTGCGGCCGTACCTGCTGACGTTCATAGAGGAGTTCACCCAGAACGACAACATCCCAGGCAAAAGCTTCTTTATCGAGGCGGCAGAGGATGTTGCGATCGAATTCGACCGTGCCCATCTCAACCAAGTGCTGTGGAACCTGGTGCACAACGCCTGGCGCCACTGCCGCAAACAGACCGGAAGCGTGCGCATCGTAGTGTCGCGCCGGGCAAATCGAGTAGAATTGCACGTCATCGATGACGGCGGTGGCGTGGCCGCGGAGCTGCAAGTGCAGTTGTTTGAGCCGTTTTTTACCACCTTCGCGAGCGGAACGGGGCTCGGCCTCTATATCGCGCGCGAGCTGTGTGCCGCGAACGGCGCGAGTCTTGAATATCTGGACCGCGGTCCGGGCGCGGACTTTAGGATCCTATGGCAGGAAGCGTAGCGAACCGGCGCTCGGAACGTCGAACGAGCCTCGTTCAGGGTCCGGTACTGGTTGTCGACGACGAGGCTGACATCCGGGAACTGCTCGAGTTGTCCCTGGTCCGCATGGGACTGGTGGTGGAATGCGCCGCTACCGTCGCTGCAGCCAAACAGCTGCTACAGTCCAAGCGATTCGAGCTCTGTCTCACCGACATGCGCTTACCCGACGGCGACGGGTTGGAGTTGGTGCGTTTCATCGGCACGCAATTCGCCGATCTCCCGGTGGCGGTGATCACCGCCTTTGGGAGCACCGAAAACGCGGTCGCAGCACTCAAGGC
This sequence comes from Burkholderiales bacterium, assembly GCA_035317085.1. GTDB lineage: Bacteria > Pseudomonadota > Gammaproteobacteria > Burkholderiales > SG8-39 > VBDM01. Next base: position 37,073 of record DATHHS010000009.1, read on the forward strand.
CGGCGCCTTCGACTACCTGACCAAACCGCTGTCCCTGGATCAACTCCGTACGCTGGTCAGATCCGCGCTATCCCTGCCGCAAAAACCCTCGCCAAGCAAGTCAGGGGAGCAAGGACTTCTCGGCTCGAGCCTAGGGATCGAGCAGGTGCGCCTGATGATAGAGAAACTCGCTCGCAGTCAGGCGCCCGTCTACATCACGGGCGAATCCGGAAGCGGAAAGGAGCTCGCTGCACGCCTCATCCACAGCAAAGGCGCGCGACGCGAGAAGGCTTTCGTGCCGGTCAACTGCGGCGCCATCCCCGAGAATTTGATGGAAAGCGAGTTCTTCGGCTACAAGAAGGGTGCCTTCACCGGCGCCGAGAGCGACCGCGACGGATTTTTTCAGGCCGCCAGCGCCGGCACCCTGTTTCTGGACGAGGTCGCGGACCTGCCGCTCGCGATGCAGGTCAAGCTGCTTCGCGCGATCCAGGAGAAGCACGTGCGCAAGGTCGGCGCGACTTCAGAGGACGCCGTCGACGTGCGCGTAATCTGCGCCACGCATCAGAACTTGGCGGCCTGCACCGAAGCGGGAAAATTCCGCCAGGACCTGTACTATCGCCTCGCAGTTATCGAGCTGAAAATGCCGCCGTTGCGTGAATGCCGCGAAGATGTCCCGATCCTTGCCGAAGCAATTCTGCGGCGGCTTTCGGGTGCCGATGGGAAAGGTTCTCCACGACTTTCCGGGGAGGCCCTCGAGGCTCTCGAAGGATACGATTTCCCCGGCAACACGCGAGAACTGGAGAACATTCTGGAACGCGCTGTTGCTCTCGCCGCGCAGGAGGAAATCCAGCCGGAAGACCTCCAGCTCACTCCACCGACATGGGTTGCTGCGGAGCCGGCAGGCGCCAACGCCAAATGGCCGCTCCAGGAATATCTGGACCGCGTCGAAAAGGAGGCGATCCTCGAAGTGCTTGAAAAAACGCGCTTCAACCGCACCGCCGCCGCTAAGCTCCTGGGCATCACGTTCCGGGCGTTGCGCTACCGCATGGAGCGCTTGGGAATTCGGTGAGTGGATTATAGTGGTTTCGATGAGGAAGGAGTGCTCGCGGGCGCCGGGAAGGTCCCCTCGTCCAACTACGACGAGCGCCCGGACGACGCAGCAGTCAGCCTGCTCGTGGTGCATAGTATCAGCCTGCCGCCGGGTCAATTCGGCGGTGAAGCCATCGCGCAGCTGTTTACGAATACGCTCGATTTTGCCGCTCACCCCTACTACGAGACTCTGCGCGATCTGAAGGTCTCCGCCCATTTCCTGGTTCGGCGTGACGGGGAACTGATCCAGTTCGTACCGTGCGCAAAGCGAGCCTGGCACGCGGGCGCCTCGAGCTGGCGGGGGCGCGAGCGCTGTAACGATTTCTCCGTGGGCGTGGAACTCGAAGGCGCCGATGATCAAGCCTACTCCGACAGTCAGTACTCGCGTCTGGCGGAACTGCTCGTGGTACTGCGCCAGCGATATCCGATCGTCGATGTCGTTGGCCACGCCGATATTGCCCCGGGCCGCAAGACCGACCCCGGGCCGGCGTTCGACTGGGGACATTTCCGCCAGTCACTCGCCCTGATCCAATAGACTCGCCCGCCCGCGGCGTTGCCGCAGTCGATTCCTCGCCGTAGTCCGATCGGTCCGTCAGCTTCGCCGAGTGAGGCTGCACGACCTCCCGTTCATGGAATGCTCCGAAGGAGCTTGAGCAAGCTCCGCTTGCATCTTGACATTACACTAGTATTAGTTGCAAACTGTTGCTAGGGTACTATATATTGTGGTGAGAACAGGAAGTGCCCCGAGATCCCGGTTTCGCCGCCCTTATACCCACCGGGCAGCGCACAAAAAAAGAGTCGAGGAGATGGTATATGCAAATCGCGGCTGACCTGAGGAGTCCACAGTCGATTTCCGGAACGACGACTCTCGCCGACGTCGGTGCCGTTGTCCAATCCGCGTTTTCCCAGTACAAGATCATCCGCCGCAACGGAGCAGTAGTGGGTTTCGAGCCCAGCAAGATTTCCGTTGCTGTGACCAAAGCGTTTCTCGCCGTTGAAGGCGGGCAAAGCGCAGCGTCTGCGCGAATCAGGGAACTCGTTGCTGGGTTGACCGACGCGGTCGTGAACGCACTGGTGCGTCGCCAGCCGGCAGGCGGGACCTTCCATATCGAAGACGTCCAGGACCAAGTCGAACTCGCGTTGATGCGTTCGGGCGAGCATGAGGCCGCGCGCGCCTACGTGCTGTACCGGGAGAAGCGCGCGGAGGCTCGCGCTCACGAAGCGGCGCAAAAGAAGGTGGTGCCCCAGGCGCAGCTGCATACCGTCGAAGACGGCACGCGACGCCCGTTGGACCTGGCGCGGCTCGCGGAACTGATCGCGTCGGCTTGCGAGGGCCTGGGCGAAGCGGTTGATCCCGGGGTGATCCATGCCGAAACCCTGAAGAATCTCTACGACGGGGTGCCCGCCGACGAGGTGCGGAAGTCCGCAGTACTTTCGGCACGCGCGCTCATCGAAAAAGATCCGGCGTACAGCTATGTCACTGCGCGGCTGCTCCTTCACATCATCCGTCGCGAAGTCCTGGGTGAGGAGGTACTGCAGACGGAGATGAAGAAGCGCTATGCCGAGTATTTTCCACAGTTCGTCGCGCGAGGTATCCGCGCCGAGCTCCTCGATGAGCGCCTGGCCAATTTCGACTTGAAAAAGCTCGGCGCCGCTCTTGATGCGTCGCGCGATCTCAAATTCGGTTACCTCGGCCTGCAAACACTCTACGATCGCTACTTCCTGCACATCCAGGGTACGCGCATCGAATTGCCGCAGGCGTTCTTCATGCGCGTGGCGATGGGCCTGACCCTCAACGAGGTCGACCGGGAGGCGCGCGCTGTGGAGTTCTACAACGTGTTGTCCTCGTTCGACTTCATGAGCTCGACCCCGACGCTGTTCAATTCCGGCACCGCACGTTCGCAGCTTTCATCGTGCTATCTCACGACCGTGTCCGACGATCTGGACGGTATCTACGAAGCGATCAAGGAAAACGCGCTGCTTGCCAAGTACGCCGGAGGGCTCGGCAACGACTGGACTCCGGTAAGGGCCCTCGGCTCCCACATCAAGGGGACCAACGGCAAGTCCCAGGGGGTCGTGCCTTTCCTGAAAGTCGTGAACGACACTGCCGTGGCGGTCAACCAGGGGGGAAAGCGCAAGGGGGCGGTGTGTTCCTATCTTGAAACCTGGCACCTCGATATCGAGGAGTTTCTCGAGCTGCGCAAGAACACCGGGGACGACCGGCGCCGCACTCACGACATGAACACGGCGAACTGGATCCCGGACCTGTTCATGAAACGCGTGATGGAGAACGGGGAGTGGACGCTGTTCAGTCCCTCCGACGTGCCGGATCTGCACGACAAGTGCGGGCGCGCGTTCGAGAAAGCCTATGTCGGTTACGAAGAGAAGGTCGCCAAGGGCGAGCTGAAGCTGTACAGGAAGATGCCTGCAACGCAGCTGTGGCGCAAGATGCTGTCGATGCTCTTCGAGACCGGGCATCCCTGGATCACTTTCAAGGATCCCTGCAATCTGCGTTCGCCGCAGCAGCACGTCGGCGTGGTGCACAGCTCGAACCTTTGCACGGAGATCACCCTCAACACCAATGATCATGAGATCGCGGTGTGCAACCTCGGCTCGGTCAACATGGTCGCGCACATGCGGCTCGTTGGCGGGACCCTCAAGCTCGACCACGACAAACTCAAGAAGACCATTGCCACGGCGATGCGGATGCTCGACAACGTCATCGACATCAACTACTACGCCGTGAGGAAAGCCCGCGATTCCAACATGAAGCACAGGCCGGTAGGACTGGGCATCATGGGTTTCCAGGACTGCCTGCAGATGCTGCGCATCCCCTACGGGTCTCAGGACGCAGTGGATTTCGCGGACCGGTCCATGGAAGCGGTCGCCTACTTTTCGTATTGGGCGTCCACCGAGCTCGCGGAGGAACGCGGCCGGTACGCGTCCTACAAAGGGTCGCTGTGGGATCGCGGCATCATGCCGCAGGACACGCTGAACCTGCTGCGCGAGGAACGTGGGGGATATGTCGACATCGACATGTCGGAATCGATGGATTGGAAGCCCCTGCGCGAGCGGGTCAAGCGCCACGGCATGCGCAATTCCAACTGCCTTGCCATCGCTCCGACCGCGACCATCGCCAACATCATCGGGGTTTCCGCCTCGATCGAGCCGACTTTCCAGAACCTGTTCGTGAAGTCGAACCTGTCGGGCGAGTTCACCGTCGTCAACGAATATCTCGTCGCCGATCTGAAGAAGCTCGGCCTTTGGGACGAGGTCATGGTGGCTGATCTCAAGTACTTCGACGGCAATCTTGCCCGCATCGACCGTGCGCCTGCGGAATTGCGCAGCCTCTACGCGACCGCATTCGAAGTCGATCCCACATGGATCGTCGAAGCAGGTGCGCGCCGGCAGAAGTGGATCGATCAGTCCCAGTCGCTCAACATCTATATCGGCCAGGCATCCGGCAAGAAACTCGACGAGAGTTACAAGCTTGCGTGGCAGCGGGGCTTGAAAACCACCTACTACCTGCGCTCCATGGGCGCGACGCACGCCGAGAAATCCACGGTGAAGGCCGGTCAACTGAACGCAGTTCCCGAGGGGGGGGTGCCGACGGCGAAACTTGCCGCTGCAGCCGCTTCGCGCGCATCAGACGAACCGGAAACCAAGTTGTGCAAAATCGACGATCCCGAATGCGAATCCTGCCAATGAGCTCGAGCAGGCACAAGAAGATGGGGAGAAAAAATGCTTTCTTTTGACGATATCGGGGCCGAGGCGATCCCGGGCCTCAACCTGCAAACAGTGAGTGGGTTGATGCTGCCGGCGCCCGTGCCGGCCGCGGCTCCGGGGGAACGCTATTCCGCAGGCAACAGCCAGCGGCGCGTGCGCGTCGAGGACAAGGCCATCATCAACGCCCGCGCCGACGTGAATCAGCTTGTGCCGTTCAAGTACAAATGGGCGTGGGAAAAGTACCTCGCTGCCTGCGCCAATCACTGGATGCCGCAGGAAATCAACATGAGCCGCGACATCGCCCTGTGGCAGGACCCGAACGGCCTGACCGAAGACGAACGGCGTCTGGTCAAGCGCAACCTGGGTTTCTTCGTCACGGCGGACTCTCTGGCGGCGAACAACATCGTGCTCGGCACCTACCGCCACATCACCGCCCCGGAGTGCCGGCAGTATCTTCTGCGCCAGGCGTTCGAGGAGGCCATCCATACCCACGCTTATCAGTACATCGTCGAGAGCCTGCGTCTGGACGAGGGCGAGGTATTCAACGCCTACCACGAGATTCCGAGTATCCGCGACAAGGACGAGTTCCTCATTCCGTTCATCGACACCCTGACCGATCCGACCTTCCGGACCGGAACGCCCGAGGCCGACCAGAAGCTGCTGCGCAGTCTCATTGTGTTCGCGTGCGTGATGGAGGGTCTGTTCTTCTACGTGGGCTTCGCCCAGATTCTGGCGCTGGGCCGGCAGAACAAGATGACGGGCTCTGCCGAGCAGTATCAGTACATCCTGCGCGATGAGTCGATGCACTGCAATTTCGGCATCGATCTCATCAACCAGATCAAGATGGAAAACCCGCATCTTTGGACCGCGGAATTCCGTGAAGAGATACAGAGTCTCATCAGGACTGCGGTCGAGCTGGAATACCGCTATGCCGAAGACACGATGCCGCGCGGTGTACTGGGGCTCAACGCCCCCATGTTCAAGGAATACCTGCGTTACATAGCGAACCGTCGCTGCCAGCAGATCGGCGTCGATCAGATGTTCCCCGGAGCGAGCAATCCGTTCCCGTGGATGAGCGAAATGACCGATCTCAAGAAGGAACGCAATTTCTTCGAGACCCGGGTCATCGAATACCAGACTGGAGGCGCACTCAGTTGGGACTAGCCCTCAGCCATCGCCCGGATCTCCGGACGGAAGGAAGCCTGCATCGCATCTCCGAATGCAGGGCTTCGCGGGACTACAAGCTCTGGCTGAAATTCGAGGACGGTTTGGAGGGAAGTGTATTTCTCGGGAATCTTCTCGACGTCGGCGCTTTCAGCGCATGGCGGGATGTGGATCAGTTCTGTCGCGTGGTCGTGGACCGGAAGGCGGCGACGGTCGTGTGGGGCGATGGAATCCGCTTCGACCCCGACATTCTTTATCAAGATCTGCTGTCCAGCATGGCAGCGAAGGAATTCAATTCTCCGGGGGTCTCCCCGGCGGTTGAATAGCCCGCAGCTTAACGGGCGGGTTCGTTTCATAACTTGATGGAGGCAGTCATGGCAAAGAAGAGAAAAGCTAAGAAAGCGGCAAAGAAAAAGAAAAAGAAGAGGGCATTAAAGAAGAAAGCCAAGAGGAAATCGCTGAAGAAATCCGCAAAGAAAAAAGCGGCCAAGAAGAAGTCCGCGAGGAAGAAGGCGAAACCTAAGAGAAAAGCAGCCGGAAAAGCTGTAAGCAAGCCGGCGGCGCCGATGGGTGGGTCGATGGCTCCGTCGCCTTCGATGGCGGCGACGCCCGGAGCGGCGAAAACCGCTCTGAACCCGGCAGCCGCTTGGCCATTTCCTACAGGTTCCAGGCCTTAAGGGGGTTGCGAATGAAACTGCGGTCAGTCCGGGGCTTCATGCCTCGGGCTGAGCCGCAGACATTCGGGCGGAAGAGGGTGCCGGGCTGTGCAGCTCCTCGAATTCGGGGTTTTGTTACAGCTTGAACGAGGTCAGTGGTTCTTTAGACCCGCGATGCAGCAATTTCTGTGTATCGGAAGGTAAACAAGGGCGTTTAGGATCTTCAGGGGCAGAGTCGGCTACCAGAGGTTCGTCTGCCCCTTTCAAAGACAAAAAATGGAGGTAGGTGCAATGAACACCACCGAAGCAAAGCAAGGCTTGCTGGGGCAGGTTGGAAAGATGGCGTCGATCCTCCATCATGGTCTCGCCCTTGTCGGGGTGATGGCTGTGGTGCTGGTCTTCATGCGCGGCAAGACCTTGTTCTTCGACGAGAACGCGAGTCGCTCTGCCGCAATCGGCTCGATTCGCTACGATGGAGCCGTTTCGCTGCTCGAGAGACCCGACGAAGCGGACGCTCAGAAATTCCGGGCGCTGGCCAATTACGTTTCCCGCAGATACCGGATCGCACCGGATGTCACCGAGCAGTTTGTGGGCGCCGCCTACGACGCCGGCCGGCAAGTGGGCCTGGACCCGCTCCTGATTCTCGCGGTGATGGCGGTCGAATCGCGCTTCAATCCGGTCGCCGAGAGCCTGATGGGCGCCAAAGGCCTGATGCAGGTGATTCCCAAGCACCACCTCGACAAGTTGCTCGAACACGGCGGGGAAGAAGCGGTGCTCGATCCCATGATCAACATTGCGTTGGGAGCGCGCATTCTCAAGGAATACGTTCGCCGCACCGGCAGCCTCGAGGCGGGTCTTCAGTTCTATAACGGGGCATTGGCGGATTCTTCGAGCCAGTACGCCCAGAAAGTCTTCGCCGAAAAGGAGCGCTTGCAGCAGGCCGTACGTCAATTCGGCCGTCCGGTGGCGCGCAGCTCAGTATGATCGCCGTGCGTCGCGCGAGCCGCTCAGCATCCGCGCGAGGCTCTCCACACCTTCCTTGAGATCCTCGAGCGAGCGCGTGTAGGCAAAGCGCACGTGGTGCTCCGGTCGGTTCGACCCGAAGTCGAGTCCCGGAGTAATTGCAACGCCCGCTTCTTCCAGTACCCGCAATGCGAATTGGGCGCTGTCCGAGCAGAAGCTCTCGCACCCTGCGTAAATATAAAATGCCCCCTGGGGCATGACCGGTATGCGAAATCCCAGATTGCGGAGCGCGGGGACCATGTAGTCGCGCCGGCGCCGGAATTCCTGCCTGCGCTCCTCGAGTACCGCGAGCGTTTCCGGCCGAAACGCCGCGAGCGCTGCGTACTGCGCGGGGGCGGAAGGACAGATGAATGCGTTCTGTGCGAGCTTTTCGATCTCCCGCACGTAGGTTTCGGGGGCGACGATCCAGCCGAGCCTCCAGCCCGTCATGTTGAAGTACTTGGAGAAGCTGTTGACGACAAACACGTCATCGGCCAGGGCAAGCACCGTGGACGCCTCACCGTCGTAGACTAAGCCCTGGTAGATCTCGTCCACCACCACGAATCCGCCCGCCTGTCTCACTGTATCGACCATCGCGCGCAACTCCTCGCGCGGGATCATGGTGCCGGTCGGATTGGAAGGCGACGCAAGCAGCACGCCGCAGGTTCTCTGGCTCCAGTGCGATCGAATATCGGAGGCTGCAAGCTGGTAATGCTGGTTTTCATCGACGGGAATCGCGCGCGGCCGGCCCTCGAACAGGCGCACGAAGTGCCGGTTGCAGGGATAGCAGGGATCCGGCATCAGGACTTCATCGCCCGGGTCGACGAGCGCGCCCAGAGTGAGGAGGAAAGCGCCCGATGCTCCGGCTGTGACCACGATTCGCGAAGAGGGCACAGTCACGCCGAGTCGTTCACGATAGTAATCGGAGATCGCCTGACGCAGCTCCGGAATGCCGATCGAAGCCGTGTAGCCCAGGCGGCGCTTGCGAATCGCCTCGATCGCCGCATCCGCAACCAGAGGCGGCGCCGGAAAATCCGGTTGACCGATTTCCATGTGGACGATGCGGCGTCCCGTGGCTTCCAGCGCGTGGGCGCGGTTCTGCACGTCCATCACATGGAAGGGCTCGATATCCGCCATGCGGGCCGCGAGCATCAAATTCGCGTTTGGCATCGGCACATTATGCCGCAGCGCATCCCAAGTTGAACGCGGAGGATTCGCGGGGATGCGAGGCGCGGCGGCAAAATTCGGCTATCATGCGGCCAAGCAACAGTAGAGCCTTGAGTCGCGAATTCCCCATGGATGAAATCCTGCGCAGGAGCGCCCTGGAGTATCACCTCCGGCAACCGCCGGGAAAGATCTCGGTCACTCCCACCAAGGGTTTGCTGAACCAGCGCGATCTCGCGCTTGCGTACACGCCCGGGGTAGCGGCGGCCTGCGAGGAGATCGTGCGCGACCCGGCCGAAGCGCGCAGGCTGACCGCGCGCGGAAACCTCATCGGCGTAGTCACCAACGGAACGGCGGTGCTCGGACTCGGGGCGATCGGGCCGCTCGCGTCCAAGCCGGTGATGGAAGGCAAGTCGGTGCTTTTCAAGAAATTCGCCGGGATCGATTGCTTCGATATCGAAGTAAACGAACGTGATCCCGACAAGCTGGTCGAGATCATCGCAGCCCTGGAACCCACCTTCGGCGGGATCAATCTCGAGGATATCAAGGCCCCGGAGTGCTTCCACATCGAGAAGAAGCTGCGCGAGCGCATGAAGATCCCGGTGTTCCACGACGATCAGCACGGCACGGCCATCATCGTCGGCGCCGCGGTGCTGAACGGGCTGCGCGTAGTGGAAAAGGACATGGCCAGGGTCAAGCTCGTCTGCTCGGGTGCGGGAGCCGCCGCGCTCGCCTGTCTCGATCTGCTGGTGAGTCTAGGTCTGAATGCCGACAATATCTGGGTATCGGATATCAAGGGCGTCGTGTACGCGGGCCGCAAGGAGGAAATGGACGCAAACAAGGCGCGTTACGCGCGCAAGACGTCGGCGCGCACGCTGGCCGAAATCATACCCGACGCGGACGTTTTTCTCGGTCTTTCGGCTGGAGGCGTTCTCAAGGCGGAGATGGTGGCGAAAATGGCCGCCAGGCCGCTGATCCTCGCGCTCGCCAATCCGGAACCGGAGATCCTCCCCGATGTCGTGAAGAAGGTGCGGCCCGACGCGGTGATGGCGACGGGGCGGTCGGACTACCCGAATCAGGTGAACAACGTCCTGTGCTTCCCTTTCATCTTCCGCGGTGCGCTGGACGTTGGGGCGACCGCCATCAACGAGCCCATGAAACTCGCCGCGGTACGCGCCATCGCCGATCTCGCCATGGCGGAGCAATCGGAGATCGTCGCCGCCGCCTACGGCGAACTGCCCCTGGCGTTCGGCCCCGAGTACCTGATCCCCAAACCCTTCGATCCGCGTCTCATAGTGAAAATCGCGCCGGCGGTGGCGAAGGCCGCCATGGACTCCGGCGTGGCGACGCGCCCGATCGCGGATTTCGACGCCTACAACAACCAATTGTTGCAATTCGTCTATCACTCCGGCCTCATCATGAAGCCGATCTTCACCGCGGCGAAAGAAGGCCCGCGGCGCCGGATCGTGTTTGCCGAGGGCGAAGACGAGCGCATGCTGCGTGCGGCACAGGTGGTGGTGGACGAAGGTCTGGCGAAGCTGATCCTGGTGGGGCGACCGGCCGTGGTCGAACAGCGTATCGAGCGCCACGGCTTGCGCATTCGTCCGGGGACGGATTTCGAGCTCGTCAACCCCGAATCCGACCCCCGCTACCGCGATTATTGGACCGAGTACCACCGCCTCGCCGAAAGGCGCGGAGTTTCCCAGCAATACGCGCAGATGGAGATGCGCCGCCGCCAAACCCTCATAGGCGCAATGATGATCCATCGCGGCGAAGCCGAGGGAATGATCTGCGGCAGCTTCGGTGCCTACGGATTGCACTTGCAGTACATCGATCACGTCATCGGTTTGCGTCCCGGCGCGAAGCATTTCTATGCGATGAACGCCCTCATGCTGCCCAAGCGCACGGTTTTCATCTGCGATACCTACGTCAACCTCGATCCTACCGCCGAGCAGCTTGCGGAAATGACCGCGCTCGCCGCCGAGGTGATCCGCCGTTTCGGCGTGATCCCCAGGGCGGCGCTGCTTTCGCACTCGAGCTTCGGCACGAGCGATGCGCCCTCCGCCCAGAAGATGCGTCGCGCGCTGGAAATGATCCGGTCGCTCGCACCGGAGCTCGAAATCGAAGGCGAGATGCACGGTGATGCGGCTCTCAACGCCGAGCTCCGGCTTGCGAATTTTCCGCGCTCGCGACTGAAGGAGGAGGCGAATCTTCTGATCATGCCGACGCTGGACGCCGCCAACATCGCTTTCAACCTTCTGAAAACCGCCGCGGGGGACGGCATAACGATCGGGCCGATCCTGCTCGGCGCAGCTCGCCCGGTGCATATCCTCACTTCCTCTGCGACGGTCAGGCGTATCGTCAATATGACCGCGCTGACTGTAGTGGATGCCAACGCCTCCCGCGAGGATACGCGGGACCTGGCGCGCCGGAGCTGAAGGGCTCCACCCGCTCGTACCCACCCAACCGGCCTCGACATGGCGTTGACCCCCGAGTACACCAAATCCAAGGCGGGACTGATCCTGACCGGCGGCGGCGCCCGGGCCGCCTATCAGGTCGGCGTGCTGAAGGCGGTGAGGGAATTGCTGCCGCTGCCCGAGAAAAATCCGTTTTCGATACTGTGCGGCACCTCGGCGGGGGCGATCAACGCCGCGACGCTCGCCGTGTTCGCCGACAATTTCGACGGCGCGGTGAAGCGGCTCCTGGAGGTCTGGGAGCACTTTCACGTTCATCACGTTTATCGTTCCGATCCGCTCGGGGTCGCTCGCGTCGGGGCGCGCTGGCTCGCCGCCATGACCCTGCTTTCGCGCACCAGCCCGATTTCGCTGCTCGACAACACCCCGCTTGCCGAGATGCTGTCGCGCAGCCTCGACTTCGGGCGCATCCAGGAGAACATCGACAACGGCTACCTGTATGCGGTTTCGATCACCTGCTCCGGATATTCTTCGGGCCAGAGCGTTTCCTTCTACCAGGGCGGGCCCGACACCGAGGCATGGGAACGCACGCAGCGTGTCGGTTCGGCGATGCCGATCCGCGTCGAGCACCTGATGGCTTCGTCGGCCTTGCCTTTCATATTTCCGGCGGTGAAAATCAACCGCGAGTATTTCGGCGACGGCTCGATGCGTCAGATTGCGCCGATCAGCCCGGCGCTGCACCTGGGCGCGGACCGGGTGCTGGTGGTGAGCACCGCCCGTCAGGAGATGCATTCCGCCGAACCCCCTCGAGTGCGCGGAAATCTCTATCCTTCAGTGGCGCAGATCGCCGGCCACGCGCTGAACAGCATCTTTCTGGACAGCCTCAATGTCGATATCGAGCTCCTCCAGAGAATCAATCGCACCATCAGCCTCATCGCGCCCGAGAAGCTGCGCGAAGCCGGGCTGCCGTTGCGGCCGATCAAAGTGCTGGTGATCTCGCCCAGCCAACCCATAGAGCGCATAGCGGTCCGCCACGTACAGGAACTGCCGTGGCCGGTGCGCTTCCTGCTGCGGGGCATCGGCGCAATGAACCGCAACGGATCGAATCTCGCGAGCTATCTGCTCTTCGAGCCAGGATTCTGCGGGGCGCTGATCGAGCTGGGTTACCAGGATACGATGGCGCGCCGCGCCGAAGTGCTGGAGTTTTTGAGTCCCCGACAATAAACTTGAAGCTTCCCAACCGCGACGGCACATCGTGAGTCAGCCCCCAGATCCCTTCGAATTCCTGAAAAACCTCTGGGGCCCGATGGGCTTGCCACCTGCGGGAATGTTCCCGACGCTCATTCCAGACGAGGTTGAAAGGCGCATCGCGGAACTGAAATCGGTGGAGAACTGGCTCAACATGAACCTCAACGTTTTGCGCATGACCATTCAGGGCCTGGAAATGCAGCGAGCCGGCCTTGCCGCCATGGAGGGCGCCACCGGGAGCGCGAAAAAGGCGGCGGACCCTGTCGGTCCGGCCGGCGGCCCCCCGGCCGCAACGACCGAGGACACGCGGTCGAAGGTGCAGCCGCAAGGCGGCCGCGAAGGTCTTCCGAAGAAATAACTCCGCGCCGGACTCGGCGCGGGATGCCTATCGTACCTATTGTCGACTGAGGAGAAGCAATGCCTAAAGCGATTCGAATCCACCAACAAGGCGGACCTGAGGTCTTGAAATGGGAGGACGTCCAAGTCGCCGATCCCGGCCCAGGCGAGGCGCGCGTGCGCCACAAGGCCTGCGGACTCAATTTTCTCGATGTCTACCAGCGCTCCGGCCTTTACAAGATCCCCTTGCCCTCGGGGATGGGCAACGAAGGGGCGGGCGTGGTGGAAGCGATCGGGACGGGCGTCACGCACGTCAAAGCAGGGGACCGCGTCGCCTACTCCGGCGGCGCGCCCGGCGCCTACTCCGAGGTGCGCGTCATGCCGGCGGAGCGCCTGGTGGCGCTTCCGGAGGCCATCTCGTTCGAAACCGCGGCCGCGATGATGCTGAAAGGCATGACCGCGCAGTACCTCCTGAGGAGGACCTATAAAGTCGAAGCGGGCGAGACCATCCTGTTCCATGCCACTGCGGGCGGAGTCGGACTGATTGCGTGCCAGTGGTTGAAGGCGCTGGGCGCAACGGTGATCGGTACCGCAGGTTCAGAGGAGAAATGCGCGCTGGCCAAGGCGCACGGCGCCGACCACTGCATCAACTACCGCAAGGAGAATTTCGTGGAGCGCGTCAAGGCGCTCACCGGCGGCAAAGGCGTGCCGGTCGTATATGACTCGGTCGGAAAAGACACTTTCACAGGATCGCTCGACTGCCTGCAGCCGCGCGGACTGATGGTGAGTTTCGGCAATTCGTCGGGGGCGGTGCCGGCTTTCGAGTTGGGTGTGCTCGCGCAAAAGGGCTCGCTCTACATCACCCGCCCGACGCTTGTTACCCATACCTCCAAGCGCGATGACCTGGTCGCTACCGCCAAGGACCTGTTCGATGTCGTCCTTTCTGGAAAAGTGAAAATCGACGTGAACCATCGCTACGCGCTCAAGGATGCCGCCCAGGCTCACCGCGACCTCGAAGCGCGCAAGACGACCGGCTCGACGATCCTGCTTCCCTAGCGAACCGCGGATGGGCGAGCTTGCGGACCTGACGGTCACAGGTCTTTTTCCAGCAGTCGAGCCGCGCGCAAGCGGCATGCTGCGGCTGGACGCAGTGCACTCGATGTACTGGGAGGAGTGTGGCCATCCGGACGGGATCCCCGCGGTTTTCCTGCACGGCGGTCCGGGTGCCGGCAGTACCCCGAAGCACCGGCGGTTTTTCGATCCTGCCGCTTATCGCATCATCGTCTACGACCAGCGTGGCGCGGGGCGCTCCACGCCCCTCGGAGAGTTGCGCGATAACACCACCGCCCATTTGGTCGCCGACCTGGAGGCTTTGCGAAAGCACAGGGGCGTGGAACGCTGGATCGTGTTCGGGGGCTCCTGGGGCAGCACCTTGGCGATCGCCTACGCGCAGGCGCACCCGGAACGCTGCCTCGGGCTGATTCTCCGCGGGATTTTCCTGTGCCGCAGGAGCGAGATCGAATGGTTTCTCCATGGGATGCGGGGTGTTTTTCCGGAGCCCTGGGAGAAATTCGCGGGTTTCCTTCCGCAGGAGGAACGCGGCGACTTGCTACGCAACTATCACCGTCGATTGATCGACCCCGATCCGGCGGTCCACATGCCGGCGGCACGCGCCTGGAGCGCCTACGAGGGATCCTGCTCGACCCTCCTTCCCAGCTCGGACACGGTGGCCTATTTCTCCGGGGACGTCGTGGCGCTGGGCCTTGCGCGAATCGAGGCGCACTATTTCGTGAACGACATTTTTCTCCATGAAAACGCTTTGCTGGAGAACGCATCCCGGCTGCGCGATATCCCGGGAGTGATCGTGCAAGGGCGCTATGACATGGTCTGCCCCATCGTGTCGGCCCATGAACTGCACCTGGCCTGGCCGCAGGCCGAGTATCGGATCGTGCCCGACGCAGGACACTCCGTATGGGAGCCGGGGATCCTGGCCGCGCTGATCGAGGCCACGCAGCGCTTCAAGCGCACGTTCTCGTTCGCGAGCTGATTTTCGTCAGGTGAAAAAAAGCGCCACGGCTTGCCGCGGCGCTTTCGTGTTTCCCGGTTCTGGGGTCAGATACCCAGGATCTTCATCGCCTTGGCCAGCGTATCCACCGATTCCTGGTGTTTGCCGGCCTTGTGGAAGGCTTCACCGTCGGCGCGGTATTTCTTGACGTCCGTCATCTGCTGCGCCGAAAGCTTGGGGTTCTTGGCCAGCGCGTCGTCGATCTTCTTCATGTCCGCCGGGCAATGGAAGGCAAACGCGGAGGCGCTCGCGAGCATGAGAGCGCCGAACAAGGCTGCAAAACGAATCTTCATGGATTCCCCCTTAGAAAGGTTTGTAATCAGCGCGGACAGTCTGCGTGTGCCGATCGCCCGCGACATTGCGTAAACGCCGACAACGGCAAGCCTATTCCGACCGCCGCTAGAATAGCGCCCGCGAGGGCCGAATGCAATTGCAGGGTGCGGTGATCGCGACACCCTGCGCCGCGTAGAATACGGGCCGGAGTTCCCGTTCCGTCATATGAATTCGCCCGTCGCCCTGCCTGACGAAGTGTGGCTGCGCTCGCGTTTCGCCGAGCCCCGAACCGTCGAGCCTTTGGCTTCGGGGGACGGCCATCTCTGGCGCGGCCCGGAGGACATCCGGCCCGCCGCAGTGCTTGTGCCCGTGATAAAACGAGATGGCGGGCTCACGGTCCTGTTTACGCGCCGCACTTCGCACCTCCACGACCATGCCGGTCAGATCAGCTTTCCTGGAGGCCGCGCCGAGCCCGGAGATTCAAGCGCCGCGGAGACCGCGCTCAGGGAAGCCTCGGAGGAAATCGGCCTGGCGGCCGCCAGTGTGGAGGTGCTCGGAGAATTGCACCGGTACGTCACGGTGACCGGCTATCGTGTCACCCCCGTGGTCGGGCTCGTCACTCCGCCGCTCGACCTGCGGCTGGACGCCTTCGAAGTGGCCGAAGTATTCGAAGTACCCCTGGAATTCCTGCTCGATCCCGCGAACCACCAGCGCAACAGCGTCCTTCACGAAGGGCGCGAGCGCCGGTACTTCGCCATCCCGTACCACCAGTATTACATCTGGGGTGCTACGGCCGGAATGCTGATGAACTTCTATGCGTTCCTCGTGGGCCGATCGTAGTCAGTCTGGAATCGAATCATGAGCCTCCTTTCCCTCGTCGCGGCGCTCCTGCTCGAGCAATGGCGCCCACTCGCCGACCGCCGCTATTTGTATTTGCTTCTCGCCCGTCTTGCGACATTGCTCGAGAGGTCTTTCAACGCCGGCGAAACCCGGCAAGGCGCCATCGCCTGGCTGCTCGCGGTGCTGCCGGCCGTCGTGGTCGCCTGGTTCGTCTACGCGGCCGCGTACAGCGCGAGCCCGCTGCTCGCGCTCCTGCTGAACGTCGCAGCGCTCTACCTCACCATGGGATTTCGTCAGCGCAGTCACTATTTCACCGACATCCATCTCGCGCTCAAGAACGACGATCTCGAGAAAGCGCGCAGCATTCTTTCGGTATGGCGCGGAATGGATTGCTCCGGTCTGGACCACGAGGCGATCGTGCGCCTGACCATCGAGGAGGCGCTGGTTTCCTCGCACCGCTATGTCTTTGCCGTGATTTTCTGGTTCGCGCTTTTGCCGGGGCCAACGGGGGCGATCCTGTATCGCCTGTCGATGTTTCTCGATGGTCGCTGGGGCACTAAGACCTCACCCGAGCTGGAGCGCTTCGGCCGTTTTGCGCGGCAGGC
>DATHHS010000010.1:0-3446 GCA_035317085.1 Burkholderiales bacterium
AATCAGCGCGTGAGCCAGCCGCGCGCGCGCAGGGTGAGCACGGCGTAGGGAAAGATCCAGGTGAGCGCGAAGAACGAGAAGTAGGCGTAGAGAATGCCGAAGACGAAATCCCAGGAACGCTCGCTCCTCAGGTAATAGAGCACGTAGAGGAGCGATACCACCATGATCGCGAGCAGCATGCGAACGAGCGTCGACGGGTCGGTGAGCGCGTTCACCGCCCACAGCGCGATCGACGCGTAGGCCACGGGATAGCGCAGGTTGGTGATGGTGCTCTCGTAGAGCGCGAGCAGGCGCGAAAAAAAGGGCCGCCTCCACACGATCTTCGCGAAGCGGAACTCCTCGCGTATGTAGCTGCGGTCCCAGCGCAGGAACATGCGGCAGAGCTTCGAGTAGGTTTCCGGCACGATCGTTTGCACCACCGCCGAGCGCTGGTACACCGTGTCGTAGCCCCGCGCGAGGATGTCGTTGGTGAGCGCACGGTCCTCGCCGTAAGTGCACGGCGCGCCGAGGAACCGCTGCCGCTCCCACGCCGGCAGCACCTGCCGCACCACCGATGTCCGGTACGCGGCGAGCGCGCCCGGACAGCAGTACACCGTGCGAAACACCGACTGCGCGCTGCGCAGGTAGTCGAAGGAAAGAATGAACCTCACGTGGAGCATTCTCGGGATGAGTCCGGCCCTGCGGTTGTGCACGGCCACCTTGCCCGCGACTGCGCCGACACGCGCATCGCGGAACGGACCCGCGATCGCGAGCAGCGCTCCGCGTTCTATCACGCTGTCGGAATCGACCGTGACGATGATCTCACCCGTTGCACGCCGGAAGCCCTCGGCGAGCGCTCCGCGCTTGCCGAGGTTCGCGGGAAGCCGGATCGGGATCACGAGATCGGGAAAGCGCAGGGCCGCCTTCTGGATGTAACGCCAGGTGTCGTCGGTGCTGCCGTCGTCCACCGCGATGATCTGCAGGCGCTTGCCGGGATAACTCGCCGCCGCGACCGACACGATGGCGTGCTCGACCATCGCGCTCTCGTTGTAGGCGGGAATGATGACGGTGAGCGCCGGCGCCTCTTCCGCGCGTGCCGCGGCGAAGGGGCGATACAGCAGCCACAGGATCGTGCGCAGGATGAGCAGCAGCATGCCCATCGTGATCCAGATGACCGTGGGACGCACCCAGAGCATGGTCCAGTGCTGCCTGCGCGCCACGTCCACGAGCGGCTGCAGCAAGGGTGTCGCGAGCGCCGCCCAGGCAAGCGCAAGGATGCTCGCGAAGATCGCCGCGATCACCAGGTAGTCCCAGCCGTCGCCTTGCGGCGGCCGTATCGTTTCCGCCACGGCTTCGAAGGTCGTGGACTCGGACTGGGGATTCATTTCGGAGAAATGGAGCAGCGATGCAACACCGCAATTTTACTTCGGCACGTTGACGGATTGCTGAAGCATTTTCAGGAAATCACCGCCAAACGGCGCAGCAGCGCACCAACGACGAGCGAGACCGCACGAAAATGTCGCATGCAAGCCACAGCGGCGACGTTCAGGATGTAACGAAGAGATGTGTCATGCGGGAACAGCAACTCCGCTCACGATGAGGCAAGAAACGTCGCATACAGGCGACACCCGCGGAGTTCAGCGCGCGGTGAAAACTTTTCGAGACGCTTCAGTCCGCGCGCGCGCCGGAGGACTGGATCACGCGCGCCCATTTCTCCGTTTCCACGCGCATGAACGTCCTCAGATCTTCCGGGGCGCTTCCGACCGGCTGCGCGCCCTGATTGAGCAATTGAGTGCGCAGCTCGGGCGCTGCGATCGTCGCCACCAGCGTTTCATTCAGCCTGGAAACGATTCCTCGCGGCGTGCCGGCGGGCGCGACCACCGCATGCCAGGATGCGCCGATCACGCCCGGGAGCCCCACTTCGGGCGTCGTCGGAACGTCGGGAAGAAGCGGCGAACGCAGGGTCGCTGTGATGACGAGCGCCTTCAGGCGCCCGGCCTTCACGTGCGGCAGGAACGCCGGAATGGTATTGAACGCGAACTGCACCTTGCCCGACATCAGCTCGGGCAGCGCCTGCGCGACGCCCTTGTAGGGCACGTGCACGATCTCGATGCCCGCTTCGCTTTTGAAAAGCTCGGCGATCAGATGCAGGCCGGAACCTACGCCGGTCGAGCCGAAATTGAGCTCGCCGGGGTGCGCACGGGCATAGGCCAGAAGCTCGATCAGGGAATTCGCCGGCAGCATCGGACTTGCGAAAAGCACGAAAGGCAAAGTCGCGACGAGCGACACCGGCTCGAAATCCCTGGCGACGTCGTAGCCGAGCTTCTTGTACAAGCCCGGCCCGATCGCGAGCGGACCGACGTTGCCCCACAAAAGCGTATAGCCGTCGGGAGCGGATTTGGCCACCGCTTCGGTGCCGATCGTTCCGCCCGCGCCGCCGCGATTGTCGACCACGATCTGCTGGCCGAGGGCCGCCGACCACGACTGGCCGACCAGCCGCGCAGTCGCATCCACCGATTCGCCCGCGGGGAAGGGTACGATCAGCCGGATCGGTTTCGCCGGATATTGCGCAGCGGCGCCGCGTGCGAGAGCGAGCAACAACACCGCAAGGACGAGGTGTCTTGCGTGATTCATTCCGTGTCTCCTGTCGACGCGAGGCGGTTGATAGAGGGCGACTCTCATGTTGTAGCCAAAGGCTAGACGTTCGCCGCAATCCAGTCGGCGATGGCGTTGATCCCGAGCGGCCGGTTGTCCACCTGGCAGTGCTCGGCCCCGCCCTCCTCGGCCGTAAAGATCCTGAGCGTCTTTCTCGTCGTGAGGGCCGCGTAGAGCTTGTGCGCCGCCTCCACCGGCACGACGCGGTCGTTCGCTCCGTGAGTTATCAGAATGGGGCAGGTGATCTTATCCGCGATTCCAGCGAGAGAAAACTCCTTCGCGCGCTCCAGGGCTGCATCCGAATCGTTCAAGCCCAATATCCACTGGAACTGGAAATTCGACTGTGCGCTTTTCTTCGGATCGGCCTTCAGCTGCTCCTTGATCTTCGACTGCCAGGCGTGCAGGTCCCAGTGCAGGGCGCCCAGGCACACGCAGGCCGCGTAGCGCTTCTCGAACGCGGCGATGCGCGGCGCATAGTAGCCGCCGAAGCTGTAGCCCATGATCACGACTTTTTTCGGATCGACGTCCGCGCGCTTCGCCACGAAGTCGTAGGCGGCGGTGCCCGGCACTTCGTAATCGTGGCGCGCGTAGATTTTCCTCAGCCGCAGCGCCTCGCCCTGCCCCGGCCCGTCGATCGCGAGCGTATTCATCCCGCGCCGCGCGAACTCCAGGCCGGCGAACAGTACGCTCATCTCCTTGCAGTTGTCCATGCCGTCGAAGAGCACCACGGTGGGCGCGCGGGCCGCGGCAAATTGCGCCTTCATAAAGTAGGCCGGCAGCGTCTTGCCCTCGTACGGCACCTCGACGAACTC
>DATHHS010000011.1:0-17931 GCA_035317085.1 Burkholderiales bacterium
GTAGTTGCTGCCACCGCTGTCGGTGATCGTGTCGTTGCCCTCGCCCCCGTAAATCGTGTCGTTGCCCGATTGCGCAACGATCGTGTCGTCACCCCCCAACCCCCGGTAGGTCATGCCTGCATTCGCAAACCCCGTCAGCACATCGTTGCCTTCCGTGCCCGTCTGGATCATCGCGTTGATGTCCGAGATACCCAGCGTCGTCCCATCGGCAAACTGGAAGTGCTCGATCCAATGAGTTGTCCCCAGCGCCCAGTTCTGGATCGTGATCTGGTCTGCCGCCGCCGGATTCGCAGGATCGTTGATCGTCAGCACCAGGTCGTTGCCCGAGAGCTGCACTCCGATGTCCGAGGCACCGATCCCCGCCCCAAAGCGTAGCGTGTCAGATGCCCCAAGATCCCCCGTGGCCTGATACGAACCACCCCACCACCAAGCGAGGTAATTCCCGACGCTGTTGTCCTGGATCGTGTCCTGGCCGTCGCCCCGGTTGAACACGTACGTGTCCGACTCCGCACCACCGAGCAGCGTGTCGTTCCCCACGCCACCTACCAGGGTGATCACATCATTCTGCAGCCAATTGGTTTGAAAGAGCATCTGCGGGTCCGCCTGGATCAGATCGTTCCCGGCTCCGCCTTGCAGCACCAGAGTGCTGCCGCCAACATCGTACATACCGGTATTAGCCGCACCGCCGACGGTGATCGTATCGTCACCGTCCCCCGCATCGACCGTCCCGCTCGTGCCGCCCCTTACGGAGATGCTGTCCGCTCCCGCGCCTCCATAGATCGCAGCGCTATTGCCGTCGCCATCCAGGACAACGGTGTCGTTGCCCTCCCCACCGTAGATCGTCTGGCTCGCCCAATCACCGCTCACCCTGATCGCATCAGCTCCGGCCCCGCCGTCTACGTAGTTGCTGCCACCGCTGTCGGTGATCGTGTCGTTGCCCTCGCCCCCGTAAATCGTGTCGTTGCCCAACTGCGCACTGATCGTGTCATCACCCCCCAACCCCCGGTAGGTCATTCCTGCATTCGCAAACCCCGTGAGTACGTCGTTGCCCTCTGTGCCCGTCTGGATCATCGCGTTGATGTCCGAGATACCCAGCGTCGTCCCATCGGCAAACTGGAAATGCTCGATCCAATGGGTTGCCCCTAGCGCCCAGTTCTGGATCGTGATCTGGTCTGCCGCCGCCGGATTCGCAGGATCGTTGATCGTCAGCACCAGATCGTTGCCCGAGAGCCGCACTCCGATGTCCGAAGCACTGATCCCCGCCCCAAAGCGCAACGTGTCAGGAGCCCCAAGATCGTCCGTGACCTGGTTCAACACCCCCCAACTCCAACTCTGGTAATTCCCGACGCTGTTATCCTGGATCGTATCCTGGCCATCGCCCCGGTTGAACACGTAAGTGTCCGACTCCGCCCCACCCAGCAGCGTGTCGTTCCCTGCGCCGCCCTCCAGGGTGATCAGGTCGGTCTGCGCCTCCCAAATGATTTGATAGACCGCCTGAGGGTCCACCTGGATCAGGTCATTCCCGGCACCGCCTTGCAGCACCAGAGTGCTGCCCCCATCATCAATCACACCAGGACTGGCCACACCTCCGATTGTGATCGTATCGTCACCGTCCCCAGCGTCGATCATCCCGCGAGTGCCACCCCTTACGGCGATGCTGTCAGCCCCCGCTCCGCCATAGATCGTGGCGCTATTACCGTCGCCACCCAGGACAACGGTGTCGTTGCCCGCCCCGCCGTAGATCGTTTGGCTCGCCAAATCACCGCTCATCCTGATCGTATCATCGCCGGCCCCGCCGTCTACGTAGTTGCTGCCTCCACTGTCAGTGATCGTATCGTTGCCCTCCCCACCGTAGATCGTGTCGTTGCCCGACTGCGCACTGACCGCGTCATCACCCCCCAGTCCACGGTAGTTCATTCCTACGTTCGCAAACCCCGTCAGCACGTCGTTGCCCTCTGTGCCCGTCTGGAGCAGCGTGTTGATGTCCGTGACGCTCAGGTTCGTCCCATCGGCAAACTGCAAGTTCTCAATCCAGTTAACGCTCCCCAAGGCCCAGTTCTGGATCGTGATCTGGTCCGCCGCCGCCGGATTCGCAGGATCGTCGATTGTCAGCACCAGATCGTTACCCGAGAGCTGCACACCGAGGTCCGAGGCACCGATCCCCGCACCAAAGCGCAACGTGTCCGGCATATTGAAGTACGAGTCGGCGTAGGTCAGCAGAACACCCATCGCCCAAGATTGGTAATACTCAATACTGTTGTCTTGGATCGCGTCCTGCCCATCGCCCCGGTTGAACACATAGGTGTCCGACTCCGCTCCACCTATCAGCGTGTCGTTGCCCGTCCCACCTGTCAGCGTCGTCGTGTAGGAAGTCACCGACCCGTAGCTCGAGAAGACCGTCTGATCCGTCCGGATCACATCATTTCCCGCCCCACCAGTGAGAACGTCGTTGCCCTCCCCGATCACCGTGATCGCATCATTGCCATCCTCACCCAGAATCGTGTTGTTGCCCGCCCCGATCACCGTGATCGCATCATTGCCATCCCCACCCAGAATCGTGTTGTTGCCCGAATGCACCGAGATCGTGTCATCGCCCACGCCCCCGTCAATGGAGTTGCTGCCCCCACTGTCGGTGATCGTATCGTTGCCGTCACCCCCGTAGATCGTGTCGTTGCCCGACTGCGCACTGACCGTGTCATCGCCTCCCAAACCCTGGTAGGTCAGTCCCAGCCCCAGGAATCCCGCGAGTACATCATTGCCTTCGGTGCCGGTCTCGATCATCTGGTTGAGATCCGCGCTACTCAGTGTCGTCCCGTCGGCAAACTGCAAGTTCTCAATCCAGTTAACGCTCCCCAGTGCCCAGTTTTGGATCGTGATCCGGTCCGCCGCCGCCGGATTCACAGGATTGTTGATTGTCAGCACCAGATCGTTACCCGAGAGCCGCACACCGAGGTCCGACGCACTGATCCCCGCACCAAACTGCAAGGCGTCAGACTGGCCCAGCTCTGCCTGGAATGTCTGCAGCACGTTATATGCCCACCCCTGGTAAGTTCCGATACTGTTGTCCTGGATCGTGTCCTGACCGTCGCCCCGGTTGAACACATAGGTGTCCGACTCCGCTCCTCCCATCAGTGTGTCATTGCCCAAACCGGAGACAAGAGTGCCGCTGTAGAGATTGATGTCAAACCAAGCTGGATAAAGCGTGTCCCGCCCCACTTCGATGACGTCATTGCCGAATCCGGCAAATATTTTCTGGACTGGATTTCCCACACCGAATATCACTTCATCGCCGATCGACCCATGAATCTCCGACGGAGTGGTCAGCAAGGATGTCGTCTGCAGCCCTCTGATTGTCCGCTGAAATTCACTCACGTCCTCGATTGCCTTCGCAGGATCGGTCGCATATTCACCGCCCAGCCGGGCATAGACCGCGGTGAGATCCCCTCTCAGGGAGTGGGTGGTCGAGTCCCAGCTATAGGTAATGGAATCGTAGATGCCCTTAAGATGCGTCTCGGCCATCAATTGCGCGTACGTCAATTCGAAAAGGTGTTCATACGACCCTATAAGCGGACCGAGTGCGTTGAGGCTATTTACAATCGATGAGCCGTCATACCCAATGAATTGCTCGCCGAAGAACTTCTCCATGACGCCGAGCTTTTGAGCATCGAACCAACCTCGACTGTCGGGATCGATCGCATCGACTCCCGTCCATCTGAACAGGAGTTCTTGCAGGGTAGCGTTACGTGATTGAATGTCAGTCTCGTTTGCAAAGCTTTGCACCAGACCTTCCAGTTGGCCGCTCGCATCTCGAACCATAGCCTGATGCAGGTCGTACACCGTGCCGGCCCCCTTGATATCGGGAAGCGTCGCGATTGCGGTCGTGATCGGAAGAACTTGATCCTGGATCGTATTCAATGTATCCGTCTTGAACCACACATCTTCCGCCGCGCCGATTGAGCCGTCTGACCGCGTAAAAGTGCCTATCTCGCGGTGCTGATTTCCGTTCGGATCCACGGATGAGGATTCGGTGTATGCGATATCGATCGACCGGACGCCGGCGTCTGAGAAGCTGAAAAGTTCGTCCGGCGAACTAACGCCGTCGCCGTTCAGGTCTTCCCAAATTTTCAAATCGCCGAAGTTGGCATCGTTGGCGTCGATAACTCCATTACCGTTGCTATCGAGCTCTGCCAGGGCCTGGAATCCGTTGGCTGCCTTGGTACCGTCCGTTAGAAGTGTCTCGTTGCCAAATAACTCCGCGCCGTTATCAATGGTCCCGTTTCCATTGCGATCCCTTACCAGGAGGCCGTCACTCGGACTGACCCAGCCCGTCGCTTGGGCAAATCCCGTGTTGCTGAAATCGAAGTAAGTACCGTCGGCGATCGAACTTGCATCAACGCCATTGCCATCCAGATCCAAAATAATTGGACTGCTTGGCAGTGCATGCATTGCCCCTTGAAAGCCGAGTTTGGCCTGCCTTAGCAAGTCAAGAGTTCCGCCCAAGATAGGAAAGCCCCCACTACTATCGTCCCCACCGAAGGCTTTCTCCAGACCTTTGAGCGAATCACCAAGGAAATCTTTTAATACATCCAGACCCGAGGCTGCCGCACGTTGTCCTTCGGCCGTGATCCGGTTACCAATCTCAGATGCTTCCGTCTGAGTTGCCCCGAAGAGGTCGGCAACTTTCTCAGATTCATCTGCGACCCAGTTAACAGTATCGTTATAGAACCGTTTTAGATCGCCAATTCGATCGGCCGTAAAATCGACGGCCGAATCGTATTGGTTGACCATTGCTTCTATTCCATTTGAAGCCACTTCCACCGTGTCGAGATATGCCTTCGTTGCGTCTTGCCGTACGGTGTCCGCGGCGTCGGCCGTCGCTTCGATTCCAGCGGAGGCGATATCTACTAGGCTTTCGTACCCCCTCTCGATTCCTTCAATTGCTTCAATGGTAAGTTCCTGTCCAGCGGAACGGGCGGCTTCCAATCCATGTGCCGCTGCGCCGAGAAAAGCGGCCTCCATCGCGTACACATCGGTGAGCGCGCCGAGCGGCGTGGCCCTCGCAAAGTCAATCGCCGCAACCCAGTCCACCATCGATAGCTGCCCCGGAAAAAACGCATCGGCAAGCTGGGCGACTTGGTCCGCAGGCGCATGATTCAAAGCGTATAGCAGTCCCGCTGCAGCTCGGACCGCGGCTTCCGCTTCACTGTTGGGATTCGGGTTCCCGAAAACGAGATTGCTGAAAAAAGCGGCCATCTCTTGAGCATCGTCTATATGCATGTAGTCGAGTGGGGTGACAGGCTGCCCAGTCAAGACAAGATTGCTGTCGCGCAAGAAGTTGTCCAGCGAATGCGCCGCCAGAGCATTGGGGGACCCGAAATCCAGCAAATAGGTCTCGTCGGTGACATGCTCGCTCATTAGGGTGACCACGTCGCGGTTGTCGGCAAAGTGAGCGCTGTCAATTCCGGCCAGTCGACTTGGGTCAAAAGGCTGATCTCTTCTTTGTGACAGGCCTTCAACGCCTCCGAGCCCGTCGAAGGTGACCAACTCAATTGGAGTCCCTTGATTGGCTTCTCGAAAGTCGTAGGCTGCGTATTCCGCCAACGCGCCGCCGAGGCTGTGACCTGTGAAAAGTACGCTGCTTACATCCCCGTCACGAACAGCCCCCTGTAGATCCTGGAGGAGCCTATGAGCTTCAGCTGAATCCCATTGCGTCGTGCCCAGGTGCAAATCGGCAAGCGCATCCGTCCCCGACAGTTGTGTACCCGTAAAGGCAACAACGTACTCTCCGGTTTCCGGGTCCCTTGAAACAATCGCATGAAATCCGGTTTGAGGATCGTCGTACTCTTGTACCAAGTCATGCCCAGCCGGAACCCCGTGCGAACGGGCTCCGTCGCTTCCCTGAAGAGCCGTTTGCGCGGTATTTTCGGAAATCATGTTTTTATTCTCCTTAGCAAATCTCGACGACTTTGAGCGTTCTTTTGTTCTGTGGACCCCGCACATACGATTTCTGGTCGGGAGCGTGTGAGAAGGCGATCCCGCAGCCATCCGGCGAAATCGCTAGCTCGACCACATACCCACTGATGACCAGCTTTCTCTCACCGTTTGGCGCGAGCAGATACACACCATCCGTTGCGCCAGCGCCAAAGATTCTATAGGCGATCCCAGCTTTCGTCGGATATGGTCCGAGAATATCGTTGGGAAATTCGACTTTTTCCGTATGGCCATCCGGCCATACCCAATAGGCTACGCGCAACTTGTTCTTGGGCCAGGTCGTGCTTGAATAGCCCTTTGCAGGGTCATAGTAAGCAAGTTCGAAGAAGTACGCGCCGCGAAATTGATAGTACTTGGGCGCATGAGATTCGCGTCTTCCGAATGGAAGTCGTATCTCTTCCTTCGCCTCTCCAGGGAAGAGCATCACTGGTGTGTTCTTCATTGATTCCTTCCCGAGCCTCGGTCCCATGTAGAGGTATCCGTGGCCGGGAAGAAGCGGTAGGACGCTGCGATTCTGCGATCGGTCCGGTTCGCGGGTGATATCACACCCTATTGCGTCTAAGACTTTCGCCTGAACCATAGCTTCATGGCCTAGCTCTCCCTGGTAAAACGTCCGGGTCTTGGCTTGCTTGTCCCAAACGACGTACAGTACCTGGCCTGGGCGATAACAAATCATATCGACTCCGCGTTGAATCAGGACTCGGGACTTTCCGATCTCCCACGAAAACAGCGTCAACTGAGGTTCACGAGTCCAGTCTCGTGTGACGTTTTCGTCGCCGATGTAGAGCACTCTTTTGTTGTCCAGCCAATAGATCTTTGGATTGCCTCCCGATAGAAGCCAACTCTGCGAATCGACAATCCGAAAAGCCGCGTGCGACGCTTGCGAGAGACCGAAGAGCAATGCGATTGCAATATTTGCAGCAACGCAACGAATCGTTTTTCTCAGTTTTTTTCCTTCTGATGAACGAAAAAGACGCACATGACTCGGACCAGCAAGCTCTGCAAACACCATCGTCCCACGGAGCGCGCTATATGCGGTATTTTCCGAAATCATTTTTCATTCTCCTCAACGCCCACCTATTTTCACCGCCGTTGAGCGAGTCGGGGCCGGTTATTGCTGTTCTGCCGACCCGCCTCGCTCTACAACCGATCATTTGACCTCATCGGGCAAAGGCTTGATATGGCACGTTCGTGCTATGTTCCATACCCTCGGAAGGGGTGGTTCTGAAAGTACTCTGTAATGCGTCGACCCGATTTCGGACGCCAAGCTTGCAGTAGATGTTGCGCATCTGGTTCTTGACCGTGTGCTCGCTGCGGCCGAGGATCTTCGCCACTTCCCACGCGCTCTTCCCCTGTCGGAGCCACTCCATCACTTCCCCTTCCTTGGCTGTCAGCTGGATGCCCGGGGCCGGAAGGGGGAAGCCAGGCCTCGCGACCTTCAGCGATGCTTGCCCGGGTCCACCGTGCGTCAACCCATAGATGAGGCGTAGCTGTCGTGGCAGGCACACTGTCGCACGGTCGTATTTCTCGACGATGGTCTGCCGCGCGCTCGCCCGCAAGGCTTCCATGCGCTGCGGGTCGGCGAGCACGGATTCGACCTTTTCGGCGATCGCTTCGGTGTCGAAGAAATCCGCGAGCAGTCCATTCTCTCCGTCGCGAATCACTTCCTTCACGGGAGGCGTATCCGAGCCGACCACGACGCACCCCGCCGCGATCGCTTCCAGCATCGACCACGAGAGCACGAAGGGATAGGTCAGGTAGACGTGCGCTGAGGAGACCTGCAGTACCTTGAGGTAGCGATCGTATGGAACGCGCCCTAGGAAATGCACGCGGGAGAGATCGAGCATGCTCCCGACTTCCGCGAGCATCACTTGGCGCCAGGTGCGGCCGTTGGCCGGCGCGCGGCCGTAGCTCACGTCGTCGCCGCCGACGATGACGACATGTGCCCCGGGCCGGCGCCTCTGGATTTCGGGCAAGGCGCGCATGAAGACGTGGAAGCCGCGATAAGGCTCCAGGTTGCGCGCGACGTAGGTAACGATCTCGTCTTCCCGGGTGAGCGTGCGTCCGTCGGGCAGGATGAGCTTCGCATCCCGGTCCGGCTTGACGCGCCCGGTGTCGATGCCTTCGTGCGCCACCGAAATCATGTCGCGATAGCGCGGCGGGTAGGTCGAGTGCTGCCACTCGGTCGCCGTGTGCCCGAGATCGGCCGCATCCAGGCCCATGAGGTTGACCGCATTCAGGGTGCGCAGGCGAAGGCGCGCGTTCAACGAGTCCGGGAATTCCGGATCGAAGCTGACGTCCCTGCCACTGGCGCCGTAATAGAACTCGAAACAGGCGAGGAGCGGTGCGTCCGGAAACACATCCTTCAGGTACAAGGTCTCGCCCCAGGCGTTGTGCCCGAGGATCATGTGGGGACGAAACCTTCCTTTTTCAGCTGCAACGCAGCGCGCGCCACCGCCTGCCCGTGCAGCACGGCGCCTTCGATCGAGCGCACGTAGAAGTGCGTCCCGGCATTAGCTTCGCGGCTCAGGCGATAGACGATCTTGCGGATACCGGGAAAAGTCGCGTTGGCATGCCGCGTGAGAAATACGATCTCATTCCCCGGGTCGCAGGCGTAGTGCCTGAGCACGTGCGCGTACTGGCCCGGGAAATTCTGATGGACGAAGAGAATGCGCATCTCGAGTCGGCTTACGCCTGCTTCTTCGCCCCGGCCGCGTGCACCTGGCTGAGTCCGGTCAGCACTCCGCCCAGTCGCTGATGCAGGTTGGCGAGCGCGTCGAAGCCCAACGCCACGCGCACCGCGAGCTTGCCGTTCAGCTGCTCGGGCATCTTGCCGCCGGATTTCGCCATGCGCGGCAGCGCGGCGAGCATGCCCGGCTCGAGGAAGCCGAAGTCGATGAACGCCATGCCGGGAGACACGTTGATGCTGCAGTAGTTCGCGACGACGGGTTGGTCGGAGTTTTCGACCGGTGTCAGACGAATACCCATCTGCTTGTTCACGATGCCTGCCTGTTTGGCTGCAGGCTTTCCGTTTACCGCTTCCTTGTCTTGCGTGTCCTTCTTCAGAGCTTCCGTCATGATTGCTTTTCCTTTGTGTTTTTGAGAATTTCGCGTTTTCCTGCTGGTTTATTTCTCGTCACGCTTGCGTCTTTTCTTCCCCGATCACCGTCAGATGCGTGGGCGACTGCGGTTCGGAGGTGTCCGCCTGGCCGCCCTTGGCGGCGGGCTTCGCGCCGAATTGCACGACCTCTTCCACCTGCAACCCGCGCGGCAGGTTGTGGGCGATGAAGAGCATGGTCACCTTGCCCTTCAGCTGGTTGATGGTCTTGGCGAATGATTCCGCCGTGGTCTGGTCGAGGTTGCTGGTCGCCTCGTCGAAGATCAGCACCTTCGGGCGCTTGAGCAGCGCGCGCGCGATGGCGATCCTCTGGCGCTGGCCGCCGGAGAGGCCGACGCCGTGTTCGCCGAGCAGGGTCTGGTAGCCCTGCGGGAGGGCTTCGATCACTTCGTGGATCTCGGCCATGCGGCAGGCTTCGACGATCTGGTTGAAGTCGGCGTGCGGACTGGCCATCAGCAGGTTGTCGTATACGGTGCCGGAGAAGAGCGTGGTCTCCTGCGGCACCACGCCGAAGCTCGATCGCAACTCGTTCGCGCTCAGGTAGCGTGTGTCCTGGCCGTCGATCAGGATGCGGCCGTCGCCCGGCGGGTAAAAGCCGAGCAGGAGCTTCGCGAGCGTGCTCTTGCCGCATCCGGAGGGACCCACCAGCACCGTGAGCTGCCCCGGTTTGATAGCGAGATTCAAGTTGCGGTAGAGCCAGGGATGTTTCTCGGAGTAGCGGAAGGAGACGCCCTGGAATTCGATCCGCCCGGCTTGCTCGGTACTCGCGCGCTGCGGGGTGAGCGTATAGGGCTCGGCCGGCATGTCCATCACGTCGCCCAGGCGCTTGATGGCGACATTGGCCTGCTGGAACTGCTGCCACAGGCCGACCAGGCGCAGCATCGGCTGGGAGACGCGGCTTGCGAACATCTGGAAGGCGACCAGCATGCCGATGGTGAAGGTCGTGGCGCCCAGGGCGGCGTTGACGGCGCTGTCCATCACGAGCAGCGCCCCCACCACCAGGATGGAGAGCGTCATGATCTGCTCCAGGGCGTTCGCTACCGAGTTGTAGGTGTTGGCGATCTGCTTGGTCTCAAAACCCGCAGCGAGGTATTGCGCGAGCAGCTCCCCGTAGCGGCCTTCCAGCACCGGCTCCATCTGCAGCGATTTGACCGTGGCCATGCCCGAGATGTATTCGGTGACGAAGGCGGTGTTCTTCGCTCCGACCAGGAACTGCTTGTTGAGCTTCGCTCGAAAGATCGGCGTCACCGCGAGGCTGATGCCGATGATAAGGAACAGAATGGCAAGCACGATGAAGCTCAACTGCCAGCTGTACCAGAACATCACCGCGAGAAAGATGACGAGGAACGGGCAGTCGAGAAACAGGGTCACCGCTGCGCTCGAGACGAACTCGCGGATCTGCTCCACGCCATGCAGCCGCGCCACCAGCACGCCCGTCTGGCGGTTCTCGAAATAGGGCATGGGAAGCCGCAGCAGGTGGCGAAACACGGTCTGGCCGAGCACGGCGTCGACGCGATTGCCCGTATGCAGCACCAGGTACTGGCGCATCCAGGTCATGACGGCGCTGAAGACCATGAACATGACAAGCGCGATGCCGACCACCCACAGCGTGCTCTCGGTGTGGTGCACCACCACCTTGTCGATGACGACTTGCGTGAATAGCGGCGTTGCAAGCGCCACCAGCTGCATGGCGAGCGAGGCGCCGAGCACGTCGCGCCAGATGCGCTTGTGTTTCAGAAGCTCGGGGACGAACCAGCTGAAACCGAAAGGTTTCGCGGCCGCCAGAGGCGCGTCCGGGTCGGCGGCCTGCGCCGCCGCCCGGGCAACGAGGATCACCCCAGGCTCAAAGCGCGCTTCGTACTCGTCGAGCGCGATCTGACGGGGCTCGTTGCTGCCGGCTTCGAAGTAGAGGAGTCCCTTGTCGCCCGCCTTGACGATGAGCGCAGCCCGGGGCGCCGAATCCTCCTGCAGCCGCTGCGGATCGCCCTTGGCGCCGGTTACGGGCTCGCCGGCTGCGGGCTCTTGCGGCGCCGGGGCTTGCGTCGGCCGCAGGAAGGCCACGCACGGCAGCGGCAAGCCTGCCAGTTCTCTTGCGCGGACCGTCCTTTCCCCGACCTTGAATTCCAGCGCCTTGGCGGCGCTCAGGATCGCGGTGCGATCGTAAGGCGGCGGAAACTGCTGCAGCAGCAAGACCGGATCGAAAGGCACCCGGTGCAACTGGCACAGGCTGCCCAGGACCCAGACGAAGTCCTTGTCCGAAAAGCGCAACGTTGGCGCCACGCAGCTCTCCCTTCCCCTTGTGCTTCACCGCCCCGGCGGTGAGCGTGGCTTTTTAGCCTGGGGTTGTTATCGCGTCTTGCTTGAGACCTTTACGAGCTTACAGCTGGGCCTTTGCAAATCTTTGTCGTCTGTATCACAGCACGTGAGCCGCTCTGAGTTTAGCGTTAGGCATGGAACAATCCTGTCAGGCGTTCCCTACAATCCATGTAAGGGTTTCCCAGAAAATACGCTTTTAAGGTTCTCCTATTGTGACCAGTTGCTGTTTTTCTGGATACCTGTCGGTTCCTACAGGTCTCACCCGAGCCGGAAATTCGGGAGATTTTGAAGTATGCGTCTGTTTATTTGAAGGAAACCTTTATGAGCATTGGCTGATATTGAGTCCGCTAAGGAGCGGGTAACTCTATATTGGCACAGTCCACACAAACGGCCGCGAGCCTCCCGACCCGCGGATTCCCATAAGTTGCATCAACGGTTCCAGATCCTTGCGCTCGGGAGCGGCCTCCGCGGTGCCGCGCATCTGCACGACGTGCGGCTGCGAGGCGCGCCATTCGCCCTGCGCGTCCAGGCGCAGGTCGCCGCGCAAGGTCGCCAGTTTCAGCTCGGCGCGGTCGCCGTTGCCCGTGATCTGGAGCCTGTAGTCTCCCAGGCGCTGCGCCGACAGTCCGGTCAATCCGGCGTCGGTCCATTCGACGCTCGCCGTTCCGCGCACGCTCTCCTTGCCGGCTTCGATGGAATCCGCCTTGATGCTCAACTGCCCGTCGGGCTTGGCGAAAGCGACGACGGCCATCGCGGTCTCGAGGAAGGCGGCCGGCGCGCTGAACTCGACGTCCCGCAAACGGATGTTTCCGAGCCCGAGGCTCGCAATTGCCCGCAGCTGAGTCCCGGGCGCGCGGCCCGACAAGGCCACATTCATCCGCCCGGTCAATATCCACAGCGGATTGCAGCGCCACTCGATCTCGGCGATGCGCTTGTAGGGGCCGCCCGATCGCAGCGCCAGCACGCCGCGGCCGCTCCAGACGGTGCCGCCGGCTTCGCCGAGCGCGAGCACCCCGCCGCTGGAGCGCTCGAGCGCGAACCCGAGCCAGGCAGCGGGGAGATTCGCGACCAGAAAGACGAGATAGGCGCCGACCCCGAGGATCGCCAGCTGGACGCCGGGCCGACGCAGCGCGGCGATCACGAGCCTCGCGCCCGCAGCAGCAGCTGCGCGTTCACGCTGCCCGGATTCGTGTGCCTTTCGAACGCCGCGCCGTCCGCGCGCATGCCGCTCCCCTGTTGCAGCTCCATCAGCAACCCGGTCAGGGCCGCGAACGAGACATCTTCGAATTGCACGCGCACCGCGCGCAAGGCTTCCGCGTCGGCGCGCTTCATTTGCGCGCGCAGCCCGAGCCGCTCGGCCGCCTGCTGCACCGTGGCGACCGGATCGCTGGGTTGCACGACCCGCGGCGAAGCGCGCATGGTGGCGACGAGCGCGGCCTGCTCCTCGACCCGCGCGAGCTGCGCCTGCACCGTTGACAGGCGGGCGCGCGCGCCGGCCAGGCCGCTGTGCACCGGATTCCAGATCAGCAGGTAGAACAGCACCGGGACGAGGAACACCGCGAACGCCGACAGCACGCGGCGATTGCGCGCATCGAGCGCATTCCAGCGCTCGACCAGAATATTCCAGCGTGCCCGCAGGGGTTCGGCCCAGGAGAGCTTCACGATTTTTCCTTGGGAGGCGCAGTCCCCGGCACGCGGATCCGCAATCGCGCCTCGGCGCCCGAGCGTTCCACTTCGACCTCGAGCGACAGGGCTCGCAGCTTGCGCGCGAGGGACTCGGAATCGGGCTCCGCGGCGATGACGCGGATGAGCAGGGACCGGTCGGCGTACTCGATGCTCTGCACGCGCACCTTCGGTTCGCGATCGACGACGGGCACGACGCGCGCGAGAAGCGAAAGCAGGTCGCCAGGGGCGCTCGCACCGCTGCGGGCGCCCAGGTCCTCGAGGCCGCGCCGCATCTGCTCGGCAGGATCGAGAATGGTCCGGGTTTCCGGAAAACTTTTCAGCAGCAGCGCGCGCATCTGCTCGTCGGCAGCGCGCGCCGCGCGCGACAGCCGGGCCCACTCGATCGCGTCGAAGGCGAGCGTGACGACCAGCCACGCCGCCAGGAGCGCCGCCGCCGGAACGAAGGCGCGCCACAGCGCCGAGCCGCGTCCTCGCGGTGCGTAGCGCTGTTGCAGCAGGTTGAGCGGTGCGACGGGAACGGCGCCCTCCCCGCCCCGCATCGGCTCCACCGGGAGCCCGAGGGCCTCGCTCCACGCCGCGAAATCGAGCTCTGCCGGCGCGTCGACCAGGAGGATGCGCAGCGGCGCGTTCGATTCGCCTTTCGCGTCGACCAGCGCAGCGTGCAGCCACGCCGGCGCCTGCAGCTCGATCGGGCCGCCCAGTCCTGCGCGCGCCCCGCTTCGCAGCACGATTTCGCCGCCGGCAAACGCGAGCGTCCAGGCCTGGTCGGCGAGCGGAAGCGAGAGGCTGACCGGCGCGAGTTGCGTGGGCGCGAGCCCCGCAGCCGCGAGGGCCGCGAGCCAGCGGTCCATGCGCTCGCGGCTCGTGACCGCCACCGCGAGCGTGCCGTCCGCCTCCTGCGCGAAAGCGAAGTGCAGGCGCTCCGGAGGTTCGATCAGCTGCTCCTCGAGCGCATAGGGCAGCGCCTGCGCTATCTTCGAGGCGGAGCGCGTCGGCAGGCTCGCGCGCACCAGCAGGGTCTCGGCGGCTGGGGTCCAGACGACGACTTGCTCGGCGGGAAGAAGCCCCTCGAGCCCGCGCTGGCTGCCCTCGCTCACCGCCCCGGCCGATGCGACGCGGCGCCAGCGCAACTCCCGGTCTTCGTCCGGCCAGCCGCGCGGCAGCCACAGCTCGAGACGATCGTCGCCCTTGCTGCGCCACGCGGCGCCGAGGTCGAACCAGCCGGCTCTATGTAGGTGCGTCGTCAGTCTCATCCGTTGAACCCGTCAAGGGTACCAGTCTGTGCCACATCACCGTCGTGCCCGTCCCCTGGCGCCACAGCAGCGCTTCGCTGCGTTCCTCGTGACGCCCGATCATGGTATCGAGTGTAACCAGAAAATAGTCGGTCTTCACGACCACTCCCGCGGTCGGCCGAACCAGGCTGGCGGGCAGTTTCGCAAGGAAGTCCCCGGGACTGTTGAACGGCTTGCCGGTGCGCTCCTCGACGATGCGCTGCGCGGTCGCCAGGTCCAGATGGTCCACCAGGGCGGCGAGTATCTCGGCGGGAGCGGTGTTGACGTTGATGCCCGCGGAAGCCGTGGGCGGCAGGACGGTCACGAACGGCAGCAGCGCCGCCATGGTCTTGGCGTCGAAACCGCGCACCAGGCGCAGCTCATCCACGCTCGTGAGGGGCCGGTTGGCGGTGCGATACGGCGGATTGCTGTTGAGGTAGTCAACGTCCTCGGCGCCCCCGGGACTGGTCGCCTCGGCGTCGGGATCGATCCAGTCGATCAGCGCGTTGACCAGCAGGGGATCGAGCCGCAGTACCCCGAGCAGGCGCCCGAAAATGGCGATGTCCTGCGGGCTCAACGCGTTGTTGCGCCAGACGCTGTTCAGGTTGAAGCGCCCCTGCGCGTCCTCCGCCGAGACGCGGATGCCCCCGCCTTCGACGGGGAGCGTCGGCAGGCCCATGGCCCAGCTCTCCCCGAGATGGTCGATCTGGGTCTGGGCGGCGTCTTCCATGAGCACCACGCTCGCCCAATGCAGCGCGCCGCGCCGCAGCCAGTCGGTCGCGCCGCGATCGGAGACGTTTTCCATCTGCCGGAACCAGATCTGATTGCCAAATGCGATCTTCACGGCGACCGTCGCGGCGATCGCGACGATCATGATCGCGGTCACCAGGGCGATTCCTCTTTGCCTGGACATCACCGGTTCACCAGAAACAGGCGCTGGAAGCGGCCTGCACCTTTCAACTGGAGGGTTACGGTCACCGCCTGCGGCAAACTGTCGTTCGCCCCCGCCGGCACCGGCCAGTCCTGACCCGCATCCACTCCCTGGCTGGAAAAGTGCAACTCGAAAACCTCGACGTTGTCGAGCAGCGGCGCTTCGAGCGCAACGGTCGCCGGGGCGCGATCGAGCACCGGCCAGGTGATGCGAATGAGCTTTCCTTCGCGCAGCAGGTAGGCGACGCGGCGCAGATCGGAATACACGCCTTCGCCGTAGTGCAGCTCGCCGCCGCGCGTCAGCTCCAGGCTCGGTTCGGCGAGCGCGCGCGGGTCGTAGGGCCGCCCCACGAACGCGGGCAGCGGAAACCCGCCCACGTCGCGCACCTGGCGCGAGCGCGCGTGAGCGAGATCGTCGGAGATGCGCAAGAAAACCTGCGACAGATTCTGCCAGACGCGCTGCTCGTCGGCGAGGCGCGCGCGCCCGTCGAGCAGGCGGCCGAGGCCCGCGTAAGCCATGACCGAAAAAATCCCGAAGATCACGAGCGCGACCAGCAGCTCGATCAGCGTGAAGCCGCGGGCGCGCCCGGAGCGACTCATCTCACCGGCCCCGTCGGCGATCCCGGCTGCGTTCCCGGTTGCGTTCCCGCCGGCACTCCTGGTTGCGTGCCCGTCTGCGTTCCCGTTGGCGCTCCTGGTTGCGTGCCCGCCTGCGCTCCCGTCGGCGCTCCCGGTGGCAACACCACCTGCGGTCCGGTCTGTTCGACAAAGCCGGTCAGGTGCACGATCGCAACGTCCGTGCCCGGCAGCATCACGTTCAACTCGACCCGCCGCATTTTGGCCACGGGCGTCGGGCCCGTCTCCTGGCGCCAGTGGAACGGGTGCCCGGCCATCTCGGCGTCGCCCTCCTTCACATCGAGCGCCGGCCATTCCTGCCGCAGTTCGAGCCCGGCGAGCAGGTCTTCGGCGACCCAGCGGGCGAGCGCGCGATCGCGCAGCGCCGCCGTGGTGTCGATCGCGGCGCCCAGTCCGCGCACGGTCGCGGTGAGCGCAATCGCGAGCACCGTCAGAGCAATCAGGATTTCCAGCAGCGTAAATCCGGCCGCGTCGCTTCGCCGGGTGACGCTCACGGGCCGGCCTGAGCGCGTATGCTGCCGTCGGGCGACCCGACGATGCTCCAGCGCACGCGCTCGCTCGAAACAACGACGCGGAACGCGGGCAGCTCGCCGCTGGGCTGGAACACCACCCCGTCGCGCGCGGCATCCTCGCTCGCGCCTTCGATCTTCAGCGACTCGATGATGATCCTCGCCGGCAGCTTCTGCGGACGCAGCACGTCGTCGGTGCCCGTGACCTTGAGGCGGCCATTGCGTTCCAGGCGCAGGAAGCGGTAGGAATCGCGTCCGGCGCTGAAGGCGAAAACCCGCCCTTGCAGGATCGCCTCCTCGCGCGCCGCGCGCAGCAGGAGCGCGAGATGCTCGCTTTCCTCGCGGACCAGATCGTCGGGGCCGCGCATGAGCTGAACGCCCACCAGGCCCACGACGATGACGATGATCGCCACCACCACCAGCAACTCGATCAGCGTAAATCCGTGCGTCGGCCGGCATGCGGCGGTCCGCGACCTTGCACCTATTGCCACGAGCCGATATCGGAGTCGAATCCCTCGCCGCCCGGCTTGCGGTCGGCGCCGAAGGAAAACACGTCGACCTCGCCGCGGATTCCCGGATTGAGGTACTGGTAATCGGTGCCCCAGGGATCCACCGGCAGCTTCTCGAGATAGCCGCCCGGCTTCCAGTTTCTCGGAATATCGCCTCGCTCGGGTTTTTTCGTCAGCGCCGCAAGGCCCTGGTCGCTGCTCGGATACGTGCCGCTGTCCAGGCGATAGAGCTTGAGCGCCCCGATGATCGCCGAGATGTCGGCCTTGGCCGCGATCGCTCGCGCCTGGTCCGGGCGGTCCATGACGCGGGGCACGATCAGCGCCGCGAGGATGCCGAGAATCGTAATGACGACCAGAAGCTCGATCAGGGTGAAGCCGCGGAGGCGGCGCAAATACGCGTTAACGTTTGTCATGGCATTTCCTAGCACGTTCGTCATGTCATTTCCTAGCGCACCAGCTGGTTCATCTCGAATATGGGCAACAGTATCGCGACCACCACGAACAGCACGATCACCCCCATGGCGAGGATCAGCATCGGCTCGAGCAACGCGGTGAGCCCGCGGACCCAATTCTCGAGCTCGCGCGCCTGCGCTTCGGCCGCGCGCGCGAGCATGGCGTCCAGGCGTCCGGTGGCCTCGCCGCTCGCGATCAGGTGGATGACGAGCGGCGGAAACAGCTTTGCCGCGCCGAGCGCCGGCGCGAGCGCCTTGCCCTCGCGCACGCGCCGCACGGCCTCGTCCACCGCGGCGCGCATCGGCAGATTGGTGAGGACCGCGGAGGCGGACTGCAGCGACACGAGCAGCGGAACGCCGCTTGCGGTGAGGATGCCCAGCGTGTCGGCAAAGCGCGCGGCGTTGACCCCGCGGATGATCCGCCCCACGAGAGGCAGCCGCAGCAGCCACCCGTGCCAGCGGCTGCGCCGCGCCTCGTTGCGCAGCATCAGCCTTGCGGCTATGACCGCGCCG
>DATHHS010000012.1:0-11102 GCA_035317085.1 Burkholderiales bacterium
TGGATATCCTCGGCCGCCTGCACCGCATGCTGCGCGTCGTCCTGCCCGGTGAATGTCGCCATGACCGTGTCGCTCAGGATATCCACCAAGGCGCCTTCGTGCTCCTCGACCGCCTTGGTGACAAGGGAAACGAATTCCCCCACGCGCGCGAGCACCACGCTCGGATCGAGCATGTCCGACATGCCCGTGAAACCGCGGGTCTCGGCGAAGAGGATCACCGTCGGCGAGCGCTCCGGTTTGTCGACTTCCGATTTTCCTGCCGTCACTTTCCCCCCGTCCTCTCCTCGTTTCCGGCGCGCCGTCGCAATGTCGCCGCTATATTAGGGCGGCGCCATCGTTCCGCGACAGAGGAATTTTACACGGCTGCTATGCTCCCGGCAGCCACTAGTCCGGGACCCTCCCCTTCCCCCGGACCGGGACCCTTGCAAATGTCATTGGTTTAAACCCTCGGGCTGGGGTTATAATTTTTTTCCTCCCGGATGTCCAACGGGAAATTCTCAACTCAGGACCGGAGACGCGACATGCGGTGTCCTGGCGTTTTCGGTCCGCAAATAAGCAGGAGATCAGAATGACAGTTCGCATCGGTGACGAAGCGCCGGATTTCACGGCCGAAACCACAGAAGGAAAAATCCGCTTTCACGAATGGATCGGCGACAAATGGGCGATCCTGTTTTCTCATCCCAAGGACTTCACGCCCGTCTGCACCACCGAGCTCGGTTACATGGCCAAGCTCAAGCCCGAGTTCGACAAACGCAACACCAAGATCATCGGCCTTTCCATCGACCCGGTCGGAGACCACAAGAACTGGGCGAAGGACATCCAGGAGACGCAAGGGACCGCGGTCAACTATCCGATGATCGGCGACGCCGACCTCGTCGTTGCGAAGCTCTACGACATGATCCATCCCAACGCGAGCGGCGGCAAACGCACCGCGGCGGACAACGCCACGATCCGTTCGGTATTCATCATCGGCCCTGACAAGAAAGTGAAGGCAATGCTCATCTATCCGATGAGCGCCGGCCGCAACTTCGACGAGGTGATGCGCCTGCTCGATGCCCTGCAGTTGAACGCCAAGCACGCGGTCGCGACACCGGTGAACTGGAAACCCGGCCAGGATGTGATCATCCCGACCTCGGTCTCCGACGAGGACGCGAAGAAGAAGTACCCGCAGGGTTTCAAGACCCTCAAGCCGTATCTGCGAACGGTGGCACAGCCCAAGTAAGTACGGAGGAAGCACATGCGGCGTATCGCGACAATTCTGGCCATTCTCGGCGCCGGAACGGTAGTTGCCTTGACTGGCGGATGCAAAACCCCGCCCAGCCAGATGGAGATGCAGGCCTACGAATACGGCCCACGTCCGGAAAATTATGAGAAGCTCATCCGGGATTACCTCTGGCCCAAGCTTCTCGACCCCGGTAACGCGATCGTCGAGTTCAAGGCAGGACCCAAGCAGCTCTACCAGCAGGACACGTCGCTGCGCTCGCGGCAATACGGCTGGGGCGTCTGTGTCTGGGTCAACGACAAGAACACGCGCGGCGCCTACGACGGCCCCTATCCGATGGTGTTCTTCATCCGCGAAGAAAAAATTGTCGCGGCGAACGGCGGGTCCGACGACAACATCATCGGATGGCGTTACGCCCGTACCGGGTGTAACGAGCTCGGCGCGCCGTTCGTGTCGCGCTGATCGGCGACACATGCGCCGTCCGGTCCGGATCCTCGTCGCTGTCTCGATCGCTTCGGCCGCCGCGCTCTCCGCTTGCCAGGCCCCGATGCCGACCGCCGCGGAACTGGCGGTGCTCGATTACGGCCCCCGTCCGGCGGACTACGAACAGATCGTTCGCGACTACCTGAAAACCAGGCTGGTTGAGCCTGAATTTGCGATCGTGGAATTCAAGACTGAACCCAAACCCCTCCACCAGAAGGAAGCAGTCTTGGGCGACCGTCAATACGGTTGGGCAGTATGCGTGATGATCAGCGATAAAGACAGGCGAGGCGCCTACGAAGAATTCCATCCGATAGTGCCCTACATTCGAAACGGGAAAGTCGTCGCGGCAAACGGCGACGGGCTCGAACAAAGTTTGGGTCTCTCCTACGCGCGCTCACAATGCAGAGAACTGGGCTACGAGGTACCGTGACGCGTCACCGCACGTCGCCGCACTTCCGCGTCGTCGCGTCACCAGGCTCCCGTCCTGGTAATCCCTGAAGGCCTGCGCGATTTCTTCGCGCGTGTTCATCACTAACGGGCCACGGCGCGACCATCTGGCTGTCCAGGACCTGCGAGGTGACGCTGTTGTGAACCACGCGATCCACCCGGGTGATTTTCTTTTCATGAAAATTCCTACTCCGATCCTTTCAGGAATTTAAGGTTTGATCTCAATTTGACGGCACCATTTCGCCGCCAGCACAATCGACCGCGTGACAACTCGGACCGTTTGCCGGCCTCCAGAGAGACGCACCGATTGGTGCTTGCCGCGCCGCCTGCTTGCTCACCTCGGATTTTTTATCGGCTGCTTCGCGGCCCTCGCCGGCCTGCCCGGGCCTGCGGCGGCACAGGAACCCGATCCGGAACAGAGATCCCCGCCTTCCGCTGAGCCTATTCCAGAACAGAACTCGTCGCCCTCTGCCGAGCGCGTGCCGGCTCCCGAACAGAAAGTCCCGGCGTTCGCCGAGCTCGAGGCCATGGGAGCCCGCATTGGCGAAATACGCATCCAGACCCGGAATATTTTCGATCTGGAAGTCGAGGGGGAGAACGGCGTTCTCTACCGCGCCGCCGACGCCATTCATATTCAAACGCGCCGTGGAGTGATCGAGCGCAAGCTGCTGTTCAAGTCGGGCGAGCGCGTTTCAGTTCGCCTCATCGAAGAAACCGAACGCCTGCTCAGAACCAACCGGTTTCTCTACGACGTCAGCATCGTGCCGGTCGCCTATCGCGACGGAGTAGTCGACATCGACGTCAGGACGCGCGACACCTGGACTCTGGAGCCCGGTGTCAGCGCCAGCCGCGCAGGAGGATCTAACAGGACCGGTGCAACGCTGAGAGACACCAACGCGCTTGGCAGCGGAATCCTGGTCGGAGTCAGCCGCTCCTCAGACGCCGAGCGAACCACGACCCAATACCAAATTTCGAATCCCCACGCTTTCGACGGCTGGACCACCGTCAATTATTCGTACTCCCGGCTCAGCGATGGGGAGAACCAAGCAATGGCGGTCACCCGCCCCTTCTACGCGCTGGACACGCGCTGGGCGACCGGTGTATCCGCGTCCACGGACAATCGCGTTAATACGCTCTTCGAAAATGGCTCGACATTGGCGCAGTTCCGGCACCGCCAGGAGGTGGCGGACGCCTTCGGCGGCTGGTCCGAGGGCCTGGTCGACCGGTGGGTACAGCGCTACTCCGTCGGCCTCACCTATCGGAAGGACACCTATAACGACGAGCCTGCCCTCCCCCCTCCCTCGCAGCTGCCCCTGGGTCAGACCGTCGCCGCGCCCTATTTTCGCTATGAAGTCGTTGAGGACGCTTATGAGAAATACAAGAACATGGATCTGATCGAGCGCCCCGAATACTTCGTACTGGGCTTCCAGTCCAGCGTGCAACTGGGCCGCGGATGGACAGGGTTCGGCTCGACCCAGAACCTCTGGCTCTACTCCGCCAGCGCGAGCGATGGGTTCCGTCTGCCCTCGGGGGGAATCCTGCTTGCGTCCGCCTCGACGGTCGGGCAGTCGGGATACAGTCCGATCGACAGCCAATCGACGAGCGGCTCGGTCCGGTTCTATAGCCGCCCGGACAGCCGCAGCCTCATCTTCGTGTCGCTCGCTGGGGATTACCTCAAGGACGCCACTCAATCCACCCAGCTCGTGCTGGGAGGAGACACCGGACTGCGTGGCTATCCGCGGAACTACCAGAGCGGGGAACACCGTGCGCTGTTGAACGTCGAGAGCCGCGTCTACACCGATTGGTACCCGTTCCGTCTGTTCCGCGTGGGCGGCGCGGTGTTTTACGATCTGGGCCGCGCGTGGGGTGGCCCCAACGGGAATACCGAAAACACAGGCTGGCTCAACGACGTCGGCTTCGGCTTGCGCATACTCAGCGCGCGCTCCACCTTCGGAAACGTGCTGCATGTCGATCTCGCCTTCCCCTTGAACCACGACCCCGGCATCAAGCGAGTTCAGTTCCTGGTCACGACCAAGGTCGCGTTTTGAGATCGAGGCTCGATCGGGGAGCGATCAGTTAGAATCGAACGGAATCGAGCGTCGAACTCGACGTCCCCGGAGAAAAGCGCGATGAACCGGCGATCCACCGCATACACGACGTTGCTGCTCCTCTTCTGTGCAGGCGCACTCCACGCCCAGGACTATCCGAGGGGTACCGTCACGCTGGTCATTCCGCTCGCGCCCGGAGATGCGACCGACACCTCCGCGCGCGCCCTTGCCGACGAAGTGTCGCGCGACTTGAAGGTGGCGATCGTCCCGGTGAACCGCCCCGGCGCAGGCGGCGCGCTCGGCACCGACCTGGTGGTCAAGGCAAAACCCGACGGCTACACCATCATCCTCACCAACAATGCGTCGCTCGTCTTCCGTTCGATTCTCGATCCCAAGACCGCGAGCTACAACCCGCTCACCGATCTCACGCCGCTGGGACTCGCGATGCGCTCGCCGAGCATCCTTGCGGTGCGCGCAGACGCGCCTTACAAGAGCTTCGGCGAAATGGTGGAGCACGCGAAAAAGAACCCGGGAAGCGTGCGCATCGGTACCGCCGGGGCGGGATCGGTGGGAGATTTCTGCGTGCTCACGCTCAATTCGCTCACCGGAACGGAACTCACCACGGTGCCGTTCACCGGTGCTTCACCCGCCGTCACCGCGCTGCTCGGCGGACACGTCGAAGGCGTGATCCTCGCGCTCGGCACCTTGACGAGCCACCTGAGGAGCGGCACGCTGCGGGGCATCGTCATCTCGAGCAAGTATCCGGATTTCCCGGACATCCCGACCTTGTCGGAGCTCGGCTACTCGGAACAGCTTTTCGGAATCTGGGTGGGATTCTTCGCACCGGCAGGGGTGTCCGCCGAAGTGACGCGAGCGCTGGTTCCAGCGCTGGAACGCGCCATCAAGTCCCCTGCCGTCGGTGCCAAGTTGAGGCCGCTCGGAATGTTGATGGAGTATTCCCCGCCCGAGAAGCTGCTCGCCGAGATCCGCGATGAGCACGCGCGCGTGCAGGGGCTTGCCCGCAA
Organism: Burkholderiales bacterium; assembly: GCA_035317085.1. GTDB lineage: Bacteria > Pseudomonadota > Gammaproteobacteria > Burkholderiales > SG8-39 > VBDM01. The sequence continues at coordinate 5,226 of DATHHS010000012.1, forward strand.
AGCGGGACTCCTCAAGTAACAATCGGTCAGGGCAGCTGGATCTTGCCGCCGCCGCCCATGGGGCTCTGCGGAACGACGATCGAGGAACTCGCCTGGCGGCGCAGCTCCTGGAGCTCTCGAACGGTGCGATCGATCGCATCCTTGGCCAGCGATCCGAACTTCTCTGCGGCCTCGCCAAGCGAGTCCGCGCCGATCTCGAATGCGATGGGGATCGAGCCGGCGGGAGTCATGATCTGGGTCTCTCCGACGTAGAGGACAGTCTTCGAAGCATCCGGCTTTCCATCCCTGGCGACTGGCGTCAGGCGCCGGATCGTCCCGATGCGTCGGTCCGTGAAAATCTCCTCGAGGTAAAGCTTGTCCGGCTCGAGCTTCAACTCCGAGGATTTGAGTTCGGGCGTGGCCATGCCTTTTGCTCCGGAAGTCTAAAGGGTGCGAGCTTGGGCCCCGGGCGTTCCGGCGTCAAGAGTGCCGGCGCCAAGAAGCGCAGTCAATCGCCTTTCTTTCCGAGCTCCGTGCCAGACAGTTTCTCCCAGTGGCGCACCACGGCGGTGTGATCGGCTCCGGGTCCGAGCGCCGCCTGCGCCTCCGTCCAGGCTTCGAGGCAGGCCTCGGCGAGCGGAGCGGGCGAAGCGGTCGAGCGCGCGACTTCGAGCGCGGTCTTCAAATCCTTGACCATCAAGTCAAGCGAAAACCCCGAGTCGAAGGCCCGCGACAGGATGAACCGATGAAACTTGTTGAGGGTCGAGTTGTTCATTCCAGTGGACGCGTTGAGGATGTCCACCACGTTTCCCGGATCGAGCCCGAAGCGCTGGGCGGCGAGCACGCCTTCGGCCGCCGCGACCAACCCCGCGGCCGAGACATAGTTGTTGAGCGCCTTCATCGCGTGACCCGAGCCGAGCGGACCGGTGAGGAAAATCTGCTTGCCCATCGCCTCGAGAATCGGCCTGCAACGCGCGATGTTCTGCGCGTCCCCACCCGCCATGATGGAGAGCGTCGCGTCGACTGCCTTCCTGACTCCGCCCGATACCGGCGCATCGAGCATCGCGACGCCGCGCCCGGCGAGTTGCGCGCCGAGCGCGCGCGTAGCCAGGGGCGATGACGAGCTCATGTCGATGAGGACGTTGCCGCGGGGAAGCCCGGTGAGCAGACAATCTCCGGACCCGTCCCCGCCGAGTACCACCGCACGCACGGCATTCCCGTCGGGAAGCATCGTGATCACCGCCTCGCAGCGTTCGCCGATAGCCTTGAGCGAAGCTGCCGCCTCGGCCCCCGTCGCCTCGCAAACGCGTTTGAGCGCATCGCCGTTGATGTCGTGCGCGACGATGCCGTAACCCGCTCGGGCGAGACTGCGCGCCATGGGGTGGCCCATCTGGCCGAGACCGATGAAACCGACGCGCGCAGGCGGAACAATTGAACGTGAATTCACCGGAAAACTCGGCATCGTGTCGCGCGTCGGTGCGGAAGCGACTCAGCGGCTGTCGCCGGCAAACCTGAAAAATCCCTCGCGCCTAATCGGCGCTTCCGCGAAAGCCGCATCCATGCTTTGTCTCTCCCTGACCGTTGCGCATTTGGCGCCCGAACGGCGCTCCCGTCAAGTAGGCGGGACGGCTGTCATGCCGACGATGCGCGGCAGAATCTCCCCAATCGGGCCACGAAGTACGGCGTCTGCGATGCCGTCGAACGGCGTGGCTTGCGCATTCACGATCACCACGCGCGCGCCAGCGTTCTTCGCAACGGGCACCGTCCCGGCAATCGGATAGACCTGCAGGCTCGTTCCGACTGAAATAAACAAATCCGCCTCGGCTGCCACCCGCATCGCGCGTTCGATAAGCTCCGGCACCAGCGCCTGCCCGAACGAGATGGTATCGCTCTTCAGGATCCCACCGCAGTGCTCGCAGGGCGGATCGGATTCCCCGGAACGCACGCGATCGAGTGCGTCTTGCATCGGTCCCTTCCAGCCGCAGGACAGGCACACCACGCCGTGGACCGTACCGTGCACCTCGACCACGCCCTGCGAGCTGCCTGCCTTCTGGTGCAGCCCGTCGATGTTCTGCGTGATAAGCGCGTGGAGCTTCCCGCGCCGTTCGAGCTCGACTATCGCCGCGTGACCCGCGTTCGGCTGCGCGGTCCACGCCGGATGCGTGAGCCGCGATTGCCATGACTTCCTGCGCACCTCCGGGTCGACGACGTAGAAATGGATGTTCGAGAGCTTCTCGGCCTCCGGGTCCCGGGTCCAGACCCCTTGAGGTCCACGAAAGTCCGGAATTCCGGATTCGGTGGAAATGCCGGCGCCGGTGAGGACCACGATGCGTTTCGCTTCCTCCACCCAGGCGCGGGCGCAAGCGATCGACCGTTCGTCCGGGGTGAAGGTACTCAAGCGCCTTGGACCCTAGCTTTTCCCGCCCTGTCCCGGCTTCGCTCCGCCGCCCGGCGCTCTGCCTTCGACGACCTCCAGCGTCGGGCGCGCGACGTGATACTTGTTGCGGCCGCCTCGTTTGGCCTCGTAGAGCGCGGCGTCGGCCCGCTTCATCAGGTCTTCCCCGGTGGTTTCGCCTCGCGTGAAAGCAATGCCTATGCTGGTCGTGGCGCGCAGCGCCTTCGTCTCGACGTGGAAACCCCTGCGCATCGCGTCGATGATCTTTTCGGCCACTGCATGGGCATCTCCGTCCTCGCGCACGTCTTCCAGCAAAATGACGAACTCGTCCCCGCCCACGCGCGCCACCGTATCGGTTTCGCGCACGCAGGCGTTGAGGCGCTCGGCGAATGCCTTGAGGAGGGCGTCCCCCGCCGCATGTCCCAGCGCGTCGTTGATGTCCTTGAAATGGTCGAGATCGAGATAGAAGAGCGAGATCAATTGCCGGTTCCTGCGCGCGCGTGCGAGCGCCTGCTCGAGCCGGTCGCCGAGAAGATTGCGGTTGGGCAATCCGGTGAGCCCGTCGTGTTGAGCCGCGCGCTCCAGTTGCGCGCGGCTCTCCGCGAGGTCGGCCTCCGCGCTCTTTCGCTCGGTCACATCCGCGTTGGTGCCGATGAGGCGCAGCGCCTGGCCGTCCGCATCGCGCGCGGTCACCTGTCCCTGACTCTGGATCCAGATCCATCTCCCGTTGTTCGTCCGGACGCGATGCTCGGCGTGGTAATAAGGCGCTACGCCCTTCAGCACATCGCGGATCAGGCGGCTAAGGTCCGCGGCGTCGTCCCCATGCACCATTCGCTCCAGCGCATCGATTGTCGTTCGAGTCGGTGCGGCATTTCCGCCCAGCATCACCGCCCACTGCTCGCTCAGAAAGACTTCACCGGTCGCAATGTTCCAGTCGAACAGCGCGAGCTGGGAACTCTCCAGCGCCAGGCTCAGGCGCTGTTCGCTGTCGCGCAGCATCTCCTCGGTGCGCTTGAGCGGGGTGACGTCGGTCGCCAGCACGTAGAATCCCGCGACGCTGCCGTCACTGCGCACATCCGGAACGTAACGGGTGTGGGTGTGACGTTCGCTGCCGCCGAACGAGACCGGCAGGTCGAACCTCGCCTCCTTGCCGGCGAGTGCGTCCCGGATGTGCGGCTCCCGCGACGCATAGGTCTCTCCCAGAACTTCGGGCATGGTGCGTCGGCACACTTCCTCGGGTGTCATGCCGAACCACTCGCGATAGGCGGCATTGGCGTAGCGGTAGCGTTGCTCGGAATCCACGTACGAAATCAGCGCGGGCGTGTTGTCCGTGATCAAGCGCAAACGATGCGCATTTTCCTGAACCGCGGCCGCAGCCTCGTTGCGTTGCCGCATCAAAGCGTTGAAGTCGGCGGCGAGATCGCCGATTTCGTCGCCCGTGCGAACCGGAACCTCGGGGACAGCACCCGGCTCGTTCCGGCTGCGTCGGATGGTCTGGTGCAAGGCGAGCAGCGGTCTGAGCAATGATCGCGCGGCAAGCCAGATGAGCGGCGCAAGCAGCAAGGCCAGGACCACCATGAATTGGATGATCTGCTTCTGCGTTTCGGCGATCGGCGCATACGCTTCTTCGGCCGGCAGCGCCGCCACGAGCACCCACGGAACGCTCTGCAGGGATTTGTAGCTGTATAGCGCGTGCGTGCCACGGCTGTTTACGCTTTCCTCAGCGCCTTCCACTCCGCTTGTCGCCCGGTCGAAATAGGGAGACACGCCCGGAGCCGGCCCTTGGGTCATGATGCGGTCCTTATCGGCGGACATGACGATCAGGCCGTCCTTGGTAAACAGCGAAAAAGAGCCGCTCTTGCCGACGGGCGTTCGACCGATGTTGCCGAGAAAATTCGAACGAAACAGTCTGAGCGTGCCGGTCAGCACACCCACGACCTCGCCGCGCGGGCCGAATATGGGCGCCCCAAAAACCACCTGCGGCTCCCCGTTCAACCGGCTGCGATGCGGCGCCGATACGATTGGCCGGCCGCTGGCAAGCGCCTCCCTGATCCAGGGACGATCGCTGAGGTTGATGTTTTCGAACCCCTTGTCGTAGGGCACCGCAGCCGCGAACTTTCCGCTGGCGGCAACCGCCGAGAGCACGTCGAACTCGCTCTGCAATCCTGGCCGGCCCTCGAGATTTTTCTGCATCGCGCCCGAGCGCTGGAAATCCTCGACGCGCAGAATTTTTGCCAGACTGGCGAGCGCGTTCAGACGCAACAGGAGCGTCTGGTCGATCTCGTCGGCCACGCGCGACACCAGCGTGAATTGCTGGGTTTCGAGGACCTGCCGCATCTCGACCTTGAAGAAACTCAACTGGACCGCCGAAATCAGTGCAAGCAGCCCCAGCAGCGCCGCCGTGGCGAACAAGGTGACTTTGGACTTGATGCTGAGTGTTTTCACCCGACCTCCAAGTCGGCATTCACGCGCGCAGCTTGAATCTCTGAATCTTTCCCGTGGCAGTCTTGGGCAGCTCGTTCAAAAACTCGATCCAGCGCGGATATTTATAGGGCGCGAGCTTGTCCTTGACGTGCTGCTGAAGCACCGCCTTGAGCGCGTCGCTAGCCGGATTGCCCTGTTTGAGCACGACGTAGGCCTTGGGCTTGACGAGCTTGTTCTCGTCTTCGGCGCCGACCACCGCCGCTTCGAGGACCGCTTCGTGGCTTACGAGCGCGGCTTCGACTTCCGCGGGCGAGACGTAGATGCCCGAGACCTTCAGCATGTCGTCCGAGCGCCCACCGTATACGTAATAGCCGTCCTTGTCCTGCGTGTACTTGTCGCCGCTCTTGGTCCAGCCGCCGACGAAGGTGCTGCGGCTTTTCTCGCGGTTATTCCAGTAGGAGGCCGCGCCTGTGGGACCGCTGATCTGCAGTTCGCCCATCTCGCCCCGCTTCACCGGGTCGCCGTGCTCGTCCACCAGGCGCAGCTCGTAACCCGGCACGGGCTTGCCGGTAGTGCCATAACGCAAATCGTTCGGGCTGTTGGAGAGGAAGATGTGCAGCATCTCGGTCGAGCCGATGCCGTCGAGGATTTCGACGCCCGTTCTTTCCTTCCAGCTCTTCGCGATCTGGGCCGGCAGCGCCTCTCCGGCCGAAATGCACTGGCGCAGCGCGAGCGACCCTTTCCCGGGAAAGTCCGCGCTGGCGAGCATTGCTGCATAGAGGGTGGGCACTCCGAAAAAAAGCGTGGGCTTTTTTTCCCTGAGCCGCTTGAACACAGCCCCCGGCGTCGGACGTTCGGCCATCAGCACGGACGTCGCACCCGCGGCCAGCGTGAACGAGAGAGCATTTCCCAGACCGTAGGCGAAGAAGAGTTTCGCCGCCGAGAACACCACGTCGCTCTCCCGGTACCCCAGCACGCCTCGCGCGTAGAGCTCCGCGGTCAGGATCATGCTCGAATGGACGTGAACCGTCCCCTTCGGCATGCCGGTCGAGCCGGAGGAATACAGCCAGAAGCAGGCA
>DATHHS010000013.1:0-9178 GCA_035317085.1 Burkholderiales bacterium
GCGTCCCGTTCCCGCCTGCCCGCGGCCGGCGGGAATCAACATCAGGCAGAGCGCGTAGACCGCGACGCCGATCGGGAGGTTGACGAGGAAGATCCAGTGCCAGTTGAGCGCACCGGTGAGCAGGCCGCCCAGCAAAACGCCGACGCTTCCTCCGCCCGCCATGACGAAGCCGAAGAAGCCCATCGCCTTCGCCCGTTCGACGGGCTCGGTAAACAGATTCATGATCAGGGCCATCGCGACCGCCGAGACGACCGCGCCGCCGAGGCCCTGCACCGCTCTCGCGGCCACCAGCAATCCCTGCGTGTTCGAGAGTCCGCAGGCGAGCGACGCGAGCGTGAAGAGCACGATTCCGGCGAGGAAGAGCCTGCGGTGCCCATAGAGGTCGCCGAGCCGCCCGCCGAGCAGCAGAAACCCGCCGTAGGTGAGCATGTAGGCGTTCACCACCCAGACGAGCGAAGTCTGGGAGAAGCCGAGATCGGCCCGGATCGAGGGCAGGGCGACGTTCACGATCGTCGTGTCGAGGACGATCATCAGGTCCCCGAGGCACAGGACGATGAGCGCGAGCCAGCGCTTGCGGGCGTTGGAGGTACTGCTTGTCATGACGATTTTGTCCTTTGTCTCTACGGTATCTTTTTTCCGGGAGTAGTTGTCAAGAGCGCCGATCGGCTCACCCTGTTCACTCAGCCCTGAGCGCCTCGACCTGGATGCGCAGCGTCACCTCCGGCTTGAAGCCGTACTCCTTGCCGTACTCCATGCCGAACTCGCTGCGGCTGAAGCTGCCGAAGGCGTCCGCGCCGCACAGCTCGCGCTTCAGGAGCGGATGCGGGATACACTTGAACAAGGTGATTTTCAGAGCGACGGGCCGGGTCACGCCGTGCAGGGTGAGCTCACCGGTCAGGCTCGTCGGCGCCCCGTTCGCGAAACCGCCCAGCTTCCCCTTGTAGCTCATCGAAGGGTACTTGGCGGCGTCCAGCTGGTCCGGGCCGATGACGTATTCGCGCACCTTGGCGTGGCCGAGGTCGATGCTGGCCGTGTCGATCGCGATGTCCACCGTTCCCGTTCCGGCGGACTTGTCCAGGCTCACCTTGCCCGTGGTCTTGTTGAATTTCCCGCGCCAGATCGACAGGCCCATGTGGTCCACCTCGAAGCTGGGATAGGTGTGCTCAGGGTCGATGTCGTAGCTCACCGGCGCGGCCGAAGCGGCGCCGCAGACGGCGAGGCCGGCAAAAATCAGAAAGACGTTCGCTGCGCTCATGACTGCACCTTCGCCAGGTAGGCGAGCAGCTGTTCCATGGTGCCGCCCCAGCCCATCTCCATGCCCGCGCGGCCGGCATCGAAGGTCTTGCGCTCGACTTCCGTGGCCTTGTAGGGAGCCCAGGTCAGGGTGAACTTCGTTTTGTTGCCCTGCGCTGCGAAGCTCATCGTCGACAGCGTGTACTGCGGCCAGTCGGGCGCCATCGGATGCCGGGTGACGCCACCCTTCTCGTCCGAGAAGCACTGGATGACCACGATGCGCTCGGGGGCCGCGATCTCGCGGAATTCCCACTTGCCCCACATCGGCTTGCCGTCTGGCGTCTCCAGGCCGTAGTGATAAGTGCCGCCCACGCGGAAATCCATCTTCGCGGCAAGTATCTTGAAGCCTTTCGGGCTGAACCACTTGCCCAGGTGCTCCGGCTGCGTCCAGACCTTCCACACGAGATCGCGCGGCGCGTCGAAGCTGCGCGTGAGGACGAAGGGGTCGTCGTTGATGTCCTTGGATGAAGCGGACGGGGAATTAGATTTTTCTGCGGCCATGCTTTTTCTCCTGCTGTTGAAGTTTGCGGAGGTACTCCTCCAGGTTGTCGAGCTTCTGTTCCCAGAATCGGCGGTATTGCTCCACCCAGTCGGCGGCGCGCTTGAGCGGTTTCGCTTCGAGGCGGCAGGGCCGCCACTGCGCGTCGCGGCTGCGCGTGATCAGGCCGGCGCGTTGCAGCACCTTGAGGTGCTTGGTCACGGCGGGAAGCGTCATGTCGAAAGGCTCGGCCAGATCCATGACCGACATATCACCCGAGGCGAGGCGCGCAAGGATCGCGCGCCTCGTGGGGTCGGCCAGAGCGGAAAAGGTGGCGCTGAGGCGATCGGGCGACATCTTCGAGACCGTTTTGTATTTAACCAAACGGTAAAATACAACGCTTACCGTTCGCCTGTCAAGCCGTGCCTTGACGGGCCCCTAGCGGAAGTCCGGGCGACCGGACAATTCAGGCTTGAAGGTGGAGATCGTCGACCAGAGCCTGGGTGCAGGCCGCAGCGGGAAGAGGTTTGGCGAAGTAGAAACCCTGCATCTCGTCGCAACCGTGCTTGCGCAGGAAATCCAGTTGTCCTCGCGTTTCCACGCCCTCGGCGATCACCTTGAGCTTCAGGCTGTGCGCCAGACCGATGATCGCAAGCGTGATTGCGGCATCGTCGGGATTTTTATCGACGTCGCGCACGAAGGCCCGATCGATCTTCAGCGCGTCGAGCGGAAATCGTTTCAGGTACGCGAGGCTCGAGTAACCGGTGCCGAAATCGTCCACGGAAAACCTGACCCCCGATTCCCTCAGCTCCCGCAGCGTCCGGGCGACGCCTTCGGGATCTTTCATGAGCAGCGACTCGGTGAGCTCGAACTGAATCAGGGAGGGATCGATGCCGGTCTCGCCGAGAATCCTTCGCACCGTCGCCTGCAGGCCCTCTTCATTGAATTGGCGTGCGGAGAGGTTGACGGCCACGGGAGGCGTCGACAGCCCCGCTTTGTTCCACGCGACGATCTGCCGGCAAGCCTCGCCGAGCACCCATTCGCCCACGGGAACGATCAGCCCGGTATCTTCGAGCACGGGGATGAAATCGGCGGGGGAGATCAAGCCCTTTTCCGGGTGCTGCCAGCGCAACAAGGCTTCAAAGCCGCAGATCGCCCTGCTCGTCAGGTCCGCCTTGAGCTGGTAGTGCAGCAGGAACTCGCGCCGCTCCAGCGCTCGCCGAAGCGCGGTCTCCGTTTCCGCCCGCCTGAGCGCGCGCTCGTTCAACTCGCGGGTGAAAAACTGGTAGTTGTTGCGGCCCTCCTCTTTGGCGCGGTACATGGCGGAGTCGGCATTTTTTATCAGGATGTCCACTTCCTCGCCGTCGCCCGGGAAGAGCGTGATGCCGACACTCGCGGTGACGTAGGTTTCCTGCCCATCCAGATAGAACGGGCGTGCCACGGCCTCCACGATCTTCCGGGCCACCTGGCCTGCATCGCCCGGCCGGCGGAGATCCGAGAGTACGACGCCGAATTCGTCGCCGCTGAAGTGCCCCACCGCATCGCCGGTTCGCACGCAACCCGTCAACCGGTCCGCCGCTTCTTTCAGAAGCTTGTCGCCGGCATCGTGGCCCAGGGTGTCGTTGACCTGCTTGAATCGGTCAAGATCGACAAACATGACTCCGACGGCCCATTTGTTGCGCCGCGCCTGAACCAGCGTCTGGGCGAGGCGGTCGCGAAACAGATGCCGGTTCGGAAGGCCGCTGAGGGTGTCGAACTGGGCCAGATAGGAAAGACGTTCTTCGGCCTGTTTGCGCGCGGTGACATCGGCTTTGGCCCCGATCATCCGCGTCGCCTTGCCTTCGGCGTCGCGAATGACGTGCCCGCGATCGAAGACGAAGGCGTAACTGCCGTCTTTGCGTCGAAAGCGGTACTCATCGCTCCAGCTTTCGTCGCCGAGCTCAAGCACGCGATGAAGCTCGGACACGATGCGGTCCCGGTCTTCCGAATGGATAAGGTCATACCAGGCTTTTGCACCGGGCCCGATATCCTCCCGGAGGTATCCGAAGGCTGCGGTGAGGTTCTCGTTCCACCAGAGCTCATCGGTCGCAAGATCCCAATCCCAGACGACGTCGTTGGTGGCGCGTACGGCAAGGTTGAAGCGCTCGTTGCTCTTGTTCAACGCTTCCTCGGCGGCGATCCTGTTGCGGATGTCCCGGGAGATTACCGCGATGATATGGGTGTCCCCGGACCGCACTATGCGCCGGGTCGATTCGAAGGGCAGGAAGGAGCCGCTCTTGCACCGGTACTGGGAATACATGCCGCCGATCACCGACGACGAGGGGTCGGTGATCATTTCGTCGTAGGACCTCTCCAGCTCCTCGCGGTTCACCGGGAGCACGTCCTGCGGACCCATCTTGAGCAGTTCCTCGCGCGAGTAGCCGAGCTGCTGGCATGCGGTGTCGTTTACGTCCACGAAACGCATGCTGGCGCGGTCGATCAGCAGGATCATATCCGCGGAAACATCCATGGCGATCCGGAATCGGTACTGTTCTTCCTGCGCGCGCTTGCGCTGGATGAACTGCCCGATCTGGCTGCCGATCACACCGATGGTTTGCAACAGTCGCTCGTCGGGCTCGCGGATCCGGTGGCTGCTGAAACTCAGTACACCTATGGTCTTTCCGTCCGATATGACCGGAAAGCCGAAGGTGCCGTGTATGTTGCATTCCCGCGCGAGCGCCGCCAGTTGCTGAACGGAACTGTCCGTCTCGAGATCGCGACTCCAAAGCGGTTGGCCCGACTGCAGTATGCGGCCGGGTAAGCCCACGCCCGGCCCAAATTCTATCCCGCGCGAGACGGTGATGAATCGCTCAACCGCGGGATTGGGCACGCCCCAGGCTTCACTGACTCGCAGGGCTCCGGAAATTTCGTCCGGCACGAAATACCGGCCGCAGTCCCAACCCTCTATTTCGCACACCGAACGGATCGCTCCTTCCAATGCAACGGCCACGCTGTCGGCATGAGCGAGCTTCCCCGTCACCGAGTGCTCCAGCGCCCGCAATTGTTCGGCGCGCGCCCGCTCGAGACGCGCCTTCGAGTCCTGAGTCGCTTTTTCGACCGCGGGCGGCAGACGAACCAGATTGTTCTTGAGTACGTAGTCGAAGGCGCCGTTCTTGAGCGCCCGGATCGCATATTCCTCCCCGATCGTGCCGGAGAGAAAAATGAACGGGATGTCCGGGGCGATTTCGCGCGAGATCGCGAGCGCCGACATGCCGTCGAATTGCGGCATGTTGAAGTCAGAGAGGACTACTTCAGGCAGGAAATCGCGGAGCTCGCGCCGAAACTCCGTCTCCAGATCCACGCGGTGCGACTCTACCGCAAGGCCGGCGCGCTTCAACTCGCGCAGGGCAAGGTCGGCATCGGCCTCCACGTCCTCGACCATCAGGATCCGGAGTCTGGCTTTCATCCTTGTCCCATCTGCAATTCCTCGAGTTCAGGTGGCGCTGGCGTTTCTCCAGCCTGGACATATAGGACTCTCAATCTTGGTAAAGATTGTCCTGTACTGGTAAAACTTCCGTATATTTCATCAATTTACCTGTTGCAGCCCCTATTGAACTCCCTGTTTTTTGGTTTATCCTGCTTTCCTGACACGATTTGTCAGGTTTACCCGCTGGACGGCATCCAGCCACCTGCTTAGGCTCGAATCGCCCAATAAGCGAAGCCAAGGCAACGGGTCTGGAAATAACAAATACGCGCTGAATTTTCTGAAAACGATACGCACTGAATTTTCTGAATCTCCGGGCGCTTGCCCGATGCCGGCGAAGCTTCGCTCACGGAGTGCGCGCGTCCTTTTCTGTGTCCTGTTCCTTACGTCGGCGCCTCCGGGTGTTCTCGCCGCGGAAGTTCAGCTCGCCGGCGATCTGGCGGACCTGAGCCTCGAGGAACTGAGCAATATCGAAATCACCTCGGTGTCGAAGCGTCCGGAACGGCTCGCGGATGCCCCCGCATCGATTTTCGTGATCACCGCCGAGGATATCCGGCGCTCGGGCGCGACCACGATTCCCGAAGCGCTCAGGCTCGCGCCCAATCTCGAGGTCGCGAAAGTCAACTCGAACACCTACGCGATCAGCGCCCGGGGTTTCAATAACGCGATCGGCAACAAGCTGCTGGTGCTGATCGACGGCCGCACGGTCTATTCGCCGCTTTTTGCCGGGGTGTTCTGGGACCAGCAGGACGTCATGCTGGAAGACGTCGAGCGCATCGAGGTGATCGACGGCCCCGGGGGAACGCTGTGGGGCGCGAACGCCGTCAACGGCGTGATCAACGTGATCACGCGCTCTTCGCAGCAGACTCAAGGGATTCTCTTCAGCGCTGGTTCCGGCAACACCGGGACAGACGTCGCCTTCCGCGTGGGCGACAAGCTCGGCGAGAACGCCACATTCCGCGCTTACGCAAAAGGCTTGAGCCGCACCAGCACCACGTTCGCCAGCGGCGCCGACGCGCACGACAGCTACGAGCGGCAACAGGCCGGGTTCCGGGCCGACTGGGGCGGCGGCAACGACAGTTTTACGTTTCAGGGCGATGCGTACAACGGCGAAGGCGAGCGCAACGTATTAGGCACTCCCACCGTTTCCGGATCGAACCTGCTCGGGCGCTGGACCCGGCAGCTTGACGGCGGCGCCAGCCTTCGCGTGCAGGCCTATTTCGACCATGCGGAACGCGACGACACGATCGCGTTCCGGGATCAAATGGATACCTACGACCTCGAGTTCCAGCACGGTTTCGCCTTCGACTTCGTCGCGCGGCAAAAAATCCTGTGGGGCGGGGGATATCGCACCGCGCACGACCAGACCCAGACCTCGCTGCTCGTCAGCTTCATCCCCCCGGGGCGCGACCTGAAATGGTCGAACCTCTTCGTGCAGGACGAAATATCGCTGGGCCGCAGCGTCGTTCTCACGCTGGGCGCCAAGACGGAAACCAATGTGTATACCGGCGCCGAATGGCTTCCGAGCGTGCGGGTCGCATGGAAACCGAACACCAATCAGCTGGTCTGGAGCGCATATTCCCGCGCAGTCAGGGCGCCGTCCCGGGTCGACCGCGAATTCTTCTTTCCCGGCCAGCCGCCGTTTCTCATCAACGGAGGACCGAACTTCCAGTCGGAGGTTTCCAATGTGTTCGAGCAAGGCTATCGCGCCCAGTTGACGAAAACGGTCTCGTTCTCCACGACAGCGTTCTATGCCATCCACGACAGCTTGAGAAGCGGCTCGGCGCCGCCCGCGCAGGTGCAGAACAACGCAGAAGGGAGGACGAACGGCGTCGAAGCCTGGGGGAACTACCAGGTGACGAGAGCATGGCGCCTGAGCGCGGGCTTCGTCGAATTGCGGCAGCACCTGCATCTCCAGCCCGGCAGCCCGGTGGACCCCACGGCCATACCCAACCTGGGCAACGACCCCGAGCACACGCGGATGCTGCGCTCCTCGCTCAATCTTACCGACAAGCACCAGTTCGACTTTACGATCCGCCACGTCAGCGCACTCCCGAATCCAGGGGTCCCCGCGTATACGGCCGTGGATGCGCGGATCGGCTGGCGGGTGCGCCCGGACACGGAGCTGTCGCTGACCTTGCAGAATCAGATGCAGGATCTGTTCGACTCCAAGCACGTCGAATTCGTCGGCAATCCTCCGCCGGCGACCGGAGGGAATCAAATCGGGCGCAGCGTGTTTCTCAAGCTGGTGTTTCGGCCACCGGTGGGGCAGTCGACAACCAGGTAGGTTTCCCGAGATCGAACCTCCGGGCTGTGGAGGGTCCGGCCGGGCGAGCGACGGGCGCAGTTTGAATTCGAGAGGGCACGGACGATGGGACAGGCATGAGGGCCGGACACACTAAACTCCCGGGCGCCATGTCGTCGGCGAAGGAGTGCTGTCGGAGCGCGCCTGTCGTCGGCACGCTGCTTGTCGCCGCGGCCACGGCAGCGCTCGCCGCGGAACCGATGCGGGTGGCCGATCTCGCGGAACTCAGCATCGAAGAGCTGAGCAACATCCAGGTCACCTCGGTGTCCAAACACGCCGAGCGGCTCGCGGATGCCCCCGCCTCCATATTCGTGATCACGGGAGAAGACATCCGCCGCTCGGGCGCGACCCGTCTCGCTGAAGCCTTGAGGCTCGCGCCCAACCTGGAGGTCTCGCGCGTGAACGCCAATTCGTACGCGATCAGCGCGCGCGGCTTCAACAATACGATCGACAACAAGCTCCTGGTCCTGATCGACGGGCGCACGGTCTACACGCCGCTTTTCTCCGGCGTGTTCTGGGACGCCCAGGACGTGATGCTCGAGGACGTGGAGCGCATCGAGGTGATCAGCGGTCCCGGCGCGGCGCTGTGGGGCGCAAACGCCGTCAACGGCGTGATCAACGTGATCACGCGGCGATCCTCGGATACCCAGGGCGGATTCGCGTACGCGCGAAGCGGCAACCTCGAGCGCGGCTACGGTGCGCGCTACGGCGGCGCGCTCGGCGAGGGCGGGTCGTACCGGATCTACGGAAGGTCTTTCGACATCTTCAACACTTCCACCGCCGGCGGCGCGACGGCAAGCGACGCCTGGAGCAAGGGGCAGGTCGGCTTTCGCACCGACTGGGGGACCGCCGCGAACGGATTCACCTTGCAGGGCGACGCCTACCGGGGCTCGCTCGATCAGGCGCTCGGCGACGATTCGAGCATCTCCGGAAACAACCTGCTCGGCCGCTGGAATCGCGACCTCGCCCATTGGGGACAGCTGCAAGTTCAATCCTATTTCGATCATACCGAGCGCGATATCCCCGGAACTTTCGCGGAGCATCTGAATGTTTTCGACGTCGAATTCCAACACCGCCTGCGCGCGATCGGAGCGCATCGACTGACCTGGGGCGGCGGCTACCGCTACGGGGACGACCATGTCGGCAACAGCGCCGGCTTGGCCTTCCTGCCCGCCGATCGCCGCTTGCACTGGAGCAACGTGCTCGCGCAGGACGAAATCCTGCTCGAAGACAATTTGCGGCTCACCCTCGGCGGCAAGGTCGAGGACAACTACTACACCGGCGCCGAATTCCTCCCGTCCGCGAGGCTCGCCTGGAAACCCGACCCGCAGCGCCTGGTCTGGGGCGCCGCGTCGCGCGCGGTGAGGGCGCCCTCGCGCATCGATCGCGACTTTTTCGTGACTGCCGGTCCCACACAGCTGAACGGCGGTCCGGATTTCGTATCCGAGGTGGCCAAGGTCATCGAAGTCGGCTATCGGGCCCAGCCTTCGCCGCAGGCAACATATTCGATTTCCCTGTTCCACAACATCTACGACAAGCTGCGCAGCGTCGAGCCCGCTCCGGGAGGCGGCGTCGTGCTTGGCAACAAGATGGAAGGAACCGGCGATGGCCTGGAGGCCTGGGGCAGCTACCAGGCGGC
>DATHHS010000014.1:0-2894 GCA_035317085.1 Burkholderiales bacterium
CCCGAACAGTGACAGGTTGTTGAGCGAGATGCCGAGGGCGTAGAGCACGGTGAACGTGCCGACCAGGGAGACCGGAATGGCGATCACCGGGATGATGGCGGCGCGCCAGCTTTGGAGAAACAGGAACACGACGCCGACGACTAGCAGGATGGCGACGAAGATCGTGGTGATCACCTCGTCCACCGATTTGCCGACGAATATCGTGGGGTCGTAGATGACCTTGTAGCGGACGCCCGGCGGAAATGCCTGCGAGAGCGTCTCCATGGTCGACAGCACCTCATGCTCGACCGCCAGGGAATTCGCGCCCGGCTGGGCGAAGATCAGCAGCGGCAAGCCTGGTCCGCGATCCATGAAGGCTGTCGATCCGTAATCCGCAGCGCCGACCTCGACCCATCCGACATCGCGCAGGCGTGTCACGCGGCCTTGCGGGTCGGATTTCAGGACGATGGCGGCGAACTGATCGGGCGTGCTCAGCCTGCCCAGTGTCTGCACGTTGAGCTGATAGGCCTGCTGCGAAGCGACGGGCGGCTGGTTGAGGATGCCCGCCGAGACCTGGACGTTCTGCGCCCGCAGGGCGGCAAGCACTTCGCCGGCGCTGAGATTGTGTGCCGCGACCTTGTCCGGATCGAGCCAGATGCGCATGGCGTATTCGCGGGCGCCCTGGAACGTGACGTCGCCGACGCCCGGCAATCGCGCCAGCACGTCCTTCACGTGCAGCGTCGCGTAGTTCGACAGGTACAGCACGTCGCGCGTGCTGTCCGGCGAATAGAGATGGACGGCCAGGAGGATGTTGGGCGTCGCCTTTCTCACCTGCACGCCGAGACGCTGGACGTCTTCCGGCAGACGGGGCAGGGCGTCCTGGACGCGGTTCTGCGTCAGCATCTGCGCGACGTTGAGGTCGGTCCCGATCCGGAAGGTCACGGTCACCGTGAGCTTGCCGTCGCCGGTCGACTGGCTGTTCATGTACAGCATGTTCTCGACGCCGTTGATCTGCTGTTCGAGCGGCGTCGCCACGGTGCGCGAGACGGTCTCGGCGGATGCGCCCGGATAGACCGTCGTTACCTGCACCGTGGGCGGCACGATTTCCGGATACTGGGCGACCGGCAGGATGGCGAGCGCGCCGAGCCCGATCAGGGTCACGAAGACACTGAGGACGGTGGCGAAGATCGGCCTGTCGATGAAGAAGTGTGTAAGGCGCACGGCAGGGCTCCTGCTTAACCTCGGCCGTCGGCGGCCGCGTCGTAGTGGATTGCCCCGTCCTGGGGCGCGACTTTCGTGCCCGGCGCGGCACGCACCAGCCCGTCGATCACCACGCGGTCGCTGGGCTGCAGGCCGGAGCGAATGACCCTCAGGCTGCCGCGGAGATCGCCGGTTTCAACGATCTTGGGGACGACGCTGCCGTCGGCAGAAACGGTCATGACGAGGTGCTGGGACTGGTCCAGCAGGACCGCGGCGTCAGGCAACAGGAGAACGGGCGCAGGGGGTGCGACGGCCACGCGAAGACGTGCGAATTGGCCGGGCGCGAGAAACAGGTCGGGGTTCGGCACCGTGGCGCGCGCGTGGATCGTTCCGCTCGAACGGTCCAGCGCGTTGTCGACGAAATCGAGCGTACCTTGCCGCGTGAAGGCGGTCTCATCGCTCAGGCCGATGGCGACCTTGTCCGCGAGCGGAGCGGGAAGGCGGGCGCGTTCCCGTGAAAAGGTCAGATAATCCGACTCGCTCATGTCGAAATCGAGATAGATCGGATCGAGCGAGACGAGCGTCGCCAGCAGGGTCGTCGGGCTCGCGGCCGCCCGGCTGCCGGCGACCAGGCTGCCGATCGAGACCTGGCGGGCGCCGATTCGCCCGGTGAACGGTGCCGTGACGCGGCAATATTCGAGGTCGAGCCGGGCATCGCGAATGCGCGCCTTGGCATCCTCGATCGCGGCTTCCGCTGCATCCCGTTCGTTGATGCGTTGGTCGACCGTCTCCTGGGTTCCGAAGTCGTTGTGCCGAAGCGATTGCGCGCGTGCCAGCTGACTATTCGCGAGCGCGACGCGTGCGGTCACCGTTTGAAGCTGGGCGTTCGCCTGGGCCAGCCTGATTTCGTACGGGCGCGGATCGATGACGAAGAGAAGATCACCCTTGTGGACGATCTGGCCATCCTGGAAGTGGATTTCGGTAAGCGTGCCGCCCACCTGAGCGCGCAGCTCGACGCGGTCGATCGCCGAGAACTGTCCGAGAAATCCGAGCCGTGTGTCGACATCGCGCTGCAGAGGCTTGCTCACGGTGACGGGCGGCGCGGCGGCGGGTGGCGCGGTGGCCTGACCACGCTGGTAGTACGAGGAGCCGAGGTAGGCGAGCAGCAGAGTCAATGCTGCCGCCGCGCTGACCAGCCAGGTCCTCGCGGCGGGTCGGCGCTGCCGCAAGCCGCCCGTTCTTTCGCTGGAAGTTCTTTCGCCGGAAGTTCTTTCGATTGTCGGATGATCGATCATCTGATCCATGGGACTGACCGCGCCCCTTTCTCGTTGAGAGCCCCACGACGGGGATGAAACTCAGGATGCTGCGCACGCGCGTGACGATTGCCCGCGCCGCGCGTCGATATGGTTGAGCGGATTATCCGGCGAGGAGGAACTCGCGGCCGGCCAGGGCCGGATGGCTCGCAAGGGGCGCCTCGATCGGTCTCGAGATGGCCGAAGGCCTGTCATGATGTTCAGGGATGATCTGGCGCACCGGATGGCTCCTTGCCCTTGGTTACGCAGGGGTTTATTTGTGGAGCGATCGCTCCTATATTGCGCCATATGGCGAGTGGAGGAGACGGTTCAAGTCCTGTTGGAGCCATGGCACTGAAAATCGATGACGAGAGGAAACGCGGGCGCGGCAGGCCGGCTGGATTCGATCGGGCTGCCGCCCTG
>DATHHS010000015.1:0-14732 GCA_035317085.1 Burkholderiales bacterium
CGAGGCGGTGCAGCTCGCGGCACAACGCACGAGGACGAAATGAGCGCCGCCGGAAAAAGCCCGCACGCTTATCGCTACATCGGCGCGAAGCGCAGGACCAAGGAAGATCCGCGCTTCGTTGCCGGCCGCGGGCGCTACGTCGCCGACATCGCGCTCCCCAGCATGAAGCACGTGGCGCTGGTCGCCTCGCCGCACGCTTCCGCGCGTATCGTGTCGATCGATACGAAGGCCGCGCTTGCCGCGCCGGGCGTGCTGTATGTGCTCACGGGCGAGGAGTTCTGCGCCGAGACCGATTCGCTGGCGATCGGCGTCGACGCGCCCAAGCTGACGCGCTTCGCGCTTGCGCGCGGCGTGGTGCGCTACGCCGGCGAATGGGTGGCGGCGGTGGTCGCCGACACGCGGGCGCTGGCCGAGGACGCGGCGGAGCTGGTCGAGGTGGAATACGAGACGCTGCCGCACGTGATCGATGCCGAGGCCGCGATGGAGCCCGGCGCGCCGCTCGTGCATCCGGCGCACGGATCGAACGTCATCCTGCACAAGAAGTTCGTCTGGGGACCGGTCGAGGAAGCCTTTGCGAAGGCCGGGCACAAGCTCGCGTTCCGCGCGACCTGGGGACGTTCCGCCACCGTGCCGATCGAGACCTTCGGCGTCGCAGCGCAATGGAACCCGGGCACGGAGATCCTCGACGTCTGGGCCTCGATCCAGATGCCCAAGTACCCCGACCAGGTCGCCAAGGCGCTGCGCCTGCCCGGCAACGGCGTGCGCGTGCATTACGACGTCGACGTCGGCGGCAGCTACGGCGTGAAGCGCGGCATCAAGCACACGGTGCTGGTCGGCTACCTCGCGAAAAAACTCGGCGTGCCGGTGCGCTTCATCGAGGACCGCCTGGAGAACATGCGCGGCGGCGACATGCAGGGCCCCGACCGTTTCTTCGACATGCAGGTCGCCTTCGACTCCGACGGCACGATACGCGCCTGGAAGATCCGCGCGGTGGACGACGTCGGCGCCTACGCCGGCCGCGCGCCCTTCCAGCTCGGCAAGCCCATCACCGCGATCTGCGGGCCCTACCAGATTCCCGCGGTCGAATACGACGCCACCTCGGTTCTGACGAACAAGACGCCGCAGGAAGCGGTGCGCGGCTTCGGCCAGTCGCCGACGAACTTCGCCATGGAGCGCACCGTCGACCGCGTCGCGCGCCATCTCGGCATGGACCGGACCGAAATGCGGAAGAAGAACCTCATCCGCAAGGACCAGTTCCCCTACACCATCCCGAGCGGCTCGACCTACGACTCGGGCGACTACCACGCGGTGCTCGACAAGGCGCTGGCGGCGATCGATTATCCCGCGCTCGTGCGCGCGCGCGATGCCACGCGCAAAGCCGGCCGGCTCGCCGGCATCGGCGTCTCCACGTGCCTGGAACCCTCGGGAGGCAACTCCGCGTTCGAAGTGCTGCTCAACCCCAAGAACGAGACCACCACCTGGATGGACTCGTGCCTGGTGCGCATCGATCTCGCGGGCAGCATCACCGGGGTGATGAACACCTCGAGCTCGGGCCAGGGCCACGAATCGCTGGTCTCGACGGTGATCGGCGAGATCCTCGAGCGCGATCCCGCGAGCGTGCGCGTGGTGCGCGCCGATTCGCTCACCGCATTGCCCTCCAACAGCCCGGTCGGCAGCCGCATGGCGATCATGCTGGGCGGCGCGGCGGCGGGCGCGGCGAAGAAAATCAAGGAGACCCTGGTCGCCATCGCCGCGCACAATTTCGAATGCGCGCCGGAGGACCTCGAATACACGGACGGCAACGTCAGCCTGAAAGGCGCGCCGGAAAAGAAGATGACCTGGGACCAGCTGGTCGAGATCGCGCACCGTAAATTCCACAAAATGCCCCTCGGGATGGAGCCGGGGCTGCAGGCGAAGTTCGTCTGGGAAGTGCCCACCGGCGGCGCGCTGCCGACGCCCGAAGGCCGCGTCCAGATGTATCCCTGCTACTCATTCGAGGTGCACGTGGTCCTGGTCGAGATCGATCCGGACACCGCCAAGCCCGTGCTGAAGCAATACGTCTGCGGCCACGACTGCGGGGTGATGATCAACCCGGATATCGTGCACGGGATGACTTTCGGAGGCATCGCGCACGGTATCGGCGCCGCGCTCTACGAAAAATTCGCCTACACCGAGGACGGGCAGCTCGCTGCCGGCACCTTCATGGACTACCTGATCCCGAGCGCGATGGAAGTGCCGGCGATGACCATCGTCGACCACTGCACGCCCTCGCCGCTCACCACCTTCGGCCAGAAAGGCTCGGGCGAAGCCGGCTATCTCGGCGCGCCCGCCGCGATCGCGAACGCCGTCAACGACGCGCTCGAACCCCTGGGCGCCGCCATCGACACCCTGCCGATGTCGCATCTGGCGATCTGGAAAGCGATCACCGCGGCGCGCGGCAAGCGTCCGCTCAAAGACTCCGCATGATGGCCGTTCGTGGTTCGACAAGCTCACCACGAACGGCTCTAATAACCACCGTTCGCCCTGAACCCGTCGAAGGGCGAACAACCAGGCAACCATGAAAAATATCGTCATCGACATCCACGCCCACTTCATCCCGAAGCTGCTCTACGCGCGCTACGACGCGAACGTCGCGAAATTTCCTGGAGTGAAACTGCTGCGCGATGGCAAAGGAGTCCGCATGCAGTTTCCCGGCGGGGAGCCGACGCGGCCGATTTCGCCCAAACTCTCCGATCTCGCCGACCGGCGCGCCTGGATGGACAAGAACGCCATCGATCACCAGCTGGTGGGTGGCTGGCTGGACAGCTTTGGCTACGAATTGCCCTCGGGCGAGGGTCTCGCCTGGAGCCGCTACTACAACGATTGCCTGCACGAAGAGCTGCGCGGGGAAACGCGCTTCACAGCGCTTGCGACCGTGCCGCTGCAGCACGGCGGACTCGCGGCCGAAGTGCTCGCCGAGGCGCTGGAACGCGGCTTCGGCGGCGTGATGATAGGCACGCTGCCCAAGGGCATGAGCGGCAATCTCGACGACCCTTCGCTCGATCCCTTCTGGAAAGCGGCCTCGGACCTGGGCGCCGCGGTGTTCATGCATCCGATGTTCCTGTGCGGCGAACCGCGCCTGGCCGATTACGACCTGGTGAACGCCATCGGGCGCCTCGCCGACACCTCGATTGCCGTCTCGCGTCTGCTCTTCTCCGGGCATCTCCTGAAATTTCCCGGCATGAAATTCGTGCTCTCGCACGGCGGGGCGGCCCTGCCCTACGCGCTCGGGCGTCTCGCGCGCAACCACGCCAACTCGCAGGGCAGGTTTGCCGACCCGCGCAAGGGTTTCGAGGCGATGTATTTCGACTCCTGCGTGTTCGATTCCGATTCGCTCGAGTACCTCGCGAAGAAGGCGACGCACGAGCGCATCATGCTCGGGTCCGATGCGCCCTTCCCGATCGGCGACCCCGAGCCGAGGAAGGTCATCGAAGGCACCACCTTCAACGAAGCGCAGAGAAAGGGCATACTCGGCGGAACAGCTCAGGGCGTATTCCGCGTGCGGCCGGATTGCTGGTGCCCGCGCTGAAAAGTTCATAGGGAGAGACCGAGATGACAGGAAAACACCTCACGCCCTGGCTGGGCGCATGGTTTGCAGGCGCGGCGCTCTTCGCGTGCGCAAGCGACAGCGCCTTCGCGCAGACCTCTTCGACGGGCTCAGGACAGGGCTACCCGAACCAGCCGGTGAAAATCCTGCTGCCCTACGCCGCGGGCGGGGTCGCCGACATCAGCGCCCGCGTCCTGGCGCAAAGGCTTTCCGAAACCATGCGCCAGCAGTTCATCATCGATAACCGGCCGAGCGCGGGCCAGATCGTCGCCTCGGAAGCGGTGAGGAATTCCGAGCCCGACGGCTACACGCTCCTGTGGATCAACCAGGGCCACGCCGTGAGCGTCTCCCTCTTCATCAAATTGCCCTACGATCCGGTGAAGGACTTCGCACCGGTCTCGACCGTGGGCTACTTCGGCATCGCCATGGTGGTCGACTCGGCCTCGCCCTACAACTCCGTGAAGGAATTCATCGCCGCCGCAAAAGCGAAACCCGGCAAATTCAACGTCGGCACCACCAGCATCGGCAGCACGCAATACGTTTCAGCCGAGCTCTTCAAGGCAATGGCGGGCCTGGACTTCCAGACGGTCCCGTTCAAGGCGACGCCCATGATCATCACCGCGGTGAAGGGCAAGGATCTGGACGCGATGTTCGAGATCCTCGCGCCGGTGATTCCGCACGTGAAGAGCGGCAATCTCAAGGCGCTTGCGGTCACCTTCGATCATCGCTTCGCGGGCCTACCCGACGTCCCGACGCTGGCCGAGGCGGGCGTGCCGGGCTACGAAGCCTCGGCGTGGAACGGCGTCGCCGCGCCGGCGAAAACGCCGAGGGCGATCGTCGACCGGCTCAATCGCGAGATCAACGACGCGGTTGCCGTGCCTCAAGTGAAGCAGCGCCTGCAGGATCTGGGCGTGGACGCTCGTGGAAGCACGCCAGAAGGGTTGCGCGACCTGCTGGTGTCCGAAATCGGGAAGTGGCGTAAAGTCGTCGAGGCCGCGAAAATAGAAAAACAATGAGCTCTCCAGCCCAAGCAGAAGCAAAAACCGTCGCCGGCGCGAAGCGCGGCTATTCCGACCTTCACGAGCATCTCGATGAGTTGAAGAAGCGCGGCCTCCTCCTTACGATCGATCGCCCGGTCGACAAGGATTCCGAGTTGCACCCTCTGGTGCGCTGGCAGTTCGTCGGGGGGATGGACGAGGCCGAGCGCAAGGCCTTTCTCTTCACGAACATCGTCGACGGCCGCGGCCGCAAGTACGACATTCCGGTGGTGGTCGGCGCGATCGCCGCGAACCGCGCGATCTACTCGGTCGGCATGGGCGCGCCTTTGAATGAAATCCAGGCGAAGTGGGACCATGCCATCGCGCATCCGGTCGCGCCGCGCGTGGTGGAGAACGCCGCGTGCCACGAAGTCGTGCACGAAGGAGAAGCCCTGCAAGGCGAAGGCAAAGGCCTCGACCGCCTGCCGATCCCGATCTCGACACCGGGATTCGATTCCGCACCGACGCTCACCGCGACCAACGTCATCACGCGCGATCCCGAGACCGGCGTGCAGAACATGGGCACCTACCGCGCCGCGCTGAAAGCGCCCGATCGCCTCGTGGTGCGCATGGCGACACGCGTCGGCGGCGCGGGCGGCTACCTGCATTACGTGAAATACCAGAAGCTCGGAAAAAAGACGATGCCCTGCGCCATCGTGCTCGGCTGCCCGCCTTACGTCGCTTTCATGGGCCCGCAGAAACTTCCGGTCGGCGTCGATGAATTCACCGTCGCGGGCGGACTCGCCGGGGCGCCGATCAATGTCGTGAAAGCGAGGACGGTCGACCTTTTCGTTCCGGCGGAGGCCGAGATCGTGATCGAAGGCCTGATCGACACCGAATACTGCGAGCCCGAGGCGCCGTTCGGAGAATCGCACGGCCATGTCGCGCTGGAAGAATTCAACATGCCGATGCGCGTCACCGCGATCACGCACCGGAAGAAGCCCGTCATCCCCTCCTACATCAGCCAGGTCGCGCCCTCGGAATCGAGTGTGATCAAGCGCGTCGCCTACGAGCCCCTGTTCCTTTCGCACCTGCAGTCGCTCGGCATCCGCGGTGTGAAGCGTGTCTCCCTGCACGAGCCGCTCACCGGACTCCTGCGTGTCACCGTGATCGCGGTCGAGAAAGGCATGCCGCGCACCGAAGTCTGGCGCGCGCTGCGCGGCGCGGCCTTCTTCAAGGGCGACATGGGCAAGATTACGATCGCGGTCAACGAGGATATCGACGTCGACAACTCCGACGCGCTGCTCTGGGCGATGGCCTACCGCACCAATCCGGCCGAGGACGTGCAGACGCTCCCGCACCGCGGCCAGGGCCACGGCCCCAAGCGCGAGCACGGCAACGAAGAGGATTCGACGCTCCTCATCGACGCCACCATGAAAGGCGACATGCCGCCGCTCGCGCTGCCGAAGAAGGAATACATGGAGCGCGCAAAGAAGCTCTGGGAAGAACTGGGACTGCCGAAACTGCGCCCGCAGTCGCCGTGGTTCGGCTATTCGCTCGGCGACTGGCTGCCGCAATGGGACGAAGCGGCGAAGCGCGCGGTCGAGGGCCGTTACATCGACAACGGCAAGATCAGCGAGAAACAGCGCAAGAAAGGCGTGAAGCCGGAAACCAAATTCCGGCCGGAATAACCGGGGGCCGGAATAACCGGGGACAGATCCCGGTTTCCAATCGGAGGGCCGGAATAACCGGGGACAGATCCCGGTTTCCAATCGGATGCACCAATGGATGTCTCAATCGAAGTACCAGCAAGGGAGAGAGTCATGATACCGAGGTCTCGTCGCACGCTTCTTCGCGTTCAACTGTTTGCACTCCTTCTTACGACAGGCATGGCCTTCGCCGCCGATCTCAACCCGGCAGCGCTGATCTACAAAGCGCCCGATCAGCTCAAGTGGCGCGATCCGACCGGCGCCGCCGGCGTCAACCAGGCGATACTCGTGGGCGATCCGGAAAAGCCCGGACTGTACGTGGTCATGAACCGCTTCAAGCCGGGCAACTTCAGCCGGCCGCACTTTCATCCGAACGACCGTTTCATCACCGTGATCAAGGGCACCTGGTGGGTCGCGACGGGCAACAAATTCGATCCCAACCTCACCGTGCCGATGCCCACCGGATCGTTCGTCACGCATTTCGCCAAGCAGGTGCATTGGGACGGCGCCAAGGACGAGGAGGCCTGGCTGATCATCGTGGGAGAGGGACCCGCGACCCTGACGCGGGTCGAAGAGGCGAAATAATCGCGAAACCGGGGTCTGTCCCCGGTTTTCTAAAATGATGAGAGAACCCTCCGAGAGAATGAAGATTCTCCTCATCGACGATCACGCGCTGATTCGCGAAGCGTTGCGAGGCGTCCTTACGGAGTTGAGGGACGACGCTACGATCATCGAGGCGTCCACTTGCCAGCAGGCGATGCGCCTCGTCGACGAACACTCCGACCTGGGTCTCGTACTGCTTGATTTGAATCTGCCAGATCGCAACGGCTTTGCCGTCCTGGCCGAGCTGCGCGAGCGCTATCCCGCAATTTCCACTGTTGTCCTGTCGGCCCTTAACGATCGCGATACCGTCACCAAGGCACTTGATCTTGGCGCGCTCGGTTTCATTCCGAAATCATCCACGCGCGAGGTCATGCTCAGCGCCTTGCGTCTGGTTTTTTCCGGCGGCATCTACATTCCACCCGACATCCTGGCCCGCCGGGAAACGGCACCATCGCAACCGCCTTCCAACGCCGGCGGGGTGAAGCCGCGGCCCTGGTCGCCCCGCGATCTCGGCCTGACGGACCGTCAGGTGGATGTTCTCGCCCTGATGATGCAGGGTAAAAGCAACAAGGCGATTTGCCGGACTCTCGACCTGGCCGAGCCGACAGTGAAGAACCACGTGACCGCCATCTTGAAAGCGCTGAAGGTGAGCAACCGCACCGAGGCGGTCATCGCAGTGGGTGCGCTAGGCTGGGATTTGCGGCCCGCTGCGGATTCGTAGCCGAGCCATAAGGCGCGGTCGCCTGCAGAGAATCAGCGGCTTTGCCGCCTGCCCTCAAAATCTGATTCAGCATCGCACGCAAGGCCATGGGACCGACCGGCTTGTGCAGCAGGTGGAAACCGTTCGCGCTCGCTTGACGCAGGCGCTCCGGGGCGATGTCACCCGTGACCAGAAACGCCGGAATAGGAGCGCGGAACGCGCTGCGCAGCCGCTGTATCGCCTCGATCCCGGTATGCCCGTCGGCCAGACCGTAGTCGGAGATGATGAGGTCGGGCCGGCGGTCGTCACCGGCCAGGCTCGCCTGCGCCGCGCTTTCCGATTCGGCGGTGACGACCAGGCATCCCCAGCGTCGAAGCAATCCGCGCATGGCATCGAGCACCAGGGCATCGTCGTCGATAACGACAATGAGTTTGCCGCTCACCGGATCGGCCATCGCCACGGACGTGATGGCGTGCTCGACGGGCTCCTGCGGCGCGGCGACCATCGGCAGCGAGACCGCGAAACGCGAGCCCCGGCCGAGCGTCGAAGCGAGCTCGAGCCGATGATCGAGCAGACGGCATAGCCGGTCGACAATCGCGAGCCCGAGCCCGAGTCCCTCGCGATTGGGCCGTCCCGGTGCGGCGACCTGGTAGAACTCGCCGAAAATATTCTCCCTCTGGTCCTCGGGAATGCCGATCCCGCTGTCCCAGACTTCGATCCGCACCTGGCGGCCGCGGCGGCGGCAGCCGACGATCACGCCGCCCCGCGCGGTGTAGCGAATCGCGTTGGACACGAGGTTCATCAGTATTCTTTCGAGCAGGATGAGATCGCTGCTCACCCAAGCGTCGCTGAGCATCATTCGCAGCCGCAAACCCTTTTCCAGCGCGGCCGGAGCGAACGTCCTCTCGATACGCTGCAGCACGCTGGCGAGCGGGAAGTCCGTCACATCGGGAGCGAGCGCGCCCGCGTCGAGCTTGGATATATCCAGCAGCGCACTGAACAGATCGTTCATCGCCGTAACCGCGGCGTCGATCTGCGCGGTGACCCGGTTGCGTTCGGCCTGATCGGTTTCGGTGCGCAACTGCGCAACGAACAGGTTCAGGGCATGCAGCGGCTGTCGCAAATCGTGGCTGGCCGCCGCCAGAAAACGCGATTTCGCGAGGTTGGCGGCCTCGAGCTGCCGGTAGAGCCGGCCCAGCTCATCGTTCATCCGGTTCAGGTTCCCGGCGAGATTGCCCAGCTCATCCCGGTTCGGAACTTCGATTCGCCCGGAGAAGTCCCCCGAGGCCATTTCGTCGAACCTTGCCTCCATCTGCTTGACCGGCCTGATCACCGACCAGGAGATCGCGTAGCCCAGCACCAGGGCCAGCGCAATGCTTCCGACTCCGACGCAGATGATTATCCATTGCGAGGTCAGGTGAGCGGCCTGGCTCGCCTCGATGCTCGCAACCATATCGGCTTCCGCTCTGTTGACGAGCTGGTTGGTGAGGCGTTCCATGCGGTCGGCGAGCGGACCCGCCTGCGCGGCCTGCAACGCCCGGCCCTCCCCCACCTTGCCTTCCCGGATCAGCTCGACGACTTTGGCAACCACCTGGATGAACTGGTCATACTCCTTCCTCACCTCGGCAAGCAACTCGACTTCATCCTTCGCCACGAACTGCAGCCGGTCGAAGTCATAGCCGAACTGGTTGAGCTGCCGCACGGTTGCTTCGAGCGTCGGGGCGTCGGGAACCAGAAGGGCGGACGTAACGCTGTAGAGCTGAGCAGTCGTGTCGTGCTGGAGCTGGCGGTAAGCTGCGATCTTCCGCTGCAGCGTCACCGCCTCCTCTGCACGACGGTTGACCCCGCTCAGCACCTGGAGGCCGACGGCGCCGACCATGATCAGCAGCACGACGATGGACAGAAACGCCGCGAGAAGTTTCTGGTTGATGGTCGCCGGCGCGCGCGCAACGAGCCGGGGGAGCCACTCTGTCAGCCAGCGCGTCATCGCGCTTTCGCTGTCCCTGAAAGACTTTTCAGATCGCGCAGCATCTCATCCGGCTTGAATCGAACCCCCATGTACTGGACACGCAGCGTTCCGTTCCGGTCCACGAGGGAGGTGAGAAAAGTGTGGTCCACGTCTCCACTCGGCGTCTTCTTGTAGAAGATGCCATAGCGCCTGGCGACCTCGCGGATCTCGGCCGGCGTGCCGGTCAGGAAGGCCCATCCGGCGGGATTCGCCCGGTGCGTTTGGGCGTAGCGTTTGAGAACCTCCGGCGTATCGCGCTCCGGGTCCACGGTGATGGAGACAAAATAGACTTGAGAACCGAAATCAGCGCCGAGCCGGTCCTGCAAGCCGGCCATTTTTGCGGTCAGCAGCGGGCAGGTGTCCGCGCAGCTTGCGAAGATGAACGTGATCGCGAGAACCTTGCCGCGCAGATCCTTCAGGGCGACGCGCTTGCCGTCCTGATTGGTCAGCGTGAACTCCGGCGCCGGCCCGATCTTCGGGAGGCGCTGTCCATTGCGGGCCTCGTGACACCATGCGTCCGTGGGCCAGGCGAACGCGGCCGAAAGGACGAACGCCGCAATCCGGCCGACGCCCCGGGTCTTCATGGCTTAACTCTTCAGCTCCTGCTGCAGCTCCCTCAGGAATCGCCAATCCGTTCCCTGCGCGATGATCCTCTGCGGGCTCGACTTGATCATCCCGGCCTCGTGGAGTCGCAGGGCATAGAAGCGGATGGAATCCTCGTGGCTCTGCGTCCGCCACGGGTTGTACGGAAGCTTCTTGAGCATTTCGAAGGCGTAGCCGTACTCAGGAGTGTAGCCCCGGGTGACGAGGGCTCGCGCGGCCGTGTCGGGTTCCGCCGCGCACAGGTCGGTCGCCTTGAGAATGGCTCGCAACGCGCGCTTCGTCGCGACCGGGTTCCGGCGCACGAACTCGCGATTCGCGTACGCCAGGCAACAGAAATACTGGGACCACGGCCGGTCGATGGCGCTGTCGACGACGAGTTGTCCGATCTTTCTAGCCCGCAGCTCCTGCGGCTCCGGGGGGAAGCCGAGGAACGCATCGATCTTTCCGTCGGCGAGGAGGCGTGCCGATTCGGCGAACGGGTGAGTGACCCATGTGATCTCGGTGCGCGGATCGATCCCGACGTAGGCCACCATCGTCGCGGCGAAGACGTGCTGAGGCTCCCATAGCCCTGGAACGGCGACGGTCTTACCCTTCAGGTCCCGGATTGCGCGTACCTGCCCGGACCCGAACAGCTCGAAGCAGCCGGCGTGGATTCCCGCGAGGATCACGACCGGCGCTTGTTCATCGATGCTCCTGACGAGGGGCCCGACGAAGTTCAGGGCAAAATCCACCTTCCCCGAAGCGACGGACGGTGTGAAGAGGTTCCCGGCCATCTGCACGTACTCGACTTCGGTGAACCCCTCGGCCCGGAGCAATTCGTCCGCCAGGTATGAGGGCGCAATGCAAATCGCCGGGCTCTGCGGGAGCCGGATACGGGTCGTCTCGGGCGGCGGCTCGGCGGCGCTCGATCCGGATCGCAATCCCAAAGCAACTCCGGTTCCGGCGAGCGCGGCGGCGTTCAGAAATTGCCTCCGGCTCCAGCGATCGTGTCGTTCGTTACCCATGGCAGCCTCCTTTCATGTGCGACCAGGCAGCGCTCACGTCTTCAACTCCTGCTTCAGCTCTCTCAGGAATCGCCAATCCGTTCCCTGCGCGATGATCTTCTGCGGGCTCGACTTGATCATTCCCGCCTCCTGGAGACGCAAGGCGTAGTAGCGGGCGCTGTCTTCGGCATCGTAGTCCCGCCACTTGTCGTACGGGATGTCCTTCAGGGTTTCCAGAGAATAGTCGTAGTCGTAACCCCGCGCGGCTATCAACCGGGCGGCGCGCTGCGGCTCGAGGGCACAGAGGTTGGAGGCCTTGAGGATGGCCCGCAACGCCCGCTTTGTCGCCACAGGGTATTTTCGAACGAAGTCCTGGTGACTGCCCACCAAACAGCAGAAATACTGCGACCACGGGCGATCCTTTCCGCTGTCGACGATGACGTGGCCGATCTTCCTTGCCCGCAGCTCCTGCGTTTCGGGCGGAAACGCGAGGAAGGCGTCGATCCTGCCTTCCGCCAGGAGTCGCATCGACTCACGGGAGGGGTGCATCGCCCAGTTGACGTCTTTCTTCGCGTCCAGACCGACCTGCGCCATCATGCTCGCGAGAAAGACGTGCTGGCTCGAGCCGAGCGCCTGGACGCCGACCGTCTTTCCCTTCAAATCGCGCACGGCATGGACACGCTCGGTTCCGAACAGCGCGAAGCAACCGACGTGCACTCCGCCGATCATGACGATCGGGTCTCCGGCGTCGATCTGCATCACCAGAGGCGCTACGAAACTGATCATGATGTCGCCCTTGCCGGCAGCGAGGGCCCTGGCCGCCTCAATGCCGGTGGTGGGAATCCCCACGTAGGATACGTCGGTGAATCCCTCGCTGTGCAGGAGATCTTTCGCCACGTACTGCGGGGCGATGCATACGCCGCTGATCTCGATCAGCCTGATTCGCGTCGTTTCCGGCGGCGGCTCCGCGGCGGCCGGTTCGGAGCGCAATCCCAGCAGCGTCCCAGTCGCGGCCGCGCCCAACGTACTAATGAACTCTCTCCGGCCCCAGCCCCTGTTTCTTTGGCCATTCATGTGACCCTCCCCATTGCTATGCCTTCAACTCCATCTTCAGCTGTCTAAAAAAACTCCAATCCGCGCCCTCCGCGATGATTTTCTGCGGGCTCGACTTGATCATTCCGACCTCGCGCAGACGCAGGGAATAAAAGCGTACGGTGTCCTCGGGATCGAATTCGCGCCAGCGGCCGTAGGGCAGGTCTTTGATGGCCTGGAGCGTGTAGTCGTAGTTTTTTGCCAGGCCTTTGGCAATGACCGCCTTGGCCACCTTTTCGGGCGCGACAGCGCAAAGGTCGGCCGACTTGAGTATGGCTCGCATCGCGCGCTTCGTCGCGACCGGGTTCTTCCGGACGAACTCCCTGTTGCCCACGAGCATGCAGCAAAAATACTGGGACCAAGGGCGATCGACGGCGCTGTTGACGACGACGCGGCCGATTTTCTTTGCTCGCAGCTCCTGCGGGTTCGGAGGAAAGCTGAGGTAGGCGTCGATCTTGCCCTCGGCGAGCATTGCCATCGATTCATCGGCGGAATGCTTGACCCAGTTGATATCCTTGCGCGGATCCAGACCCACGTACGCCGCCATGCTCGCGAGAAACGCGTAGGGGCTGGGATCGAGCTCGGGCACGGCGACGGTGCGCCCTTTCAAGTCGCGGATTCCGCGGATGCGCTCGCTGCCCAGCAATTCGAAACACCCTATGTGCTCTCCCCCCAGAATGACGATGGGATCGCCCGCCTCGACCCGCAGGATCACCGGGGCCGCAAAATGTCCGGCGATATCTCCCCCTCCCGTCGCAAGCAGCCGCTCCACGTCCCGGGTACCTCCCAGCGCCGGGACGTATTGCACATCCGTGAAGCCCTCGGCGTGGAGCAACTCCTCGGCTATCCATTCCGGGCTGCGGCAGGTACTGGCTAGGCGGGGAATCCTGAGCCGCGTCGTTTCCGGCGGCGGTTCGGCGGCTGCAGACGCGGATCGCAGTCCCAGCAAAGCCGCCGTCCCTGCGAGGCCGAGCGTGTTCAAGAACTCACGTCTGTTCCACCGGTGATCTCGTCCGTCACGCATCGCTCATTCCCCAGAATCGTTCGCAGCAAAACCGTCCGAACCAGTCTAGCATCGCTTCCTGCCTCATTGAGCCAGACCCTTCGATTCCCAGTCTTTTGCCGCCCGCACCAGCGTTTCGAACGCGCCGCCGCTCTCAAGCAAGGCGCTCTTCAACTTCGGCTCCAGCGGCTGCTCGATGCCCATATCATCGAGCGGCATCTTGTCGTCGCGCACCGCCTTCATCAGACGCTCGATTTCCCCGGCGGCGTGCGCCGGCGTCTGCAGCAGCACCAGCCGCTTCATCTTGTCGGGATTGCTGGGCACGTGGCAGCTGTCGCATTGCGCGTCGCGCATCCTGAGCGCAAACGTCTTGTACGCGGTGTCCAGCTTCGGCAGGTAAGGATTTTCGGCACGGAACAGACCGTCGAACAGCGTGACCTGCGGCTGTACCCGTCCTGCGGCATCGGTCCACATCCACTTGTCGTCGAACTTCGCCTGTTGCACCGGCCCGGAGCTGACGACGGACGGCGTCGCCCCGCGATCGGTGAACTGCGCGATTTTCACCTTGATCGTCTTCGGATCGATCCAGAAGAGGACCGAGTTCGCTTTCTGATACGTGTTCCACTTCGCGTCGTCGTGCCAGAAGGGATACGGAAACTGGCCCGGCGCGAGCCGGTTGCGGAACGCCGTTTCCATGCGCACGAGGAACAGGCCCTCCCGCGCGTCGTACTCGACGGTATGCCGGCCGTTGAACATGAACAACGGCAGGTACAGGCCAGCGAGTACATCGGGGGCGAACTGGGTCAGCGTGGTTTCCTTGAGGCTCGTCCCGGCGTCCTTGTGCACCCTGCCCCACAGCAGGCGCGGGGCGAGATCGCGCCTCAGCATCGAATCCTGGAACAGGCCCTGCCGGCAGCGGTCGAACGCGGCCTGGTCGCCGGGTTGAGCCGGCGGGCACAGGCGGGCGAGATCCGCGGCGAGATCCGCGGCGAACCGCTCGATCTGCGGGCGCAGGTCGAGCGGCTCGTTATCGGCGGCCTGCACGGTGGCGCCGAGCGCCGCGAGGAGTAAGCCAGCAATGGCGCGCATGGTGGTTGCCTTTGGCGCAGGCCGCACGGGCCTTTTCACCGGGCATCCGCTGTACGCGGAGTCGGCTTCAGGTAATTGCCCACCAGGTGATCGGCGATCTTCTGGCCCATCGCCGTGCCGACCTCGAGCGAGTTGCGGAAGTGGATGCCGCCCCAGACTCGCACGGCGCTCTGCTCGTCGGCGAGCTGCGCAAAGCTCGTGTAGCGGCGCTGCAGCTTCGGGTCGAAGAGATCGGTCACTGTGAAGCTTACCGGGCCGCTGCCGAACACCGACTGGAGCACGCCGGCCCCGGTGCCGCCGACGATGCCGGCCGCCGACGGGTATTCCGGGTGCATCGGAGTGGCGTTGAGCGGCGTCCAGCTCGCGTCGCGCTCGGTGG
>DATHHS010000016.1:0-15630 GCA_035317085.1 Burkholderiales bacterium
GCCGCTGAAGCGCCGGTCTGGGAGCCGCCCGTCGACCTCTACGAGACGGCCGTCGGGCTCACGCTCTGCGTCGCGCTTCCCGGCGTCGCAGCGAACGAGCTCGAGGTCTCGCTCGAATCGGGGGACGTCATTGTTCGCGGCGAGCGCGCCTTTCCGGTTCAGTATCAGCGCGCCATCATTTACCGGCTGGAAATTCCCTACGGTCGCTTCCAGCGCCGCATCGCGCTGCCCGCCGGCCAGTATCAGCTTGTCGATCAGCGGATGGAAAACGGCTGCTTGACGCTCGATTTGCGAAGGCTGGGGTAAGCAAAATGAACCTGGAACTCGACAGCAATCAGAAGCCGACGGGCGAAACGCCGAGCGCCGCCACCCGGTCGGCGCCCGAAGCGACACGTGCGCTTCCGGACGACGCGCTCATCATCCTGCCCGTGCGCAGGATGGTGCTGTTCCCCGGCATGATCCTGCCGGTCGCACTCGGGCGCGAAGCCTCGATCGCCGCCGCTCAAGCGGCCGCGAAGGGGAAGCGGCCGGTCGGCGTCCTGATGCAGCGGAATGCGGAGACAGAAAAGCCCGGGCCGGACGAGCTTTGCCTCGTCGGCACGGTCGCGAACATCGTGCGCTACGTCACGACGCCCGACGGCACGCATCACGTTATCTGCCAGGGGCAGCAACGCTTCCGCGTGGTCGAGTACCTCGAGGGCTACCCGTTCATGGCAGCGCGCGTCGGGCGCATCGAAGAGCCCGAGGCCGAGGGCAACGAGATCGAAGCGCGATTCGTGCAGTTGAAGGAGCGCGCGCTCGAGGTCCTCGAGCTCCTGCCGCAGGCGCCGCAGGAGCTTGTCGGCGGTATCCAGGGCATGTCCTCGCCCGGAGGCCTGGCCGACCTCGTCGCCGCTGTCATGGATATCGAAGTTGTAGAGAAGCAGGCGCTGCTCGAAACAGTAGATCTGCAAAAGCGCCTGGACCGGGTGCTCGATCTGCTCGCGCACCGGTTGCAGGTACTCAAGCTCTCGCGCGAGATCGACGAGCGTACCAAGACGAGCCTGGACGAGACCCAGCGCAAGTACCTCCTGCGCGAGCAGATGAAATCGATCCAGAAGGAATTGGGCGAAGGCGAGGAGGGCCAGACCGCCGAGATCGAGGAGCTCAAGAAGGCGATCGCCGAGGCCGGCATGCCAGAAGAAGTCGAGAAACAGGCGACCAAGGAACTGAAGCGCCTGGAACGCATGTCCGACGCCTCGGGCGAGTATTCGATGGTGCGCACCTATCTCGACTGGCTGATCGAGCTGCCTTGGAAGAGCCCCGAGCCCGATGCGATTGACATGGCGGAGGCGCGGCGCATTCTCGACGCGGACCATTTCGGCCTCGATCAGGTGAAAAAGCGCATCGTCGAGTTTCTCGCGGTGCGCAAGCTCAACCCGGAAGGTCACGGGCCCATCCTGTGCTTCGTCGGCCCGCCCGGAGTCGGCAAGACCTCGCTCGGTCAGAGCGTCGCCAGGGCGCTCGGGCGCAAATTCGTGCGCGTTTCGCTCGGCGGCGTCCACGACGAGGCCGAGATACGCGGGCACCGCCGCACCTATATCGGCGCGCTGCCCGGCAACATCATCCAGGCGCTGAAGAAGGCCGGCACGCGCGGCTGCGTGATGATGCTCGACGAGATCGACAAGCTGGGCGCGGGTTTCCACGGCGACCCGTCCTCGGCGCTGCTCGAAGTGCTCGATCCGGCGCAAAACAACACGTTCCGCGACAACTATCTCGCGGTGCCCAGTGACCTTTCGCGCGTGCTTTTCATCACGACCGCGA
The DNA here is from genome assembly GCA_035317085.1 of Burkholderiales bacterium. Lineage (GTDB taxonomy): Bacteria > Pseudomonadota > Gammaproteobacteria > Burkholderiales > SG8-39 > VBDM01. The sequence goes on from DATHHS010000016.1 coordinate 1,804, forward strand.
ACGTGCTCGACACGATCCCGGGACCGCTGCGCGACCGCATGGAGATCATCCAGCTCCCCGGCTACACGCAGGAGGAAAAGCGCGAGATCGCGCGCCGTTACCTCCTCGCACGCCAACTCAAGGAAAACGGCTTGAAACCCGAGCAGTTCGAGATTGCCGATGAGGCCTTGACCGCAATCATTCGCGACTACACGCGCGAGGCGGGCGTGCGCTCGCTCGAACGCGAGATCGGCGCAGTGTGCCGGCGCGCCGCCGTGCGGATCGCCGAGGGTACCGTCCAGACGGTAAAGATCGACGAGAAGGACCTCGCGGAGATCCTGGGGCCGACGAAGTTCGAGAACGAGATAGCGTTGCGCACGGCGATGCCGGGCGTCGCCACGGGGCTTGCCTGGACGCCGGTCGGCGGAGACATCCTTTTCATCGAAGCGAGCCGCACGCCGGGCAGCGGGAAATTGATCCTCACGGGGCAACTCGGCGACGTGATGAAGGAGTCTGTGCAAGCCGCGCTGACGCTCCTGAAATCGCGCGCGGCGACACTCGGCATCGACGCGGCCGCGTTCGAGAAGATGGACGTACACGTCCACGTGCCGGCGGGCGGGATCCCGAAGGACGGCCCGAGCGCCGGCGTCGCCATGTTTACGGCGCTCGCGTCGCTTTTCTCCGAGCGCACCGTAAGCGCCGACACGGCGATGACGGGCGAGATCAGCCTGCGCGGGCTCGTGCTGCCGGTGGGTGGCATCAAGGACAAGGTGCTCGCCGCAATGCGCGCCGGGATCCGCCGCGTGATGCTGCCCGCACGCAACCGCAAGGATCTCGAGGAAGTCCCGGCGGAAGCCAAGGAAAAAATCGAGTTCGTGTTCCTGCAGGACGTCGACGAGGCGCTGCGCGCCGCGCTCGAGCCGCGCCGGGAAACAAAAGACACGGCCGTTTAAGAGCCCGTACGGGAGACGAGCGGCTTGAATGGTCGAGAAGCTCGCGTTCGCCCGCCCGCGGGACGCGCGTTCAGGTAGGAAGCTTATAAGGCAGCAAGCGGTCGTATTCCTGTTTTACGACCGCGTAGCATTCGCATACGCGCGCTTCCAGCTTTGGGCGACTCAGTACGCTGATGTGGCCGCGGCTGTAGCGAATCATTCCGTCCCTCTGCAACTTGCCGGCAGCCTCGGTCACACCCTCGCGTCGTACGCCCAGCATGTTCGCAATCAATTCCTGCGTCATGGCCAGCTCGTTGCTTTGCAGGCGATCCAGGCTCAACAGCAGCCAGCGGCAGAGTTGCTGATCCACCGAATGGTGCCGATTGCATACCGCGGTCTGCGCCATTTGCGTGGCCAGCGCTTGGGTGTAACGCAGCGCCAAATGCTGCATGTGGCCACCCGAGTCGAATTCCCTTTTCAGGGCATTCGCCTTGAGCCGGTAACCGTTGCCCGCGCTTTGCACCACGGCCCGGCTGGGCGTGCTTTCCCCGCCCATGAACAAGGAGATCCCGACCAGGCCCTCGTTGCCGGCGATTGCGATTTCCGCGGATTGGCCGTTTGCCATGACATAGAGCAGCGAGACGATGCTGGTGGTCGGGAAATACAGGTGGCTCATGTGACTGCCGGATTCGTATACCGACCATCCGAGCGGCATCGGGACGAGTTCCAGATCGGGCTGCAGGCGCGCGTAATCTTCTGCGGGCAGCGCCGCGAGAAGATGGTTTTGCCTTGGGGTATGCGGTGTAGACATAACGATACCCCTACGTCATGGACGTGCTATCGGAAATGCACCGTCGAAATAGCGGTAAGCGTGCCGCCATATCTGCCTAGCAGCTTGACGCTGGAAGCAGAAATGGTCAGGAGGCTGGCGCGCTGATCTTTCGCATGTTTGCGCCGCGTTACGATTCCCTGGTCAATAAGCCTCCTCAATTTTCGTCGTACCGTCGTGCGCGAACGGATATTCAGCAGAAAGAGCTGTTTCAGCGTGAGCGGTTGGCCCTGCTCTTCGGCATATCCGATCTCGATGACGATATCCAAATCGACGATGGACTTGAGGAAAGGGAGGTGCTGCCTTTCAAACTCCCTGATTTTCTTCAAACCGGTGAATAACTTCATGGTTTTATATGGTTTTCATTATTAATGGCGTTGGCTATAGTGTGGGCTCCATCATGAAGCTGGCAAGGGAAATTGGGTGCCTTTTTGGCACACAAAAACCGATTTTGATTTCGCGATTTTCGGCATATCCAGGCACGGAGGAGCGCGATGAAGATCTGCCAATACGACGGGAACGAAGCGGGTGCGGTGGAGGGGGACCGGGTCCATCCTATCGGCCCTGCGCTGGTGAAGGCCGGGCACCTGAAGCCCGGCCACACCATGCTCGAGGTGATAGCCGCGCTCGCAAACCAGCCCGCCGCCATGAAGTGCGCGCGCGAGGCGGTGCGGATGGGACATTCGCTGCCGCTTGCGTCCGTCAGGCTCCTCGCACCCATACTCAACCCGCCCTCGCTCTGGGCGGCCGCCGCGAACTACAATGCGCACGCAGCGGAGATGCTCGCCAAGTCCGGCGGGCCCGACCGAGCCGCGCTCGGCAAGGACGACCTGATGGCCGAGTTCTTCCTCAAGCCGAGCTCGTCCATTATCGGACCGGGCGACGCCATCGTTCTGCCGAAGATCTCGAAGGACGTGGATTTCGAGTGCGAGCTATGCGCAGTGATCGGCACGAGCGCAAGGAAGGTCAGCGAGGAGAGGGCGCTGGACCACGTATTCGGCTACACGATCTGCTGGGACATCAGCCAGCGCGACCCCTGGGGGCGCAACCGTCAGAACACGCGCAACATCCGCAAGGGCTTCGACACCTTCACAGCGCTCGGCCCCTGGATCGTCACCCGCGACGAGATCGACGATCCGCAGAACCTGACCATCGAAGTGGAACTGAACGGCGCGCCGGCGATGACCGCGCACACCAGCGACATGATCTGCGGAATCCGCGAGCACATCCGGTTCCTGAGCGGCGTGCTCACGCTGCGCCCGGGCGACCTCATCACCACCGGCACGCCCGCCGGCGTGAAGAAGCTCGCCGCGGGCGATCGCCTGAAGGGCAGCATCGAAAAAATCGGCACGATGGCGCTGCGCGTTGAAGCCGAGACCTGAAGGGAGGGCTCCCGTGATCCGGATTCTTGCCGTCTTCCTCGCCTGCACGCTTGCCGCACCCGCGTCCGCGCAGAAGTTTCCGTCGCATGCGATCAAGATCGTCGTGCCGACCTCCCCGGGGGGCGCGACGGACGCATTCTCCCGTGCGCTCGCGCCGCGCTTCGCCGAAGTCTGGGGCCAGCCCGTTCTGGTCGAGAATCGTCCGGGCGCGAACCAGATCATCGGCGCGGATTACGTCTCGAAGGCTGCGCCCGACGGCCACACGCTGCTAGTGTCGGACGCGTCCTCGTTCGTGATGAATCCCCACCTGTACAAGAACCTTCCGTACGACGGCCTGCGCGGCTTCACGCCGATCACGGTGCTCGTGCGCTTTCCCTGGGTAATCGCCGTGCATCCGTCGATACTGGCGAACAGCTTCCAGGAATTCGTCGCCTACGCGAAAGCGAATCCCGGCAAGATTTCCTACGGGTCGTTCGGCCTGGGCTCCTCGGGGCACATCAGCGTGGACTACTTGAAGCATCTCGTCGGCATCGACATCGTGCACGTGCCCTACAAGGGCGCGGGCCCGGCGGTCACGGACCTCCTCGCCGGGCAGATTCAGATGATGATGGTGACGCCGCTCCTCGTCGAACCGCACGCGCGGGACGGGAGGCTCAGGCTCATCGCTGCGGCAACGCCGAACCGCATCCCCGCGCTGCCAAATCTGCCCACCGTCGCCGAGTCCGGCGTACCGGGCTACGAAGCGGGCACCTGGTTCTCGCTCATGGGCCCGGCCGGCATGCCGCGCGAGCTGGTCGTGCGTATCTACGGCGACACCATGAAGATACTCAACGACCCCGCGTTCCGCGAGCGCTACATCACCAAGCAGTGGTTCGAGGTGGTCGGCAACACGCCGGAGGAGTTCGCGGCGTATATCAGGTCCGAGTACGAACGCTGGGACCGGCTGATCAGGCTCTCGGGTGTCAGGACGGAGTAGAACCCGAAGCCACGGCCGGGCAGAGGGCGGCGGCTAGGGCCGCGAGCCGACCAACGAAAAGGCCCGGTTCCTTTCCGTCCAGCGCCGGTGCGCGAGATCGACGACTTTTCCGTCGGCAGTCGCCTTGAAATCCCGTTGCCTCTCCACCCACTCGACGATCGGCATGAATTCGATGCATTCCGCTTCCACCGCCGGCGCGCCCACGTCGAAAACCCCGAGTCCCGCCTCCGCGGCCTGGACGTACACGTCGGAATCGCTGACGTGCGCAAGCAGCGGAAGCCCCAGCGAGCCGAGAAAGCGCTCGAGGGGCTGATACACCGGCTTGGAGCTGCGGACGCGGTTCGCCACGACCGCGAGCCGGATATCGCGCGTGCGGATCCGGCCTACGAGGAGCAGGTCCCTGACGAAATTCGCCGTGGCGTGGATGTCGATTGCCGAGGGCGCCACCGGAATGAGGATGCAGTCGGTCCGGCTCAGCATTTCCTGAAGGAGCAGACCCGAGGTGCCGGCGGGCGCGTCGATGATGAGCTGTTGCGTATCCGCGGGCACATGCATCTCGACGCTGCGTATGCGGCCGCCTTTCTGCGGCGCAGCATTGGCTCCGTAGACTCTCGCCCCGGGTCGGTTGCGAACCCGCAGCCACTGCAGGCTCGACCCCTGCGGATCGTAATCCATGACGGTGGTCGGAATGTTCTTGGTAGCAAAGTAACTGGCGAGGTTGGTGGTGATCGTGGTCTTCCCCGACCCACCCTTCGAATTGATGACCAGCGTGGTATTCATTCTCACGGCCCTTCTCCCTTTTTTGTACGCCCGCGGCCCGATAAGACTATGCCAAAGTCATACTCCCGCTTATTAACTAATTCACAGGATAAACTAATTCACAGGAGAAAAGAGAAATCCTCCCTCTGACGGGTTCGCGGGCTTGTAACCTTGACAGGGCGGTGGGCTCTGACGACCATCGCTCCGCCCCGTGGCGACTTTTTGCGGCCGTTCGCCGATCGATCCTGACGATATGCTCTCAAGACCCTTTTACGCGGAGTTCCCTTCCCGCCTCGCGGGAGCGGTGTCCAGGGGGTGGTTCGGCGTGCGCGTGTCCTGGCGCGCGGCCGACAAGGAGCCCTGGGCGTTCGTCCTGATTCTCGGCCTGATCGTCGCGACCTTCGTTTTCGCGCTGCGGGCGGTCTACGCGCGCCAGGACGACAGGCGCAATATCACCTGCCTTGCGCGGAACGTGTATTTCGAAGCGCGGGGCGAGCCCCTAGCCGGTCAATACGCGGTGGCGGAGGTCGCGATGAACCGCAAGGCCTCGGGCCGGTACCCCAATACGGTGTGCGGCGTGGTCTATCAGAAAAACTGGGATCCGCTCCGCAAGCGCTATGTGGGGGCCTTTTCGTGGACGGAGTTCGATTCGCTGCCTGTCCCCACGGGCGACCGATGGCTGCTGGCCTGGGAAGTGGCCGAAACGGTCTATTACGGGCGGCAGGTGCCGGTGCTGGAGGGCGCAATGTACTTTCATGCGACTTACATCAAGCCCGACTGGGCGAAAGGCAAGCGGCCGCTTGCCCGGATCGGCGGGCACATCTTCTACAAGTAGGACCGGATCTAAGGCGCTTCCTCCATTCCCGGCAGCCACATCAGGTCGGTCACTCCGGGATCGACGCCCGCCTGCATGAGAAGCGTCGTCAGCTGGCCGCGGTGGTGTGTCTGGTGATTGAAAAAGTGCTGCGTCGCGAACCACAACGGGAAGCTCCTCTCCCGGTTGCCCACCATGCTGCGGAATTTCAGTGGCGCGGCGAGGTGCTTTTCGTCCAGCGCCGCCGCCCAATCGATAATCTCGGTATCCGTCTTGGCGCGCTCGCTGCGCAGCTCCGGGAAATCCGCGTACAGTTCTTCGGAAAGCGCCTTGACGAGGAATTCGCGTGAAAGGAATCTGCCCAGCCACAGCCTGTCGGCGAGCAGCAGATGATTGAGCGTGCCGTGGATCGAGCGGAAGAACGCGCCGCGGTCGGCCTTGCGGTCCGCATCCGGCAGCTTTTCGCAGTGCTCGTAGAGGCGCTCGTTCATCCAGCGGTTGTAATGGGCCATGGCGCGGAAGGCGGGTAGCATGATGTTCCCTTCTAGGATTGCTCGGGTTTCAAACCGGCGGCACGGATGACGTTCCGCCAGCGCTCGGCGTCCTCTTTGATGATCGCCGCCATTCCGGCAGGAGTGCTGCCGATCGGCTCGGCCGACAATCCGTCGAGGCGCTTCGCGACGTCGGCCTGCTTCAGTATTTCGGCGATCGCGGAGGAGAGCTTCTGGGCGATCGCCGCGGGAGTTTTCGGCGGAGCCGAAACGCTGAACCATGCGACCGAGACGAAACCCGGATAGAGCTCCGCCATCGCCGGCACATCCGGAAGCGAAGGCACGCGCCGCTTGCTGCCGACCGCGAGCGCCTTGAGCTTGCCCGAGCGGACGTGTTGCACCGTCACCCCGAGGTTGTCGAACATCATCTCCACTTCGCCAGCGAGCAAGGCCGTGAGACCGGGTGCCGTCCCCTTGTAGGGCACGTGCGTGATCCTCAAGCCTCCCGCTGCAGCCTTGAACATTTCCGTCGTCAGAAACGAAACCGTGGTCGTTCCCTGTGAGGCGTAGTTGAATTTGTCCGGGTTTGCGCGCACCAGTGCGACGAATTCCTGGAGCGTGCTCGCCGGGACTTTGGCCGCGTTGACGAGCAGCACGCTCGGGATCGCTGCCATCACCGTCACCGGCACGAACTGGGTTGGGTCGTAGGGGAGCTGCGCATAGAGGCTCGGGTTGATGACGAGCGGAGCCGGTGGCGTGGCGAGGAGCGTGTAACCGTCCGGATCGGCGCGCGCCACGGCCTCCGCGCCTATGCTGCCGGAGGCCCCGGCGCGGTTCTCGACGATGACCGGCTGGCCCCACTTCGCTGCGAGTTTCTCGCCGACGATGCGCGGCAGCGCGTCGGCCGCGCCACCCGCCGGAAAGGGAACGATGATGCGGATCGGTCGGCTCGGATAGCTTGGCGCCGGATCCTGCGCCCACGCCGCAGCGCAAGCGAGCAGGCTTGCGAGCCATGCGCCTCGCCATGAGTTCATGCAAGCTCCGCGCGTCCTGGCATCGGTCACCGGCTGAACCTCGTCGTGAAGGACTACCGGCATATGGCCAGCAAGTGGGTCTTTTGCTGCTCGAGGGCACTGATCCGCTGTTCCAGCAACGTCTTCTGCTTCTGCAGGCTCTGCACCTGCTCCTGGAGTCCGCCGAGCTGCCTTTGCAGTGCGTCGATCTCCTGATTCTTCTCCGCCCCCAGCTTCTCGTAGGCGCCCTTGCTGACGCAGCCGCTCGCCACGACGGCGGCAGCGAGCACGGCGCTTGCAGCGTGCAATCTTGTTCGGTTCATTCTAATCTCCCTTGCTATGGGACACTGCAGGAGGAAAGCAAAATGATCGCCATGATAGGATATTTTCCGCGAAGGTTTCGCAAGAAGGGGTCCACAGTGCCTGATTCTAAAAATATTCCGGAAATCGGTTCCAGCCTGTCCTGTGCATGCTGTCCGCCGCGTCGCGGTTTCCTCGGCAAGCTCGCCGCGCTGGGCGCCGCCGCGCTGCTCCCGGGCGAGCTGATGGCGCAAGCGGCGAAGACCCCCCCGGTCGCTTCAGGCGGCAAGCGCTTCCGGATCGACGTGCATCATCATCTGGTCCCACCCGGGTACCTCGACGAGGTCGCGGGCATGCGCCAGGGCGGCGGCGGTCGCGTGAAGTGGAGCCCGGCGATGTCGCTCGAGGACATGGACAAGAGCGGCATCGCGATGTCGGTCATTTCGCTCATCCAACCTGCCGTGTGGTTCGGCGACATCGAAAAAGGGCGCCGGCTGGCGCGCCAGTCGAACGAGTACGCGGTGCAGCTCGCGCGCGATCATCCGGGCCGCTTCGGCAGCTTCGCCCAGATTCCGCTGCCGGATGCGGAAGGCAGCCTCAAGGAAATCGAATATGCGTTCGATACGCTGAGGGCGGACGGCATCGGCCTGATGACGAGCTACCAGGACAAGTACCTCGGCGACGAGGCGTTCGCGCCCGTGTACGAGGAGCTCAACCGCCGCAAGGCGGTCGTGTATACGCACCCGCTCACGCCCGACTGCTGCCGGAACATCGCGAAGGGCCTGCCGCCCGGCGTGATCGAATACGCGACCGACACCACGCGCAGCATCGCGAGCCTCGTCTTCAGCGGCACCGCCGCGCGCTATCCCGACATCCGCTGGATCTTCTCTCACAGCGGCGGCACGATGCCGTTCCTGCTCAGCCGGTTCACCCGCCAGGAGGTGGACATGAAAGAGCGCGCGAAGGAGCGCATGCCCAGGGGCGTGATGTACGAGCTGGGGAAGTTCTACTACGACACGGCGCAGGGAAACCATTCGGGCGCGCTCTCGGCGCTGATGAAGATCGCCGCGCCCTCGCAAGTGCTGTTCGGCTCGGATTTCCCGTTCCGCGACGGCGCCGAGGAAATCGAGGGACTGAAGGCGTTTCGCTTCAAGCCGAAGGACCTGCGCGCGATCGAGCGCGACAACGCGCTGAAACTCCTGCCGGGGCTGAAGGCGTAGGCGTTTCGCTACGGTTCGTACCCGGCGTCCTTGAGGAACCGCGCCCGGTCCTTGGGGTCGAGGTTTTCGGCGAGGTGCCGATAGTAGGCTTTCAGGTCGCTCGTACGCCCGGGAGTTTTCTTTGCGAGCACCCTGGCGATCGGGCCAAGGTAAGGTGCAAGCCGGCTCGCCGCCTTGTCGATCTCGCCGGGATCGATCAGATTCTTGGATAGATGGACCGTCGCCTGTTGCGCCGCCGCTTCAGACCTTGCGCTGGCAGCGACCTTGTCCAGGGCCGCGGCGATGAATTCCCTTTTTTTCGCCTCGGTGGGGATGTACTTCGCCAGCAGGCCCACCAGCGCCGGGCCGTCGGCCGCGGTCCTTGCCGATTGTTTTATCAGCATCTTTGCCAATGGACCCACCTGGAACACCAGCAATTCTTCGAGCGCGCGCAACTGTTCGGCTTCCCATACCGGAGGCCGGAAGCCTGCGTCGGGCCGTTCCTTCGGCATGGCGCGGGTCGCCTGATCGCCAGCCTCGGCCGAAGCCGGACCCTCGCCGCCGCTTTTGAAGCTCGAAGCGAGCGCACCGGAGAATTCCCGGGCGGTGGGGTAACGCTCCTCGGCTTTTTTGGCGAGCGCCCTGGATATGACGGCGTCTATCGTCGGGGGAACCCCTGCCGGATTGAGCTCGGAGGCATTGCGGTGCGCTTCGTTGCAGATCCTGTAGCCGACGGTTCTTTCGGATCCTTCGAAGGGCTTGCTCCCGGTGAGCAGCTCGTACAGAACGACCCCGCACGAAAAGATATCGCTGCGCCGGTCCACCTTCAGCCCGGAATACTGCTCGGGAGACATGTAGGCCGGGGTACCCATGAGCGTACCCGCCTGCTGCGCCAGGCTGCTGTCGAGGCGTTCGATCCAGAAATCCGAGACTTTGAGCCGCCCGCTCAGCATCATGATGATGTTCGCGGGCTTCACATCCTGGTGGATAACGCCGTTTTCGTGGGCAAAATCCAGAGCCTCCAGAAGCTGGGTCATGATGCTCAGGATGTCGTCGAGTCCGAGGCGCAGGCGCAGCGCGAGAAATTCGCTCAGCCCGCGACCCTGTAGGTATTCCGTCGCTACGTAGGCGATCCTGTCGTCTTCGCCGTAGTCGTAAGTGTCGACGATGCCGGGGTGAGCCAGCCGTCCCGCCGCCAACACCTGATTCTTGAACCTGGCAACGATCTGTCCCGAGAGATCGCGGCCCAGGCGTTCCTTGCGGAAGGTTTTCAGCGCGACGGGGCGCTCGGGCGCCGGGTCCATTCCCTTGTAGACGGTCCCCAGCGCACCTTCGCCGATGACTTCGACGATCTTGTACTTACCCAGTTGCTGGAGATCGGTCACGAGCCTTCACCGGAAAGCCGCACTGCGGCTGGTCACTCCCCGAGCATTTTCATGGCCTGCGTCAGGCTCGTTCTCATGCGGGTGAACGAACCGGCCAGAATGGAGATTTCATCCTTTCCCTTGCTTGTGAACTCTGGAGCATCGAGTTTTCCGAGACTGACCTGGTCGGCGATCTGCGACAGCCGGGTGACGGGCCAGATCACGATGTAGTGGAGCATCAGGTTGAGGGCGATGAAGATGAAAGCGAAAACCGCCGTGAGCGAGATCATGAATACCTTGAACGTGTCGTCAGAGCGCTTGACGGGGACGGCCATGGGAACCGATACGATCTGCGCGCCGACCACCTCGTTCAACTTCCAGCCGAAGCCGTTGGCCGGACCGTACAACTCGATCATGGTCTTCGGCGCTGCTTCAACGGTGCTGTGACAGGTCAGGCAGGCCGCGTTCTTTATCTGGATGGGGCGCGCCATGTACAGGGCGCGGCCGGTCAGGGTTTCGCGTTCGCCGATGATTTCGGCGAGATCCGGGGTCTGCCGCAGCTGGTTCACGATCTCGGTCTCCCAGTCGGAGGTGCGGTCGCGCGGGTTGGTCGGATTCAGCGTCGCTTCCTTGTAGGTGTAGTCGGAGAATTTCTTGCGCAGATCGTTGAATTGCTCGGTCGCTGCGAACGCCGGGACGGACTGGGGCCGGAACTCGTACTTCATCTGCGTCTCCAGGAGCGGGCGCACCTGGTTGCTCGTGTAGGTGCGGGTGGCGAGCGCCGATTCCATCATGATTCGCGCATTTTGCAGAACCTCGTCGCGGGCGTTCCGCTGCAGGAGGTCGCGGGATATATAGGCCGCAATGGCCAGCCCGATTATGAAAATCAGGAGAAACACCAGATTGAACTTGACGATCAGTTTCATGTGCATTCCCTCCGAGGTGCGATGCGTTATTGCTGGTTCAGATCTTTCGGCTCGTATTTTTCCGGAAAGAGGACCCGATCCCATTCCGGATGCTCTTGCATATTTTCGATCAGCTTGTTTCGGAATCCCGCGTCCTTTACCCGGCCTTGAAAACGATCGGTGAAATTCCTGCGGATCGACGGGCTTGCCTTCAGCCAGGTCTCGACTTCGGCGTAGGACACTTCGTGCTCGCGCTTTGGCTCGGCCTTTCTCGTCTTGAAGCGACCGATCAATACCGGAAGGTCGTCCCTGAAATGTCCCGGCATGGTCTTGATGAACTCCGAGGAGGGACGCGGCGCGACGGTCGCCGGCTGCCCGCTCCTTCGGGCGATGAATTCCCCGCCTTTCACATCGCGGCCGCCGGCGGGCTCGCCGCCTTTCGCCAACTCCACGAATCTCCCGACGCCCGACTCGAGGAAGATTTCGTTGAAGTCACCGCCCGGATGGAGCACCCCCGTCGCTTCGCCGGCGCTGAGCCGGGCGAGCGGCATCTGGTAGCGGTACGGCCTGCCTTTACCCGATTTCTTCTGCGTAAACTTCGCCCAGCCGGATTGCAACGCGATCTCCTCTTCGCCGCGGGCGCCGCCCAGCAACATCGCGCGGGATCCCTGGGCGAGATTGAGAATGGCGCCGTCCTGGAACTCGACTTGCGCCTGCCCCTTGGGGTCGACCGCCAGGATGTCCCCGCCCTGCAGCCGCACGCCCTGTATGGCGGTGTAGGCCGTCGCGCCTCTAATGAGCGCAATCCTTCCTTCGGTTAACGTCAGAGTACCAACCGTTTGTCCAAAGGATAGCGGGCTGGCGCAAATCAGAAAGGCCGTAACCCACAAACGGGTTTGTACCGACCTTTGACGGTGCAGAAACATGGAATCCTCCCGATGGCGGCTTGCTGCCGCCCTGGACCGAGCATTCTAGGGCAGACGGCGAGGTCTGCTCAAGTGTACTTTGCTCGATTCGCCGATTGATCGCCTGGAGCTTTTGGTCGGTGCTTGCGGCCGCCGATCAGGCCGCGCGGCGATACTGGTGCGAGCCCTCGAGCGCGCGCGCGAGGTCGATCAAGCTGGCGACGTTGTGCACCGGCAGGAATTCGTCCACGTGCGGCAGCATCGCGCGAACGCCTGCCGGCCGCGCTTCGAATCCCTCATAACGCAGGAGCGGGTTCAGCCAGATGAGCTTGCGGCAGGATTTATGCAGGCGTTCCATCTGGCGGGGGAGGCCTTCGCCGACGTCGCCGTCCAGGCCGTCCGAGATCATCAGTACGACGGCATTTTGCCCGAGCACCCGGCGCGACCAGCGCAGATTGAATTCGGCGAGGCATTGCCCGATGCGCGTACCGCCGGACCAGTCGGCGATTGCATCGGACACTCCGCTCATCGCGACGTCGATGTCTCGATGGCGCAGGTAGCGGCTGATGTTGGTGAGCCGGGTGCCGAAGACGAAGCTCGTCACCCGGTCGCGATCGTTGGTTATCGCGTGCAGGAAGTGGAGAAACATTCTCGAGTAGCGGTTCATCGATCCGGACACATCGCATAGCACCACGAGCGGCGGGTGGCGCCGCTGCGGCGAGCGGCGTTTCAACGGAATGATCTTGCCGCCGTTGCGCAGACTTGCACGAAAACTGCCGCGCAGATCGACCCGCGCACCATGAGGATCGGACTCGAAGCGCCGGGTGCGGATTTCGGGGATGGGCAGGCGCAGGTTCGCGAGCATTTTCTTCGCCTGGGAAATCTCTTCGTTCGTCATCGTCTCGAAGTCGGCGTGCTGCAGCACTTCACGTGGCGAAAAGCTCAGGGTCGCGTCGAGTTCAGTTTCCTGCGGTGCCTCGGCCGGATCCTCTATGGGTTTCTCCGGCTCGGGACTGAGCGCCTCGGCAATCCGCTTGGAGGCGTCGCGCGGCTCGTCGCGGTCCTGCCGGCCATACACCTGCGGCAGGAACATCGCCATGACGCGTTCGAGCAACTGCGGGTCGCGCCAGAAAATGTGAAAGGCCTGATCGTAGATCTCGAACTGCTCGCGCCGGTCGAGGAACACGCTTGCGAGCGTCCAATAGAAATCGTTGCGCCGCTCGACGCCGGCGACTTCCAGCGACCGTACCGCGTCGAGCATCCGGTCCGGGCCGATCGGAAGACCCGCCGCGCGCAGCACGCGCGCGAAATGCATCACGTTCTCGGCGAGGCGACCGTCCGCGGTCGACGCCCCGGCGCTCAAGGTTTTTCCGCGTGCCATGGCGAACCCGTCCCGACGATCGTGGTTTGCATTATTTGCCGGCCGCTTCGCGCAGTTCTGTGTCGATCAACACGTTTATGCCGCCCGTGCCCACATTGATCGGCGCGCTCGAGCCTTGAAGGTCGCCCGCCTGCGGGTTCGCATTGGCGGATTTCGAAACGCGCGCGCCGATCACCACGCGCGGGAAAGCGGAGAGGTTCATCTGCGGTCCCATCGCCATCGAGTCGTCGAGCGTGAACTCGACGGGAAGATCGCTCCCGCGCTTGCGCAGGATTGCGAGCGGCATGCGCGGGCCTTCGGCGGCCCGGGCGAAAATGAAAACGGTGTCATTGGGCGCGACTTTTCCGGCGAGCGCAGGGGCGAGCCGGACCACGCCGCTCACCCGGCTGCCGCCCCGGGCTTGTGCAGGTTTCGCGATCTGCGCTTTTCCGCCCGGCGTACCGTTCAGAGCGCGCGCCTCCGCGAGACTCGTCTGAACCCTTCCAATCGCATCGGAATCCGCCGGGAGAAGCCCTAGCACCCGTTCCCAATGGCGTATCGCATCGGAGTAGTTGTTCCGGTTGAAGGCCGCCGTGCCCGCGAGGAGCAGCGCCTTCAC
>DATHHS010000017.1:0-4124 GCA_035317085.1 Burkholderiales bacterium
GGGCGCGGGCTTCTCCGCCGCGGGCGCACCTAGGCGCGAAATGAACTCGGCAGTCATCTCCGCCGACCTGGCATCCACGTCGAGCACCGCCTGCCGGTCCTTGAGCGCCTGGATTTTTTCCTCGATCGCCGACTCGCGCGCACTCGGGGCGCCGGTGCGGCTCTGGTCCTGAGTCGAGACTTCTCCGATGCGCACGCCCGCATCCGATTCCACGCGCACCGTCTGCGGATCGAAATTCGCCGGCAGCCCGGAGATTTCGAGCCGCGTCATGCCCGGCGTGACTCTCGCACTCCGCTCGACCGTCGCGCTGCCCGGGTAGAGCGTCACGGCGGTGATTCGGGAGGCGTCCTGCGCAAATGCCGCGCCGCACGCGATTGGCATCACCGCCAGCGCGGCCCCGATACTCTTCCATCGATGAAGCATCATCGTTTAACCCCTTTCGTCCGGCATCTGCCGTTTCAAATGTCGCCCTTTGATCGGGCATGAAACGGTAAACGCGGAGGCAGGACCAACGGGGTTAGGGCGGGATCGCTACTCCGCCTTGATATTCGCTACTCTCGCAATCTTCGTAAACGCCGCCACATCATCGCGAATCAGCTTGTCGAATCCCTCCGGCGTGGTCGGATGCGGCTGCATGCCGATCGGGGTCCAGCGCTGTTTCGCGTCGGGGTCGGAGAGGATGCGCACGATTTCGCGGTTGAGCTTGGCGATGATAGGGCACGGGACGGCGGACGAGGTGAGGAGCCCGAACCAGAGTATCGACTCGTAGCCCGGCACGCCAGCCTCCGCGATCGTCGGCATTTCGGGCAGGAGCGGATCGCGTTCGGTGGAGGAGACGCCCAGGCCGACGAGCTTGCCCTCCTTCACCTGGCTCACCGCGTTCGCGATGGGCGCCATGAAGAACTGCACGCGCCCGGTCATGGTCTCGGTGAGCGCCTCGGGGATGCCCTTGAAGGGAACGTGCACGACGTCGATCGCCGCCATCGATTTGAACATCTCTCCGGCGAAATGCGTGCCGCTGCCCACGCCCGCGGAGGAAAAGTTGAGGCTGCCGGGTTTGGCACGCGCCGCCGCGATCAGCTCCTTCACCGATTTGATGCCGAGCGAAGGCGAGACGACGAGCACGTACTTCGAGCTCGCGGAGAGCGTGACGCCGGAAAGATCCTTGAAAGTGTCGTAGGTCAGATTCGAATACAGGACGGGTGCGATGGCGTGCGCGGAAGAAACGGAAAGCAGCGTGGTGCCGTCGGGCGTAGCGCGCGCGACGGTGCCCGCGGCGACCGTGCCGCCCGCGCCGGGGCGGTTGTCGACGATCACCTGCTGCTTCCAGGCTTCGCCGAGTTTCACCGCGACGTAGCGCGCGGTGATGTCAGGCCCCCCGCCCGGAGTGAAGCCGACCAGGATGTGGATGGGCTTCGAGGGGTAATCGGCCGGCTCCTGCGCGTGGGCCGCTTGCATACACAAGGCGACGAGCAGCAGTCCCACCCATGCAGATAGTTTCATTTGTCCTTCCTCCGAAAGGAAGTGTCCGCCTCAACGGCGCGGGAATCAAGCGTCGCCGGCGCCCGCTGGAGGCCTCATGCTCGAACCCGGCGCGGCAGATATCGGATTCGTCAACGCCGACGCGCACCGCTTTACGTAACTTTACCTGCCAGACAAATCCTGGTTACGGCCCGCGGCGAGACTGCTCTCCACGGGAAGAAATTCCCCTCGGAGGGGCGACGCCCCTTAACGATCATTCACGAAAGGAGTCGATCATGAGCAACACGACACAGAGTTCGAGTTCAGACCAGAAACCCCGCCGCCGCTTCTTCAGGCGCGCGGCGATCGCGACGCTGGTCGGCGGAATCGCCGCCGGTATCGGCATCAAGGCCTTCGCCCACGGCGGCGGGTTTGGCGGCTGGCACCGCGGCGGTTTCATGGCCGGGCCGCTCGATCCCGCGCAGATGGACGAGCACCTCGATCGCATGCTCAAGCACCTTTACGTCGAGATCGACGCCACCGACGAGCAAAAGCAGAAATTGGCACCGATCTTGAAACAGGCGGCGAAAGACCTGCTGCCGCTTCGCGAGAAAATGCAGGGTGCGCACAAGCAAGCGGTCGAGCTGCTCACCGGGGACGCCATCGACCGTGCCGCGATCGAGGCATTGCGCACCGAACACCTTCGGCTCGCCGAGCAGGCGTCGCGGCGCATCGCGCAAGCCCTTGCCGACGCCGCCGAAGTGCTCACCCCCGTCCAGCGCAAGGCACTCGCAGCGCGCGTCAACCGCTGGCACGGCCAGCGCGGCTGAAGCAGCTATAGTCTGTGCGTGCCTGAGCGCATTCTCCTGATCGAAGACGACGCCCGCCTCGCCGAGATGGTGTCCGAGTACCTCGGCGAGGCGGGTTTTCGAGTTTCGATCGCCGCCGCGGGCCGCGCGGGGCTAGACCGGCTTGCGCGTGAGCCGTTCGATGCGCTGGTACTCGACCTGATGCTTCCCGACATGGACGGACTCGACGTGTGCCGCGAGCTGCGCGCGAAATCGGACACGCCGGTGCTGATGCTCACTGCACGCGGCGACGCGGCGGATCGCATCGTCGGCCTCGAGATCGGCGCCGACGACTACCTTCCCAAGCCGTTCCAGCCGCGCGAACTGCTTGCCCGCCTGCGCGCGATCCTGCGCCGGCGCAAAAGTGGGGCCGCCGCTTCTAGGCTGCTGCGCTTCGGACGCATCGAGATCGACCGCGACGCGCGCTCCGTGAATGTGGACGGCGAGGCGCGTTCGCTCACCAGCTACCAGTTCGCGCTGCTCGTGGCGCTCGCCGAGAACGCGGGCCGCGTGCTGTCTAGGGAAACGCTGATGGACCTCGTCAAGGGCGAGCCGCTGGAGGCTTTCGACCGCTCGATCGATGTACACGTGTCGCGCATCCGCGCGGCGATCGAAGACGACCCGAAGAGGCCGCGCCGCATCGTCACCGTGCGCGGCGCCGGCTACGTCTTCGCCAAGGCGCAGGACTGATCGAGGGCGGGATGCGCAAGCTCTACGTTCGCATCTATTTCGCCGTGCTCGCGAGTCTCGCAGTGTTCGCGCTCGCCGTGGGCCTGCTCTGGCGAGCGTTTGGCGACGCCGGTCCATGGAGCCAGGCCCATGAAGTGGCGGCGACGCTTGCGCAAAATGCATTGCCGCCCGCGGGAGCACCGAAGGCCGAGCAGCAAGCGGCGCTTGAGAAGCTCGCCGCCAACCTGCGCGCCGACATCGCGCTCTTCGCTCCGGACCGCTCCCCGCTCGCTGCAGTGGGTGCGCCGCTGCCCGCACCCGAGGCAGGCCGCGAGCGCGGCGGCTGGATTCATCGCTGGGGCGGCCCCGCTTGGGCGGTACGCCTGCCCGACGGCAGGTGGCTCGAGGCGCGCGCGCCTCGCGGCCACCGGTATGCGCCTTACGGGTTGTTTCTCGTGCTGACGCTCCTTGCGCTCGCCGTCGGTGTCGGCGCCTACCCGATGGTGCGCCGGCTGACTTCGCGCCTGGAGCGCTTGCAGGCGGGTGTCGAGTCGCTGGGTGCGGGCGAGCTCTCGGCGCGCGTCAAGGTCGAGGGTGGCGACGAGGTGGCACGGCTCGCTGAAAGCTTCAATCGGGCGGCCGGCCGCATCGAGGAACTGGTCGGCGCGCACAAGACGCTTTTGGCCAACGCTTCGCACGAGTTGCGCACGCCCCTTGCCCGCATCCGCATGGCCGTGGAGCTGATGAAGGAGAGCGCCGATCCGGTGCGTAAGGCCGGGCTCGAGCAGGACATCGCGGAACTCGACGCCTTGATCGACGAGATCCTGCTCGCCAGCCGCCTCGACGCCTTGAAGCGGCTGGAAGCGGATGAAGATGTCGACCTGCTCGCGCTCGCCGCCGAAGAATGCGCGCGCTACGACGACACCCAACTCGACGGTGAGCCGGTCACGGTGCGCGGCGATCCGCGGTTACTGCGCCGGATGATTCGCAATCTTCTGGAAAACGCAAAACGCCACGGCGCTCCGCCGATCGAAGTGCGCGTCTCCCGCGCCGGGGATGGCGCGGAACTGGCCGTCTGCGACCACGGCGCGGGGGTTCCCGAGGTCGAGCGTGAACGCGTGTTCGACCCGTTCTACCGTCATACGG
>DATHHS010000018.1:0-2518 GCA_035317085.1 Burkholderiales bacterium
ACGTCGCTGCCTTCCGGACGCACGCCGAACATCGTTACTCAAGCCTCGGGGCCAGCGAAGATTCTTTTTGTAGACGACGATCTTCTGATCGCCGGCAGTACTGTCGATCTACTGGAAGACCTGGGACACCAGGTGATTGAATCGCATTCCGCCACTGAGGCGTTGCGGCTTCTTGAAGGTGGATTTGCCGCTGACCTTTTGATAACCGATCACGCGATGCCAGGGATGACAGGAATCGAACTGGCCCGAGAAGTGCGCCGCCAGTATCCTCGACTTCCGATCTTGCTTGCGACGGGGTTCGCTGAGCTGGAAGGAAGTGAAGTGGTAGACGTCGCACGCCTCGCGAAACCCTACACGCAAGCGCAACTTGCCGCGGAGATCGCGCATCTCCTGCCGAATGGAAGGGATGGTTTCTGAATGCCGCAGCGGCCGGCGTGCACCTGCCGGGTAGACGGAGTTCAACCCCGTACCTTCAGCCGGCCTGCGCGCGCGCCGTGGAAAACCGGCGTTGCGGCTTTCCACCGGGCGGGTTCCGTGGACCGCCATCGAGCTCGCATAAGGCTTCGAGGATGGCGTCGATGCTGACCGGCATTCTTCAGGCCTTCCGGAGCGCGTAGAGCAGGACAAGAGGCGATCGCCGAAGCGTCCGATGCCCAGGAGGCGAGGATTGCTCGCTTCTCGGCCAGCGTCAGGGACGGATGCATCAGCACGTCCCTTGGGGTGCTCGAAGACGGTGCCGGGGTGCAGGAGCGCTTGAAAGTCGAAGACGTTGTCGTCTGTGGCGGTCGTCGGCCGCATGGTTTCCTCCATTCGAAGACGGGTGGGGCGGCAGCCCGAAACTCCGGGCCGCCGCTATACGCGTTCGCTCAAGCCACCTTGGACTCGATCTGGTGCACGTTGGCCTGCGCCGCGCCGTTGATGGCGATCCGCCGCGGCTTCATGGCCTCGGGAATCTCCCGGACCAGTTCGATCTTCAGCAGACCGTTGTCGAAGGACGCGTTCTTGACCTGGACGTAGTCGGCCAGGTTGAACTGGCGTTTGAAGTGCCGGGTCGAGATACCCCTGTAAAGGAACTCGCGCTCGGCTTTCTCGGTTTTGCCGCCTTCGATGGTGACGACGTTCTGCTCTGCAGTGATCGAGATTTCATCCGGCGAGAAACCCGCGACCGCCAGCGTGATCTGGTAACGGTCTTCGGCCAGGCGTTCGATGTTATAGGGCGGATAGCTTTCCTCGGCACCGCGCTGGGCGGTCTCGGCGAGGTCGAATAGACGATCGAAACCGATGGTCGACCGGAAGAGGGGAGCGAAGTCATAAGTGCGCATAGCCAGATCCTCCTAAGAGCAAAATGGTTAATAGCGGCACCGGACACGACCGGTGCCCGTCTGGATTTCCCGGGCCCATCAGGCGCCCGGGAGCCACCCTGCGGTGGCGACTTAGAAATTACAAAAGCCGTTTTTGGTTTCAAGGGGGAGTCAAAAATTTTTTGCTCTGATTTGGATCGCCCGGCCGGGGCGCTACGGCCACGCGGGCAGGGGCCTTGACGGCGCTCCCCTTCGATGTGAGCTATTTGCGAGCCCGGCGTACGGCGAGGTCCAGCTTGTGCTTCTGCTTCTCCCAACGGGCGTTCTCGGCTTGCGAGCGCCTTTCCAATGCGGCCCGCTCGGCCGCGATGGCTAGTCGAAGAAGCCCAGCGAGGTTTGATAGTTTCTTCAGCTTTCTCGCCATGAGGCCGGCTCGCTAGTCTGCGGGCGGGACCGGCGGGGTCGCGTTAAGAAGCTGGGATATCGCGGTTACGATCTGAGCAGGGGCAAAGGGCTTTGCAAGCAGTAGGCTGTTAGGGACGCCCTTGGACGCCCATTCCTCCACGTGAGTGCCGGTCATGTAGATGATGGGCATCGTCGGATCGATCTCTCGGGCAGACCGACCGACCTCCCATCCATCGAGCTTTCCCAGCACGTTGATGTCAGTCACGACCGCCCGGTATTTGGATTTGTCGTCCCGTAGAAGCGTAATTGCTTCCTCGCCGGACGCTGTCAGGGCCGAGGCAAAGCCGCCGTCTGAAAGCGCTTCTTCGATCATAGCCTGAATAAGCTGGTCGTCCTCGACGACCAGAATCGTAACCGTGTCGTTCAAGCCAATCTCCCCCTGGCTGCCTCGTTGCAGTCCCCCGGCAGGGCTAAGAAGTGTTGGAACAATAAGTTCCGTTATTAAGACGTACCACGGAGTCTTCCAGCAATGCCGCGCCTAGCATTAGACGCTCCGAAAGAGGGTCTGCGCGCGCGATCCCCTATCCCGCAAGGCAAACTGGAAGCGGACTCGTCCCAACCGGGCAACTTACTATGCTACAAGCCGAGGGCCGGCCAGGTGCCTGGATTTTGAAGGGACGAATTCATGCCAACCCCCGCGTGGACAGAATCCGTGACGTCTCCCGTCCCGTCCACAGTCGCGACGAGGCAGGAACTTCCGTACCGGTTGAGGCAACAGTCGCTGCTGGGCGAGTTCGGCCGAACCGCTCTGC
>DATHHS010000019.1:0-3186 GCA_035317085.1 Burkholderiales bacterium
CATCAAAGACGAAGCTAGCAGGTCACATCGGAAAGTATCTCGGTTGGCCGGTACTGTCCGTTGATCCGTCTTATCTCGTCCAGGAAGGACTCGATCGTATTCAAGCGTTGGCAAATCGGCTGTTCAGCATGCTGACGATGACAGAGCAGGTAGTCGTATTGCTCGATGAATTTGACGAAATGGGCCGTGATCGAGCGCGGGCGGAAGAACTTTTGTCGAGGTTCATTACGACCGCAATGCTTCCTAAGCTAGCTTCGATAAACGATGAGCGGAAAATAGTATTCTTGCTGGCGACCAACTACATCAGCGGCTTCGACGCGGCATTCAGCCGGGGTGGCAGATTTGACATGCTCGTGCAAGTGATGCCGCCTAAGGTAGATGTAAAATTGACTCATCCGCCTTGGGCACCGCTTAAGGCCTGCTACGACACCTTGTCCGCAGATCGACAACGTGATGCGAAGCCATTGTTAGAGGACTTAACGTTCGCCGAGTATGACGCGCTCAACGCGAAGGCTGCAAAGTTGACGACTCCCGATACGGTTTTTGCCGAGATTCAGGCAGTTCACGTTAGTTGCACACTTAGTCAGACAAACGAAATCAATGCACATGGAAATGAGACAGGTCCAGATGCACCTACTTGGAAGGATACGAGCATAAGTGAGCGGAAGCGCATTAGAATAGATTTATCAAACGTCCCGTAAGCTTATCGGTGTGCACTGAACTGAAATTGTCAGGCCGTTGTGGGGAGTCCACCCCGTCATGGCGCTGCCCTAAATAAATTACACAAATATCGAGCCCACCAAAACCGAAAAGCCCGCGACGTTCGCGGGCCTTCGTTCAGCTTGCCATCTTAGAAAATCCTGGAGCGGGCGAAGGGATTCGAACCCTCGACCCCGACCTTGGCAAGGTCGTGCTCTACCACTGAGCTACACCCGCATCCGAGAGATTGGCGGCGGCAAGCGCCGGCAACGGGCAGAGCTATGCCAAATGCGGCCCATGAATGCAACAGGTGCGAAACGCGGCCAAATCGGCCGTGAACCGGCCGCGACGCGACATCCCATGCGGCAAATCGGCCTGAAACGGCGCCGGATCGCGGAAATCGCAGTCCCGGGCATGCCTCGACGGCCACGCCCGGTTCCGCCCGATTGCAAATCGGCCATTCCAGCGCCATTTAAGGCTGCGACGCGCCGGGCGTGCTAGAACCGGCACAGTTTCGGGACATCAGGCGAGGACCACGTGACTATTTTAGAGCAGGGCAGCGGACCGGCGCCGCAGGCGGGGCCGGATCTCATCAAGGACACCACGACCCAGACCTTCGTGAAGGACGTGATCGAGGAGTCGAAGCGCCAGCCGGTGCTGATCGACTTCTGGGCGCCGTGGTGCGGCCCGTGCAAGCAGCTGACGCCGATCATCGAGAAGGCGGTCCGCGCCGCCAAGGGCAAGGTCAAGCTGGTCAAGATGAACATCGACGAGCATCCGGCGATCCCGGGGCAGATGGGCATCCAGTCGATTCCCGCCGTGATCGCCTTCGTCAACGGCCAGCCCGCCGACGGTTTTATGGGCGCGGTGCCGGAAAGCCAGGTCACCGCGTTCATCGACAAGCTCACCGCCGGCATGCCCGGCGCCGGTGAGCCCAATATCGCGGAAATCCTGAAAGAGGCCGAGACGCTGCTGGCCGAGGGCGATGCCGTGAATGCGGCCTCGGTCTATGCCGAGGTGCTGGCGCTCGACGCCACTAATATCGCAGCGCTCGCAGGGCTCGCGAAATGTTACGCGACCACCGGCGCCCTCGAGCAGGCGAAGCAAACGCTCGAGATGGTGCCCACCGCCAAGCGCGAGGACGCCGCGGTCAAGGCGGTGCAGGCGATGATCGATCTCGCCGAGCAGGCCAACGCGCTCGGTCCGATCACCGAGCTGGAACAGAAAGTCGCGGCGAATCCGCTCGATCATCAGGCGCGATTCGATCTTGCGACGGCGCTCAATGCCGGCGGCAACCGCGCCGAGGCCACCAACCATCTGCTTGAAATCGTCAAGCGCGACCGCAAATGGAACGAGGACGGCGCGCGCAAGCAATTGGTGCAGTTCTTCGAGGCGTGGGGGCCGACCGACGACGCCACCGTGGACGGACGCAAGCGGCTATCGACGATCCTGTTCTCATAAAAATTTTCGCGAGCAGCACCGGAACGCGCAGATGCCGATCAATGCCGACTATCGCGGGCCCGGCGATCTCCCTGAAGTGATCCCGGTGTTTCCGCTGCCCGGCGCGCTGCTGCTGCCGCGCGGGCAGATGCCGCTCAACATTTTCGAGCCGCGCTACCTCGCGATGGTCGATGACTCGCTGCGCGACGGCCATCGCCTGATCGGCATGATCCAGCCCGACGTGTCGCACTCGAAAAGCGCGGACAAGCCGGCGCTGTTTCGCGTCGGCTGCGTCGGCCGCATCACCCAGCTCGCCGAAGCCGGCGACGGCCGCTACATCCTCGAACTCACCGGCATCTCGCGATTTAAAGTGCAAGAGGAAATCCCGGCGCTGACCGCCTATCGGCAGTGCAAGGTGGATTACTTCCCCTATCTCGACGACTTCACCGCGCGCAAGGGCGAAGAGGAAGTCGATCGCGAAGCGCTGCTCGCGGTGCTGACGGATTTTCTCAAAGCCAACAACCTGAAAGTCGACTGGGAAGGCGTCGAGAGCGCGCCCAACGAAGCGCTGGTCAACGCGCTCGCCATGATGTCGCCTTACGGCGCGCCGGAAAAACAGGCGATGCTGGAAGCGCCGGATCTCAAAACCCGCGCGGAGATTTTGATCGCGGTGACCGAGATGGACCTCGCGAAAAAGCGCACCTCAGGCGATACGGGGCTGCAGTAAGTTGATCTCCGTTCCCCGGACGCAGCGCAGCGTGCAGCACTTGCGAAACGGTGCGCTGCAGAGCCGGGGCCCCGGTTTCTGCGAGCGCGCAAGCAGCGGGGTCCCGGCTCTGCGGAGCAGCACTGCGTGCCGCACCGCGTCCGGGACACGAGAGCCACCACTGATGCGTCATGGCCGGGCTTGACCCGGCCATCCATCTTCCTTGAAAGACTCTTACGAAGTGGGATGGATGCGCGGGTCAAGCCCGCGCATGACGAGTTTACACCGCGCCTCTCGCTTCGACATACAACGCGTAGAGCGAATGACAGCTGGCCATGAAC
>DATHHS010000020.1:0-14132 GCA_035317085.1 Burkholderiales bacterium
GACCGGTGACCAGAATCTCGAGTTTCAGCAGAACATCTCGAACCGGCGTCTTGGCGTGGTCGTACTCTGCGCTACGAGCAATGCGCTCGAAGACCTGCTGCCTCTTGTTCCCGCTGGCTTGGCCGCGATCGCGACCATCCGACCTGGGCAGTTGGTTCGCGTTGAGGCATAACCGGCCCATCGAGGCGGACCTTCGCAAGCGGGCTTCGCCCGCCTGCTCGGCCGCTCATGGGCGACGTTAGAGCGCGAAAAGGTGACCGCGTGACCAAACTTGGGTTCTACTCTACGGCCGCCCTAGAGCGTGGCCTCGACGGCGGTGAGGATAGATTTGCATCTTATTTCTTTGCTCTGTATCACTGTTCACCCGACGAACCGGCGGGTATCAACGAATTGCGCGAGAGCCTCAAGCGAGAATTCCCGGCAAAGGTGATCGAAATCGGGCGTCGCTTTGTGCTTCGCGGAGAGCCGGCCTTCCGCGCCTTGACTGCTTACTATCACACGCTGACTCAGGCCGAGACACTGAGCGAAGAATTTCGAACTTATGCCGGTCAGCGACTTCGGGAGATTACCAAAGCGCATCGAAATGGCCAAACATTGCCTGTTCCGATTGACTTGACCGAAGGTCAGCTTGCTCAAGATCATCGCTTGGAGTTCTTAACATGTGTGGCGATCGACAATGGCCAAGTATGGCCAAGTGACCAAGACGCTTAGTTGCTGCCGCTTGGCGACAACCAAGGGCGCGGCGCTCAGCTCAACCAGTAGAGCGCACATGCAGTTTCAGCACCCAAATGAGGGCTTTGAGTTCGAGATTCCTGATTCGTGGTGGTATGCCGCTGGAGCGCACACCTTTACGCCGCACCGTGCCGCATATCGCGCCTTTTCGGATCCAAGCTGGCCGACAACTCTTGTTCCCTTGGTCGAGGTTGCCGCTCCTCGTCGCGATCAAGGCGTCGTAGGTTTATACGAAGATAGAACGGTTTCTATCCTTCGCGCCTTCGTTCAAGATATCGAGTTGCCCCCGCTCGAAAGCCATCTGCCGCCGCAGACCACCAAACTCGCGGTACGCGACGGTTTTCACAGATACTTCGCGTCTATAGCTGTAGGCTTTTCGCTGTTGCCACTCTCTGTGCGACCATACTTTGACATCAATGCGCTCTAACAGCACGCCGCACTCGTACGCGCGCGGGGCCACCGTGCAAATTCGAACGGCTTCGGGCGCGCGCGCCGGTGGGCGTGGACGTTAGATTTCTTTATTGCGCATCGTGAATCACTTTGAACTGAAGCGGCTATCAAGTCGCACCAATGACGATCTGATTGCTGAAATCCGACGCGTCGCATCACTTGCGCCAGAGGGGCCGCTAACTCTCCCATTCTTCAACAAGCACTCCAAAGTGCATTCCACGACGCTGCGTGCACGCTTTGGAGGATGGAAGCAAGCGCTAGAAGCGGCTGGTGTGGGGCATCGGTTCAACACTACCAACGCGCCTTTGACGCGCGAGAGAATTGTCGCCGAAATGCAGCGCGCGGCTGCGCGATTGGGAAAGCGGACGTTGACGAAGAGAGAACTGTACGAATCGTCAACCAGTTGTGCGCGCGCAATCGCCAGAGAATTCTCCTCGTGGAAGGAGGCGCTTGAAGTCGCTGGGCTAGAGCAGGATATTCTAAGCGCACGATACGCGGATGAAGAATGCTACGAAAATCTGCTAGCGGTATGGACGCACTACGGGCGTGCCCCGGAATACAAAGAAATGCGCTTTCCGCCGTCGCGCGTCGGCCCTAAAGCGTACATACTCGGGTGGGGCACGTGGCTCAAAGCCCTTGAAGCATTTGTCGAGCGTGCCAATCAGGACACGACTGCCCCATCAGAGCCCAAACCTCAAGACGCGGGTTCCACCCTGAGCGTCAGCCAGGCGAAGCGAACTCCAAGAGACATTCCACTGGGTCTTCGCTACAAAGTCTTACTGCGTGATGGCAACCGCTGCCTTTTGTGCGGTCGAGGGCCGCCCTCAGTACCACCTGCAGAAATTCACGTAGACCACATCAAGCCGTGGGTGTTGGGGGGCGAAACTGTATTCGACAATTTGCGGATTCTCTGCCGTGAGTGCAATCTTGGCAAAGGCGCGCGCAGTGACGAAATCTAACTTTAGCTGCACCGGAGCCGCTGAAGCGGCCCGGTGAACATGACGTCTAGGCGGCACGAGACGCCGCGATATAGCGCCACTTCCGCAGGTAGTCCAACCAAAACATCAATGGAGACCAACCAAATCCGCTTCGACGACGGGGCTGCCTACGAACGATACATGGGGAAGTGGAGCCAGCTTGCAGGTGAGACTTTCCTCGACTGGCTTGCTCCAAAATCAGGTTTGCGATGGCTCGACGTCGGCTGCGGCAACGGCGCCTTTACCGAAATGCTCGTCGAGCGGTGTGCGCCAGTCTCGGTACAGGGGATAGACCCCTCTGAGGCACAGCTGGCCTATGCTCGCACACGACCCGCGTCGCGTGTCGCGCAGTTTCGTCAGGGCGATGCGATGGCGCAGCCTTTTCCCGACGACACTTTTGACGTGGCGGTCATGCCGCTGGTGATTTTCTTCGTTCCCGATCCGGCCAAGGGTGTTGCCGAAATGGCGCGAGTGGTTTGCCCAGGCGGCGCCGTCACAGCCTATGCGTGGGACATGATTGGCGGTGGATTTCCCTACGAGCCGTTGCTGGCTGAAATGCGTGCGATGGGCGTTGCAGTTCCTGTGCCGCCAAGCCCGGGTGCGTCTCGAATAGCCGCAATGATGGACTTATGGACTGGCGCAGATCTGGATGCCGTTGAAACGCGGGAGATCACCGTGCAACGGACATTCGCCGATTTCGATGACTACTGGACGGCCATCCTCGGGGCGCCGAGCGTCGGTCCGAAGCTCGCAGTGATGGCGTCCGAGGATCTCGCGGTGCTCAAAGCGCGGATGCGCGCGCGCCTGCCGGCGGATGCCGCCGGCCATATCACCTATAGTGCCCGGGCTAACGCAGTAAAGGGCCGCGTACCAAACTGATTTCAAGGACGACTCTCGAGGAGCACTCGTGAAAAGATTTGCGCTGTTCCTATTCTCCGCTCTCGTATTGACGGCGCTCTCCGCTTGCACGGCGGAAGGCGTCTACGAAGGCAGCAGGGCCTACAACAAGGGCATCAAGTCGACGCCGATGGAACAGTCGAAGGGCGAGCTCCCGGGTTATGACCAGTACGAAAAAGAGCGGCGGGGTGCCGCGGGGCGGAGCGAGTGAATCGCGCGATCGTCCTCTTCTGCGCTTTGCTGCTGTCAGTCAGCGCGCGCGCGGCGGTCACTTACTATTTCGACTGGTACTGCTCGGGCTGCACGAACATCGGCATGGGTGGCAACGGCAGGGAAGGGCCCTTCGGTTCGAGCTCGACCTGCGAGGGCGCGCGTTCCTCGCTGAGCGGGAGCCTCGCCACGCGCGGGTGCGGGTCGGGTTGTTTCAATCCGCAGTTCTGTACCTCGACAGGCCAGCCGGATGTTCCCGTTTCGCCTCCCGCGGTATCCGTCACGCCGAGGGTACCGCCGGCCTACGAGCGAAGCGCGCCGGCCTTCGATCCGCTCGCCGAGCGCGCGCGCCATTTGGACGAGATCAAAAACACAAGGGGGGAAGGAGCGCCCAGGCGCGAAGTGTCGGGCAGGTGGCGCAACAGTTTCAGCTGGTACGAAGTGCGCTCGTCGAAAGACGCGATCGAGATCGTGCTCGTGGAAACCTGCCGCACTCCCGATTGCGCACGCAAAGACTATCCGAACCGCCCGGTGTTTCGCGGCAAGCTTGAAGGCGGCCGGCTCGTGGGAGTCGTGCCGATCAGGAACGCGCTCGAGTCGGAGCAGAACGGCCACCACTGCGCGACGCCGGCCGGAGAATTTCCGGTGGAGGGCAGCGTGTCCGATGACCGGAACACGATCGTCTGGCGGCGCGCGCAGCTTCCGGTCGGAGAAGGCTGCGCGCCGGTTTCAATTTCGCTCGGCACGTGGCGGCGCGGCTGAGACGGCCGCGTCGCGTCTGTCCGAGACTTCAGATTTCCACCACGAAGTCGGGCCGGAATCCGGTCGGCTCGCCGGGATAGCCGCGCGGATTGCACACCACGCGCGTGCCGCGCACCCGATAGTCGAAGAAGGTGTGCGTGTGTCCGTGGATCCACAACGCGGCGCGGCCCATCAGATCCTCGAGGTCGAGGACGAAACCGGGGTTGTTGTGATGGCCCACATAGGCGGGCGCGATCGAAAGGGGGTGCGGCGCGAAGTGGGTGACGACCACGGTTTTCCCCGGGAAAGGTTCGCCGAGCTTCGCAGCCAGCCAGGCGCGGTGGCGGGCGTAAAACGCGATGGCGTCCTCCGGAGCGAGGAGGCGGGAACCGAAGCGGATCAACTGATAGTCCGGGCGCAGCTTGCGCGAGGCTTCGATCACCGCCGGACGTTCGGCCTGCGGCGCGAGCGAATAATCGGTCCATAAAGTGCAGCCGAGAAAGCGCACACCGTCAACGACGACTTCGCTGCAATCGAGCAGCTCCAACGCGTGCTTGCGTGCCGTCGTCCCCAGGGCCTTCTGCACCGCGTCGAACTCGCCCTCATAGTACTCGTGATTGCCGGCGAGATAGAGCACGGGCTTGTCGAAGGTCTCTCGTGCCCACTCGATTCCAGCCGCGCCGTTGTCGATGTCGCCCGCGAGTACGATCACGTCGGCGTCGTTGGCCGGTGGCACGAACGGCGAGCGCTCCAGATGGAGGTCGGAATAGATGCAGATGCGCAATTGAGCTCTCGCGTCAGAGTGGGAGTCGCCGGGTTTTGACAGATGCTGACGCCATTATCGCCAAGCTGCACGCGCGGCGCATGCGGATTTCGCCATGTAAAATCTGGCACGCAGCTTTGGAGTCTGTGCCGCACAGCGTATGATCACGCGTTTTCAGGCGAGCGCAGCGCCGGACAAGCGCTCCCGGGCCCGGGCAAGCAAAAAGGAGAGATCGTGGCAAAGTGGGTACGCGTCGTCCATCAGGGACGGGAATGTTTCGGCAAGCTCGAAGGCGACACCGTCCGGGTGCACTCGGGCAACATGTTCGCGGGCGCGGAGGCGACGTCGCTGGCGATCCCCTTGAGCGCTGCGAAACTGCTCACCCCGGTCCAGCCGGGCAAGATGATCGCCCTGATCGAAAACTACTACGAGCTGCTCGCGAAGCTCGACCACGCGGTTCCGGAGGAACCTCTGTATTTTTTCAAGGGCAACAACTCCTTCCTCGCCCACGGCGAGATCATCCGCTCTCCCAGGTCCTACGGCGGAAAGGTGGTGTACGAGGGCGAGCTCGGCATCGTCATCGGCAGGCGCGCAAGCGGCGTGCCCGAGGGCGACGCGGCAAGGCACATCTTCGGATACACCTGCGTCAACGACGTCACCGCGATCGAGATCATCCCCAAGGACCCCGTCTTCGCGCAGTGGACGCGCGCGAAGAGCTTCGACACCTTCGGCGTGTTCGGTCCGTGGATCGAGACGGAGGTCGATCCGGGCAAGCTCACGGTGAAGACCATCCTCAACGGCGAGGAGCGGCAGAACTATCCCCTCTCGGACATGATCTTTTCGCCGGCGAAGCTGGTAAGCCTGATTTCCCAGGACATGACCCTCGAGCCGGGCGACGTGATCGCCTGCGGTACTTCGGTGGGCGTAGGCTCGATGAAGCTCGGCAGCACGGTGAGCGTCGTCATCGACGGCGTCGGCACGCTCACCAACAAGTTCGAATAGGACCTGGGGGAAAGAGGCCGGGCCGCGAGCGCCGTCAGCGCCGCGTCTTCTTCCGCAGCCTTGCCGCTATGCGCATGCGCAATGCACTGAGGCGAATGAACCCCGCCGCGTCGGCCTGGTTGTAGGCACCGCGGTCCTCCTCGAAAGTGGCGATCGCGGGATCGAAGAGCGAGTCGGACTTCGAGTCGCGGCCGACGACCAGCACGTTGCCTTTGTAGAGCTTCAGGCGCACGCGGCCGTTCACGTTCCCCTGCGAGGCGTCGATCATCGTCTGCAGCATCCTGCGCTCCGGGCTCCACCAGTAGCCGTTGTAGATGAGAGACGCGTAGCGCGGCATGATCTCGTCCTTGAGGTGCGCGACCTCCCGATCGAGGCAGATCGACTCGATCGCGCGGTGGGCGCGCAGCATGATGGTGCCGCCCGGGGTCTCGTAGCAGCCGCGCGATTTCATGCCGACATAGCGGTTCTCGACGAGATCCAGGCGCCCGATGCCGTGCTTCCCGCCCAGCTTGTTCAGCAGGGCGAGCGCCGCGGCGGGCTTCATTTTCCTGCCGTTGACGGCGGCAATGTCGCCTTTCCTGTACTCGAGCTCGAGATACTCGGCGCGGTTGGGCGCTTTCTCCGGAGACACGGTCCAGCGCCACATGTCCTCTTCGGGTTCGCGCGAAGGATCCTCGAGGACCCGGCCCTCGTAGGAAATGTGGAGCAGATTTGCGTCCATCGAATAGGGCGAGCCGCCCTTTTTCTTTCCCTCGATCGGGATGCGATGCCGCTGAGCGTACTCGAGCAGCTTTTCACGCGAGCTCAGCGTCCACTCGCGCCAGGGCGCGATCACGCGGATGCCGGGCTCGAGCGCGTAGTAACCGAGCTCGAAGCGCACCTGGTCGTTGCCCTTGCCGGTCGCGCCGTGCGCGACCGCGTCGGCGCCGGTTTTCCTCGCGATCTCGATCTGGCGCTTCGCGATGAGCGGGCGGGCGATCGACGTGCCGAGCAGGTATTCGCCCTCGTAGACGGCGTTGGCCCGGAACATGGGAAAGACGAAGTCGCGCACGAACTCCTCGCGCAGGTCATCGACGAAGATCTCGCGCACGCCGAGCTTGCGCGCCTTTTTCCTCGCGGGCTCGAGCTCTTCGCCCTGTCCGATGTCGGCGGTGAAGGTCACCACCTCGCAGCGGTAGGTGTCCTGCAGCCATTTGAGGATCACCGAGGTGTCGAGACCGCCGGAATAGGCGAGGACGACCTTCCTGATCTTGTCTTTCACCTTTTCACCTTCTTGTCTTTGCCCTTCGCTATCTTGCCGAGCAGGAGAAATTCCATCAGCGCCTTCTGGGTGTGCAACCGGTTCTCGGCTTCGTCCCAGACCGTGCTTTGCGGGCCATCGATGACCTCGGCCGCGACTTCCTCGCCACGGTGCGCCGGCAGGCAGTGCATGAAGAGGGCATTCTTTCTCGCCGCTTTCATCATCTCCGCGTCCACCTGCCAGTCCTCGAAGTCGCGCCTGCGTTCCTCGTTCTCGGACTCGAAGCCCATGCTGGTCCACACGTCGGTGGTGACGAGGTCCGCGTTGCGCGCCGCCTGCATCGGGTCGGTGAAGCTCTCGTAGTGGGAGTCGTCGTAGATGCCGGCGCGTTCGGGTTCGACTTCATAACCGGGCGGGGTGGAAACGTGCACGTTGAAATCGAACACGGTCGCCGCTTGCAGCCAGGTGTTGCAGACGTTGTTCGAGTCGCCGATCCAGGCCACCGTCTTCCCCTTGATCTGGCCGCGTTGCTCGATGTAGGTGTAAATGTCGGCCAGCACCTGGCAGGGGTGGTATTCGTTGGTGAGTCCGTTGATGACCGGTACGCGCGAATGCGCGGCGAAGCGCTCGATGATCTCCTGGTCGAAGGTGCGTATCATCACGAGGTCGCACATGCGCGAGATCACCTGTCCCGCGTCCTCGACCGGTTCGCCGCGCCCGAGCTGCGTGTCGCGGGTATAGAGGTAGATCGCCGCGCCGCCGAGCTGGTGCATCCCGGCCTCGAAGGAGAGCCGCGTTCTCGTCGAAGGTTTTTCGAAGATCATCGCAAGCGTCCTGTCCTCGAGCGGCCAGTAGCGTTCGTAGCGCTTGAACTTGTCCTTGATCCAGCGCGTGCGCGCGAAAAGATGCTCGTAGTCCTCGCGCGAAAAGTCCTTGAACTGCAGGTAGTGCCGCAGCCGGGCCTGCGCTTTTTTCATGCGCGCGCGGCTTCCGCGGTCGGAGCTTGAGCGAGGAACGCGCGCACTAGCGGCACGAGGATGGCAAGCACTTCGCGCGCTTCGACTTCGTTCATGACGAGCGGCGGCAGCAGCCGGATGACGTTGTCCATCGTGACATTGATGAGAAGGCCCTCTTCAAGCGCGCGCTTGACGAGCTCTCCGCACGGCCGGTCGAGCTCCACGCCGATCATCAGGCCGTGCCCGCGGACTTCTTTCACCCCCGGACGGCCCGCGAGCGTCTCGCGCAGCCCGGCGAGCAGTATCGCGCCGATGCGCTCCGCGTTCTTCATCAGGCCCTCTTCTTCTATGGCGGAGAGCGTCGCGAGGGCCGCAGCGCAGGCGAGCGGGTTTCCGCCGAACGTCGACCCGTGCGTTCCCGGTTTGAACACTTCGGCGGCCGCTCCGCGGGCGAGGCAGGCTCCGATCGGCACGCCCGAGGCGAGGCCCTTGGCGAGCAGCACGACGTCGGGCTGGATTCCCGCGTGCTGGTAGACGAACCACTTCCCCGTACGGCCGAGACCGCACTGGACTTCGTCCACCATCAGGAACCAGCCCTGACGGTCGCAGAGCTCGCGCAGGTCGCGCAGGTACTGCATCGAGGAAATATTGATTCCGCCTTCGCCCTGGATCGGCTCGACCAGCACCGCGACGACGCTCTTGTCGTGCGCCGCGACCTGACGCACCGACTCGATGTCGTTGAACGGGACGCGTACAAATCCAGGCACCAGCGGCTCGAATCCCGCCTGCACCTTGCGGTTGCCGGTGGCGGAGAGGGTCGCGATCGTCCTGCCGTGGAAGGCCTTGTCCATGACGACGATCCCCGGACTCTCCACTCCCTTGCCGTGGCCGTGCAGGCGCGCGAGCTTGATCGCCGCCTCGTTCGCCTCGCATCCGGAGTTGCAGAAGAATGCGTTATCCATGCCGCTCACCGCCGCGAGCTTTTCCGCGAGATGCTCCTGCTCGGCGATGCGATAGAGGTTGGAGGCGTGGATCAGGCGCGAGCTTTGTTCCGCGATCGCCCGTGTCAGTTTCGGGTGGCCGTGACCGAGCGTGTTGACTGCGATTCCCGCGAGCGCATCGAGATATTTCTTGCCGGATTCGTCCCACACCCACACGCGCTCGCCACGGGTAAAGGCCACGGGAATCCGGCTGTAGGTATTCATCAAATGAGACTTGAGAGACATGAAATCACCCATTAATTTTTACGGCGACGTGATACGCACGCCAAAGTTCTGTGGAACGCGCCGTAAGGCGCGCCGATTGCGCTTATTGCCGCGCTCGGCGTCGTCGGGTGTCGGGACGAATGGGCGAAGCCGCGGCGCCTGTTTGACGCGCTAGCCGGAGTGAGGTCATCTCGTCGCCCTGTGCGATAATCAAAATTCTCTGAAGCGTTTCAAATTTCACTGAAGCGCCAGTAGCTTAGCATAACGAATTCGGGATGGGAACGCGTCTGACGGTGTTCAACCAGAAGGGCGGGGTCGGCAAGACCACGACCGTGCTCAACCTGGGGGCGGCGCTCGCGCGGCGGGGGGTGTTGCCGCTGCTCGTGGATCTGGACGCGCAATCGCATCTCAGCTCGATCCTCAGTCCGGGAGCGGGGAGCGGCGAGAGCCTGTTTGCGTACTACAACGCGGGCAAGCCGCTCAAGGACGTTGCCCGGCCGGTTCACTTCGGTGGCGAGCTCATTCCGGCGCACGCCGAGTTGATCAAGGTGGATACCCTGTTCGGCAAGGGACCGGACATTCTCAACAAGCTGAAGCTCGGGTTGGATGCGGGCTGGGACGGCACACGTCCGGTCCTGATCGATTGCTGCCCGATGCTCGGCGTTCTCACCCTGTCGGGTATTTTCGCGTCCGAGCGGGTGCTCATCCCGATCTCGACCGACTACCTCGCGCTCAAAGGAGCGTTTGCGCTGGAGCGCACCCTGCGAGCGCTCGAACACGTGTTGAAGCGGCGCGTCGAGCGCCGCTACGTGCTGACGCGGTTCGATTCACGCCGGCGCATGTCGCACGATATCGCCGGGCAGCTGACCGCCCGTTTCGGCGAGGAGTTGTGCCGGACGCGCATCACCGAAACCGTAAGCATCGCGGAGAGTCCCGCGCTGGGAAAGGATATATTCAGCCACGCGCCCAACGGCCGGGGCGCGCAAGACTACGCGAGCTTGCTGGAGGAGCTGGTCTCTTCGGGATTTCTCGAGGCGCGGGGTGCCCCGGTCGAGGCGTAAGACGCCCAGGACTACTTGCTGATGAGGGAAACGATTTCCTCGAAGCTCGTTGCGTCGCCGCTCCTGGAAGAATCCATGAACGACGGCTGCATCACCGCGGGCTGCATGACGCTGCGCTCCAGAATCTCGCAGTGCAGGTACATCTGGCGAAGCTTTCTCTCGGCGTCGGCTTCGTCGCGACCGTGAATCATGAGGTGCTCGACGACCAGACCCTGGCGGGTGCGGATGCGAAAGCCGAACTTCGTCGTATTCAATGACGGTAGCATAATCCCCCCGGAAATGCCTGTATAACATACCATTTTCAGGGTTGCAAGGCTGAGCTAACTTGAACTGGGCGCTGCCGGACCTTGCTAGTCGATCCGGCGCAGGCCCCGTTCCTCGGCTGGCTTCAACACCCTCAGGCAGGGCAGATACCCGTCGTATACGATTCCGTGAAGCTCGACGCGCTTCTGGGAGCGCAGCAAACCAGCCAGATAGTGGGCGATTTCCCGCGTGATGACCTGCCCCGGGACGAGCACGGGAATCCCAGGGGGGTAGGGGACGATCTGGTCGGCGCACGCCCGGTCGAGCAGGTCCCGCCGGATATTGTCTTTCTCGTCGACCAGGGGCACCAGTTCTCCGCCGCAATAGAAGGCGTCCCGTGGCAGGTAGCGCAGCCGGGTGAATCCGGGAATTTCAGGAAACCGGTACAGGCGGCGCGGCGTCCGGCCTTCGCGCGCGACGCGCATCAGCGCGTCGTACAGGCGCGACACCTTGCTTCGTGTCGTGCCGATGGTGAGGAGCAGGGTCAGCGTATTGAACGTGGATTTTTCGACCTGGATGTTGTAGCGGTCGAACAGCTCGCGCTGCAAATCCTCCACCGTATAGCCGCAGCTGGAGATGTCTACGGTCACCTTGGTCGGGTCGAGTTGGATGTTGTCGCGCCTGACCTCGTCCGGAAGAAGCTGGTCGAGCTCGAGCACGCGAAAAACCCCGGTGGAGTTGATCTGGGCGCGCAATTCCTGCGAGAGCGCGAGCGTGCGGGAAAGCAGCTTGTAGCCTTCCATCATCGCCTGCTTCCGCGCCACGTCCAGGCTCGCGATCATGCTGTACTGCGGGCTGGTGGAGGTGTGCATGTTGAAATTCTCCCGGAACAGGTGCTCGTTGAAGCCGGGATCGTTCACGTGGATCATCGAGGCCTGCGAAAACGCCGACAGCACCTTGTGCGTGCTCTGAGTGGCGTAGTCCGCCCCCGCCTCGAGCGCCGTGGGCCGGAACGCGGGATGAAAACGCGCGAATCCGTACCAGGCCTCGTCCACGATCACCTTGATGCCCTTGGCGTGCGCCGCCTCGACGATGGGCGCCAGGTCGTAGCGCAGCCCGTCGTAGGTGCAGGAGGTCAGGATGAGCGCCTGGGAGTCCGGGTGCTTGCGGATGGCGGAGAGGATGGTCTTCTTCGGCACCGGGCCGTAGAGGCTGTACTTGGCATTGACCGAGGAATCGAGATAGACCGGATGCGCGCCGGAGAGCACGACGCCGTGGTGCACCGACTTGTGGCAATTGCGGTCGAGCAGCAGTTTTTCGCCCGGCGCGAGGAGCGTCTGGAAGATGACCTTGTTGGCCGTCGATGTTCCGTTGGTCGCGAAGAACGTGCGGCGCGCGCCGAACGCCTTGGCCGCGATGGTCTGGGCTTCGGCGATTACGCCGGTGGGCTCCATCAGCGAGTCGAGCATCTTCACCGACACCGAAAGATCGGCGTCGAAGATATGCTCGCCCATGAAGTCGTAGAAATCATTGACCCAGGGACTGCCGCGCAGCGACTCCCCGGATGAATGGCCCGGGGTGTGCCAGGAGTCCTTTGCCATCCAGACATAGTTCTTGAGCTGGTCGTAAAACGGCGTGCGCGAACGCTCCTGGACCTGCGCGTTCAGAATTCGGTACATACCGCGATAGTCGCGTTCCTCGCGGTAGAAGTAGCCGTCGACCGCCTCCGCGAAGAGGGCATCGACGATCTCATCCTCGTGCTCCTGCGCGATCAGGATGTAGACGTCGAGCTCGGGCCGGAAGCGCGTGACGCGCTGCACGAGCTCCAGCGCCGACATCTCCTTCTTGGGGCTTTTCTGATTGAGGGTGTAGAGCTTGTCGTCGACCACGACCGCCTGGAGATCACCGTCTTCCTCGATCGCGGCGAGCGCGTCGCGCGCCGTGGTGACTCCGGAAAAAGTGATGCCGAGCGGATTGTCGAGCGAGCGCGCAGCCGCGTTCAGGCCTTTGACGAATTCCCTGAGGACCAGCGGTTCGTCGTTGATGATGAGAACACGGCTGACCGGTTTTTTCATTGAGCGCTAAAACGAAAACCGGATTGTCGCGGCAAATCGCGCGGGAGTGCAAGGAGGAGGTGCTATACTTTTTTGCCCTCCCCAAACCGGGTGAAATGCAGTCTGTTGCAGAGTGCTTTCGCCATCGACATGAGCGCCCAGGCCGATGAATTCGTGATCAAGGGCGTGACGGGCGGCGGCAAGACGTTCCGGCCGAGCGACTGGGCCGAGCGTTTGTGCGGCGTGATGTCGGCGTTCGGTTCCGATGGGCGAATGCAATATTCGCCCTATGTGCATCCGGTCACTTCCGGGGGGATCAAGTGCGTGGTCGTGGACATCCGGCTGAAGGACATCGAACCGATGGCCTATAATTTCCTGCTGAATTTCGCGAAGGACAACGAATTGGAGGTTCGACGGGGACGTGGAGATGAGCGACCGGAGGACAAGCGTCCCGAATAAAAAAGGGGCGGCAGAGCCGCCCCTCCTGGATGGGTTTTCGCTGCGGTCAGCCGGGCATCGCCTTGAGCCGCGCCGCAAGGTGACTCTTGTGCCGGGCCGCCTTGTTCTTGTGAATGATGTTTTTATCGGCGATGCGGTCCAGGATGCTGCTCGCCTGGTTCAGGGTTTTACGCGCCGCGGCCTTGTCGCCCGCCGCAATCGCCTTGGTGACGCTCTTGATCGCGCTGTGCAGCGTCGAACGAAGGCTCGAATTGTGCTTGCGCCGCTTCTCGGACTGACGGGCCGCTTTGCGCGCCCCTTTTGTATTTGCCATGTCGGTTCTCGAACGAAAGGGCGCAATTGTAATCGGTGCCGCAGTCCTAAGCAAGGTTTTCCGCCCATGAAAGCTATAATTCCCGCATGAATTTGCTGAAAGCGCTCGCGACCGTGAGCAGCATGACGCTCGTGTCGCGCGTTCTCGGCTTCATACGGGACGCGCTGATTGCGAGGCTGTTCGGCGCGGGGGTCGCTACAGACGCTTTCTTCGTCGCGTTTCGCATTCCCAACCTGCTGCGGCGCCTGTTCGCGGAAGGCGCCTTCTCGCAGGCCTTCGTACCGGTTCTTTCCGAATACAGAACGCGCCGGGGCGATTCGGAAACGAAGCTTCTCGTCGACCGCACCGCGACGCTGCTCGCTCTGGCGCTGGTCGCGGTGACGGCGCTCGGCATCGCTGCGGCGACCGCGATCATATATATCAGCGCGCCCGGGTTCGCGGCTTCGCCCGCGAAATTCGATCTCACGGTGGCGATGCTGCGCGTCACCTTTCCCTACATTCTTTTCATCTCGCTTGTCTCGCTTGCCGGCGGCATCCTCAATACCTGGAGCCGGTTCGTGATTCCCGCGCTCACCCCTTCGCTCCTGAATCTCGCTTTCATATTCGGCGCCCTGTTTCTCGCGCCTTATTTCGAGC
Organism: Burkholderiales bacterium; assembly: GCA_035317085.1. Classification (GTDB taxonomy): domain Bacteria; phylum Pseudomonadota; class Gammaproteobacteria; order Burkholderiales; family SG8-39; genus VBDM01. The sequence goes on from DATHHS010000020.1 coordinate 13,940, forward strand.
CGCCGGTGATGGTGCTGGCGTGGGCAGTGTTCGCGGGCGGGGTGCTGCAGCTCGCGTTTCAGATCCCGGCGCTGGCGAGAATCGGCATGCTGCCGCGGCCGCGCCTCGGGTTCGCCGACCCCGGCGTGCGGCGAATTCTCCTGCTGATGGGTCCGGCCGTGCTCGGTGTTTCGGTGGCCCAGATCAGCCTCTT
>DATHHS010000021.1:0-3451 GCA_035317085.1 Burkholderiales bacterium
TTTCACTTCAGCGAGGTCCGCATAGTCCGGAGGGATCACGATGGCTTGTGCCGCCGGCCGCGGCAGCTGCTCGCGCCCTGCAAGGTGGGCGCAAACCTCGAGGAGCGATCCCGCCTGATAGATACAGGCGCCACTCACCAGCGCAGCCTCATCGGCGCTCGTCGGCGGCAGGACGAATGCGCGGCCCTCGCGGGCGGCGCGCCAGGTCATCGCCAGCGCTCCGCGTACCGGGCGCAGCTCGCCGGTGAGCGAAAGCTCTCCCGCGAACTCGTACTTCGAGAAGTCCTCGGCCTCGAGCTGGCGCGACGCGGCGAGGATCCCCAGAGCGATCGGCAGATCGAATCGCCCGCTCTCCTTGGGAAGCTCGGCCGGCGCGAGATTGACGGTGATGCGCCGCGCGGGAAATTCAAATCTGGAATTGACGAGCGCGGCGCGCACCCTGTCTCGGCTTTCCTTCACCTCGGTGTGCGGAAGACCGACGATGGTGAAAGAAGGCAGGCCGTTTGCCAGGTGCACTTCCACGGTGACTTCGGGCGCGTCGAATCCCGAGAGCGCCCTGCTGTGGAGCACGGCGAGCGACATTCGGACTACTTCCGCTTCAGGTGTGCCTCGAGTTCGGCGACGCGGGTCTCCAGCTCGGAGAGCTTCTCCCGGGCTCGGGCGAGTACCTTCGCCTGGATCTCGAATTCTTCGCGCGTTGCCAGGTCGAGCTTGGCAAAAGCAGCAGAAAGCAGCGCCCGCAGATTCTTTTCCACGTCCTTTGCGGGACTCGCCGCAAGGAATTCGCTGATCTTCGCGCTCAGGTCTTCGAGTATTCGGGTCTGGGACATCGTGTTTTCGCGTCGTCGATCGAGTCTAGCACGGTGAATCTAACGCCTCACCCGGGCTCCGGACGACCGCACGGAATCAGTGCGTGACGATTTTATTACGCATCATCTTGGTGCCGCCGATCTTCACTGGACTGGTCATTCTTGGCGCAACTCATTGATCGAGAGGAGCAAAAAATCTGGCACGGGCCGTGCTGAAGGCGTCTGGTCTTATTCAAAACAACGAAAGGGAACAGCAATGAAAAAACTGCTTATCGCTTCTGCAATTTCCGCCCTGTTCGCAGCCCCGGCCACGGTGCTCGCGCAGGCCAAGCCGCCCGCGCCTCCGACGCTCAGCCAAGTGCTCGATGCTTCCGGCATCAGCGTGAGCGGTTATGTCGATGCCGGGTATACCTACGCGAGGAGGGCCGCCGCGTTCACAGATCGTGTATTTGACGGTCAGCAAAATTCCTTCGCCTTGAATCAGTTTGGTTTGACCGTCGCCAAACAGCCGAAAGAAGGCTTTGGAGGCTTGGTCAATATCACCGTGGGCAGGGACGGACAGGGAGTCCACTCCTTTCCCGAAAGCTCGGCGGCAGGCGCTCCGGGGACCACTTCGATGTTCGATATCACCCAGGCCTTTGCGCAGTACGCCGGCGGTCCGCTCACCGTGATCGCCGGAAAATTCACGACGCTTCACGGAACTGAGGTGATCGCGAGCACTGGGAACACAAATATCTCCCGTTCAATCCTGTTCGGAGCGGTGCCCTTTACCCATACCGGCGTACGCGCAACCTGGGCACTGAGCGATACTTTCAGCCTGATCGCGGGCGTCAACAACGGTTGGGATCAGCTCATCGACTCCAACAAAGGCAAGACCGTGGAACTGGGCGCGACGCTCAATCCGATCAAGCCTCTGTCGATTGTCGTGTCGGGCTACTCCGGTCAAGAATCGACTACGGGAACTCCCTCGACGACTGCTCAGCAAGGCACACGCACCAGCCTCAACGCCGTCGTGTCTTACACCATCATCGACCCTCTGTCGGTGGGCTTGGAAGTCTTGGCCGTAACCCAGGACAACGTACCTGATGGCGCCGGTGGGACCCTCAAAGCGAAGTACAACGGCGTGGCGGGATACGTGACCTATATGTTCACGCCGAAGTTCCGCGGGGTTTTGCGCGTAGAGTCCTTTGACGACAAGAACGGTTTCCATTTCGGCGCCGTCCCCGGCTTCCCGACTACCCCGGCTACGTTGGCGACCAGCGATACGAAGTACAGGGAAGGAACTGTAACCCTCTCGTACCTCGCAAGCGACAGCTTCGAGCTGCGCGTCGAAGTGCGCCGAGACCAGGCGAACAACGAGGTGTTCACTGACTCCACCGGGTCGACCAGCAAGAACATGATGAGCGCCGCGCTGTCGGCCCTCTACAAGTTCTAGTCGCTTCGAAGCCCCATTACCCATATTTAGGGAGAGCACATTCATGAAACTCGTTACCGCAATCATCAAGCCGTTCAAGCTTGACGAGGTGCGGGAAGCTCTGTCCGCCATCGGCGTGCAGGGCATCACCGTCACCGAAGTCAAGGGTTTCGGCAGGCAGAAAGGCCACACCGAGCTGTATCGCGGCGCGGAGTACGTGGTCGATTTCCTTCCGAAGGTAAAAGTCGAGGCCGCAATCAAAGACGAATTGCTCGATCAGGCGATCGAAGCGATCGAAAAATCGGCCAACACGGGAAAGATTGGCGACGGAAAGATTTTCGTCTTCGATCTGAAGCAAGTCATCCGCATCCGTACCGGCGAGACCGGCGCGGAAGCGCTCTAGGGAGAACCGCAATGAAAAAGCTTCTTGCAATTTTTGCCTTGTTCGGCGCCGTGGGTTGGTGCGCGCCGGTCATGGCCCAGGACAAGCCGGCGGCTCCGGCTGCTGCAGCGCCCGCAGCGGCACCCGCTGCTGCTGCTCCTGCGGCAGGCGCGCCAAGCGCTACACCGACACCCGCGCCCGCCCCGACGCCCAACAAAGGCGACGTGGCGTGGATGCTCACATCGACCGCACTGGTGCTGATGATGAGCGTTCCCGCACTGGCGCTGTTCTACGGGGGTCTCGTGCGCTCGAAGAACATGCTGTCGGTATGCATGCAGGTGTTCGTCGGCTTCTCGCTGATCACCGTGCTGTGGTGCATCTACGGCTACAGCCTCGCGTTCACCGAGGGTAACTCCTATTTCGGTTACCTCAGTCGGCTGTTCCTGAAAGGCACCTTCGATCCGGCCACGGGCAATTTCTCGATGGCGGCCACGTTCAGCAAGGCCACTCCGCTTCCGGAACTGGTGTTCGTAGCCTTCCAGGCGACCTTCGCGGCGATTACCTGCTGCCTGATCCTGGGATCGCTGGCCGAGCGCATGAAGTTCTCCGCAATGCTGATCTTCCTCACGCTGTGGTTCACGTTCAGCTACTGCCCGGTCGCGCACATGGTCTGGTTCTGGCAAGGCCCGGATGCCTACATCGATGCCAAGACCGCTGATGCCGTGACCTCGACGGCCGGGATGATCTGGCAGTGGGGCGCGCTCGACTTTGCCGGCGGTACGGTGGTGCACATCAACTCCGGCGTCGCCGGCCTGGTGGGCGCGTACCTGCTCGGCAAGCGCGTCG
>DATHHS010000022.1:0-8384 GCA_035317085.1 Burkholderiales bacterium
GCGGGCTTCGTCACCGATCTGGGCGGAGTGACTTCGCACACCGCCATCGTCGCGCGCAGCCTCAACATCCCGGCCATCGTCGGCCTGCACCACGCGCGCAGCATGATCCGGGAAGCCGAGCTCGTGATCGTGGACGGCCGCGAGGGCGTGCTGATCGTCAATCCGGGCCCGCAGGTGCTCGAGGAATACCGGCGCCGCCAGAGCGAGATCGAGGCCGAACGGCAGAAGTTGAAGAGCCTGCGTACCGCGCGCTCGGCCACGCTGGACGGCGTCGCGGTCGAGCTGCAGGCCAATATCGAGCTGCCGCAGGACGTGGAGGAAGCCAACGACGCCGGCGCTTCGGGGATCGGCCTGTTCCGAAGCGAGTTTCTGTTTCTCAACCGCGACGATCTGCCTTCCGAAGACGAGCAGTTCGAGGCTTACCGCGAGGTCGTGGATGCCATGCACGGCCGTCCGGTCACGATCAGGACCCTCGACCTCGGCGCCGACAAGAGCATCAACGGCGCCGACCGCGGAGGCCCCAATCCCGCGCTCGGCCTTCGCGCGATCCGCTTCTGTCTCGCCGAACCGCAGATGTTTCTCACCCAGCTCCGCGCGATTCTGCGTGCCTCGAAATACGGCAAGATCCGCCTGCTCATTCCCATGCTCGCTCACGCCCACGAAGTCGAACAGACGCTCTCCGCGGTGCGACAGGCGAAGGAAACGCTCGACGATCACAAGATCGCGTATGACCGGCACATCCAGGTCGGCGGCATGATCGAGGTGCCGGCCGCGGCCCTGTCGCTGAAGTATTTCGTCCGCAAGCTGGATTTCCTGTCGATCGGCACCAACGACCTGATCCAGTACACGCTCGCGATCGACCGCACCGACGATACGGTGGCGCACCTCTACGATCCGCTGCACCCGGCGGTGCTGCAACTGGTCGCGCAGACCATCCGCAGCGCGAAGCGCGCCAAGACTCCGGTGGCGGTGTGCGGAGAAATGGCGGGCGACGCGGCCATGACGCGCCTCCTGCTCGGCTTCGGCCTGCGCGAGTTTTCGATGCATCCGGCGCAGCTGCTCGCCATCAAGCAACAGGTCTTGCGCACCCGCGTCCGGGAAGTGGAGGAGCCGGCCGCGCGCGTCTACCGCGCTCACGATCCGGCGAAAGCGCGCGCCTTGCTCGCCAAGCTCAATGCCTGAGTCCCGGTCCGCGACCGTGCGCGCCGAACGATCGCTGCTGCGGGAAGTGCTGATCGTCGAACAGAAAGACCCGGCGCTCGAGCGTCGCTGGTTCGAGAGCGATTACTTCGACCTGTTCACCTGGCAGAGCCTGGAGGGGGCTTTCGTCAGGTTCCAGCTCTGCTATGACGTCGAGCTCAACGAACGCGCCCTGATATGGAACGGGTCGGACGGCTTCTATCACGACGGCGTGGATCACGGTGACGAGGACGGGCGGATGCAGGCGCCGATTTTCGTGCGCGACGGTAAATTCGATTCGGGAACCGTCGTGCCGCTGTTCGAGCAGGAGTCGGCTGAGATGCCGGCCGACGTGCGCGATTTTGTCCTCGCCAAGATGCGCGAACACCTGATCGAACTGCACCGGCAGAAACTGGGACGCAAGCGCGTGCGGCGCGAGCGCTGGCAGCAGCGCAAGCTTCGATCCAGGCTGCTTTCAAGAAATTGACGCCGCCGCTCCGCTGGAGTAAGTTCTTGCTTCGCGCCGATTTGAATATCAGCTTGCAGGCGCCGCCGGGTCCTGACCGGGCGTAAAACAAATATTGCTAAAGCGAGGGCGACCCGTTTAGCAGGCAAGCTAAACGGGTTTTTTATTTTATGGCGTCGAAAAGCAAAATCGAACCGCGCTCGGTCGGCGCGGTCAAGCCGCAGGTTCTGCATTTCGCCGAGCCGCTGAGCTTCAGGAGCGGCGCGGTGCTCGATTCGTACGATCTCGTCTACGAGACTTACGGGACTCTGAACGCGGCAAAATCGAACGCCGTGCTCGTCTGTCACGCCCTCAACGCGGCGCACCACGTGGCCGGCTACTATGCCGAAGACCCGGACAACGTGGGCTGGTGGGACAACATGATCGGGCCGGGCAAGCCCGTCGACACCGATAAATTCTTCGTCGTCGGAGTCAACAACGTCGGCGGCTGCTTCGGCTCGACCGGCCCGAAGAGCGTCAATCCCAAATCCGGGAAGCCTTACGGGTCCTCTTTCCCTGTCGTCACGGTCGAGGACTGGGTGGACGCCCAGGCACGGCTTGCCGACCGGCTGGGAATCGATGCCTTTGCCGCCGTGATGGGAGGGAGCCTCGGGGCGATGCAGGCGCTGCAATGGACGATCGGCTATCCGGACCGCATCCGCAACGCCATCGTCGTCGCGGCGGCGCCCAAGCTCTCGGCGCAGAACATCGCTTTCAACGAGGTGGCGCGCCAGGCGATCACCACCGACCCCGATTTCCACGGCGGCGATTACTACGAGCACGGCGTCGTGCCCCGCCGGGGCCTGCGCCTCGCGCGCATGATCGGCCACATCACCTACCTGTCGGATGACGCGATGATGGAGAAATTCGGGCGCTCCCTGCGCTCGGGTTCGATCCAGTTTCACTTCGACGTCGATTTCGAGATCGAGTCCTACCTGCGCCACCAGGGCGACAAGTTCTCCGAGTACTTCGACGCGAACACCTACCTGCTCATCACCCGCGCGCTCGACTATTTCGATCCCGCGGCGGCGCACGAGGACAATCTCGCCCGGGCGCTCGCCGCCGCGCGCGCGCGATTTCTCGTCATATCGTTCACCTCGGACTGGCGCTTTGCGCCGTCGCGCGCGAGAGAGATCGTCAAGGCGCTCCTGGACAACCGCTGCGACGTGTCTTACGCGGAGATCGACGCGCCGCACGGACACGATGCATTCCTGCTCGACGACGCGCGCTATCACGCGCTGGTGCGGGCGCATTTCGACGGCATCGCGAAGCGCCTATGAACGGTCAGGCACAGGTCGCGCTTTCGGACCGTTCCGACTTCCAGGCGATCGCCGCCTGGGTCAGGCCGGATTCCACCGTGCTCGACCTGGGCTGCGGCGACGGAACGCTGCTCAAGTATCTGAGACAGACCCGCAACGCGCGCGGCTACGGAATCGACATCGACGATGCCAACGTGCTCGCCTGCGTGAAAAACGGCGTCAACGTCATCCAGAGCGACCTCGAGCGCGGCCTGGCGGGTTTCGACGCGGGTTCTTTCGATTGCGTGATCCTGTCGCAGACGCTGCAGGCGGTGCGCCGCACCGAGGAAATCGTGCTCGAGATGCTGCGGGTCGGACGCGAGGCGATCGTCTCGTTCCCGAACTTCGGCCGCTGGGACCTGAGGCTGCAGATCGCGCTGGGGAGGATGCCGGTGTCGCCCGAACTCCCGTATGAGTGGTACAACACGCCCAACGTGCATCTCTTCACGATCGCGGACTTCGAGTCGTTCTGCGCGAAGCACGGCATCCGTGTGATCGAGCGCGTCACGCTGCACCACGGCCGGCCCGTGAAAACGTTCGCCAACTTCTTCGGCAGCCTTGCCGTCTACCGCTTCGAGAAGCGGCGTTAGCCTCGTGCCTTACGACGTCGTCATCATCGGCGGCGGTCACAACGGCCTGGTGTGCGCCTGTTATCTCGCCGGCGCAGGCTTGAAGGTGCGGGTGCTGGAGCGCCGTGCGATCGTCGGCGGCGCGGCGGTCACCGAGGAATTCGCGCCGGGCTTTCGAAATTCCACGGCCGCCTATACGGTGAGCCTGCTCAACCCGAAGGTCATCCGCGAGTTGAAGCTCGCCGAGCACGGCTTGCGGATCGTCGAGCGGCCTTTCGCGAATTTCCTGCCGCTGCCCGACGGCCGCTCTTTCAGGCTGGGACCGACCATCGCGGATACGCAAAAGGAGCTGGCCCGATTTTCGGCGCGCGATGCGGAGCGCCTGCCCGAGTACTACCGCACTATCGATGCCGCGGCGGATACGCTGCGCGCACTGATTCTCCAAACGCCGCCCAACCTGGGCGGAGGCTGGCGCGACTGGCTGCGCGCGCTCAGCCTGGGCGGACGGCTCGCGCGCCTTGCGCGCCCGGCGCAGCGCGACCTGTGGGAACTTGCGACCCGCAGCGCGGGCGAGCTGCTCGACTGGTGGTTCGAGAGCGATCCGATCAAGGCGGTGTTCGGCTTCGACGCGCAGGTCGGGCATTTCGCCAGTCCCTATTCGCCCGGCTCGGCCTACGTGCTCTTGCACCACGCGTTCGGCGAAGTGAACGGAAAGCGCGGAACCTGGGGTCATGCGCTGGGCGGCATGGGAGCGATCAGCGAGGCGATGGCGAAGGAAGCGCGAGCGCGCGGCGTCGAGATCACGACCGGGGCCGAAGTCGCGGCAGTGCGGGTGAAGAGGGGACGCGCTATGGGCGTGGCGCTCGCCGACGGCACTGAGATCGACGCGCGCGCCGTCGCCGCAGGAGTCAATCCGAAGCTGCTCTACTTGAAGCTGATCGAGCCGCAGGCGCTCGATTCGGAATTCCGCTCGCGGATCGAGCGCTGGAAATGCGCCTCGGGGACATTCCGCATGAACGTCGCCCTCACCGAGCTCCCGGAGTTCGCCTGCAGTCCCGGGAAAAACGCTCAGGCCAATCACAGCTCGGGGATCGTCTTCGCGCCTTCGCTCGCTTACATGGAACGCGCCTATTTCGATGCGCGCACGGGCGGATTCTCGCCCGAGCCTATCATCGAGATGCTGATCCCGAGCACCGTCGATCCCAGTCTCGCTCCGCCCGGATCGCACGTGGCAAGCCTTTTCTGCCAGCACTTCAACCCGACGCTGCCCGGGGGTCGCAGCTGGGACGACGAGAAGGAGGCTGCGGCGGACGCCGTCATAGAGACGGTCAATCGCTATGCCCCGAATTTCAAGAGGAGCATCCTCGCCCGCAAGATTCTTTCGCCGCTCGACCTCGAGCGCGACTTTGGGCTGATCGGTGGAGATATCTTTCACGGCGCGCTCACGCTCGACCAGCTTTTCTCGGCACGTCCGGTGCTCGGCTACGCCGATTACCGATCGCCGGTGCGCGGGCTGTACCTGTGCGGCGCGGGCGCGCATCCCGGCGGCGGCGTCACGGGAGCGCCGGGTCACAACGCGGCGCGGGAGATTCTCAGGGACTTGCGGCGCCGCTAGGTGTTATTGCGCGCTCTCCCCGACGGCGTCTTCAGCCGCTGATTTTTCGCATTGAACATTCATATCCGTGCGGGGTCTATTTTTGAGGATTTTTCGGAGAGTCTCATGCCCAACATCGAAGCCGGCAACGGGGTGGTTACACACGTCAACGTGTTCACCGTTCCGCCCGATCGCCAGCAGGAGCTGGTGGATTCGCTGATCGAAACCGTCAACGCGGCGCGCGAGGTGCCGGGCTGGTTGTCGGCCAGCGTGCACCGCAGCTACGACGGAAGCAAAGTGATCAACTACGTGCAGTTCGCGAGCCACGAGGCGGCGCAGGCCGTGCTCAGGCACCTCGCCGCCGGCGGCTACCTGCAGCGCAATACGAGCCTCGGGACAGCCGCAGTCGGCCAGTACGAAGTCGTCTACACGCTGAGCGCAACCTGAGGAGCCCCGGAGCATGCAAACCTTGTACGAGCACGCCGGCGGCGAGCCGGCCATTCGCCGCTTCGTCGAGATTTTCTACGCCAAGGTCCTGGCCGATCCCTTGCTGCAGCCGCTTTTCGGCAAGGGCAAGCCGGAGCACGTCGCGCACCTGACCGCGTTCACCGCGGAGTGCTTCAGCGGCCCCGACACGTTCACCAGGAAAATGGGCGGCTTCGCCGGCCTGATCGCGGCGCATCGCGGACTCAACATCCGTGACGATCAGAGACAGCGGTTCGTAGCGCTGTACATGGCAGCGGCCGATGAGGCGCAATTGCCGGACGATGCGCCTTTTCGGGAGGCGCTGCGCTCGCACGTCGAGTTCGGCGCGGAGGTCGCCCAGCAGAACTCGCGCGCGAAGACCGACGCGGAATTGCACCCGCTGCGCGAGGTGCCGATCTGGGAATGGAGCGAAGACGAATCCGGAAACGAGGCGACGGATACCGGCAAGGCAAGATCGTGAGGATCAGTACCTGCGTCAGCTGCTTCGCTTCGAGACCGGCGACGCGCGTTATCATGCCCCAAACAAAGGGTGCCAGCGTCTCCACGTCATGCGGACTTTAGCTTCGACAACGACAAGAAGGACAAGATGGGAAGGATCGTCGTAACCGAATTCGTCTCGCTCCACGGCGTCATGGAGGCCCCGGGCGGAGGCGAGGACTTCAAGCACGCAGGCTGGACCTTCAAGATCGGTCGCGGAAAGGAGGGCGACAAATTCAAGCTCGACGAAACCCTCTCGTCCGCCGCGCTGCTTCTGGGGCGGGTGACCTATGAGGGCTTTGCCGCAGTCTGGCCAATCATGAAAAACGAGTTCGCGGACAAATTCAACAGCATGCCCAAGTACGTCGTCTCCTCGAGCCTCAAGAAGGCCACTTGGAACAACTCGACGGTGCTCCGGGGAAATGTCGTGGAGGAGATCTCGAAATTGAAGCAGAAGCAGAATGGGGACATTGTCGTCCATGGCAGCGCCCGACTCGTGCAGACGCTGGTCGAGTACGACCTCGTCGACGAGTTGCGTCTGATGGTCTTCCCGGTCATCCTCGGAGCCGGGAAACGCCTCTTCGGCAGCACAAGCGACAAGAAGCGCCTGCGGCTCACGGATTCGAAGACAGTCGGCGATGGGGTCGCCATTCTCATCTACGAGCCGTGATCCAGACTCGGAGTTACAAACGATGAAGAATGAAGCCAAGCCTCGCGTGTACGACATCCTCGCCAAGGCCTTCGTGCAGGAGGACGTGCGAACGTGTTTCGCGCTCCTCGGGGATGCGAACATGAATTGGGCCGCGCGCTTGTCCGAGCACGGATGCCGCATGGTCTATGTCAGGCACGAGCATTGCGCGCTCGCGGCCGCCATGGCGTACGCGCGAAAGAACCGGGACGTGGGTGTGGCGAGCGTCACGTGCGGGCCCGGTGTGACGCAATTGATCACGGCGCTCCCCGCAGCCGTGCGCGCCCATCTGCCGCTGGTGGTATTCGCCGGGGAGGCGCCGTTGAAAAGCGGCTGGTACAACCAGGAGATCGACCAGGCACCGCTCATCACCGCAACGGGTGCCGCCTATTACAGCTTGCACATGCCCGAGCGCATGCCTGTTGCGGTACGCGACGCATTCCTCCAGGCGCGCCGCGAACGTCGGCCTGTGGTGATCGGTGTTCCGTTCGATCTGCAGGCCCGGCCCTGGGACGGACCGGCGGACCTGCCCAGGCCCTCGCACAAATTGTTGCCGCGCCCTTCGCCGGTCCCGCCGCATCCCGACGACGTAGCCAAGGCCGTGCAATTGCTTGCCGGCGCCGAACGGGTTGTCGTGCTCGCGGGCCTGGGTGCGGTCGAGTCCGGAGCGGCACCCGCTTGCCGCGCGTTGGCCGCCAGAACGGGCGGCCTCCTGTCGACGACGCTTCCCGCGAGAGGGCTGTTCCATGACGATCCCTTTTGCATCGGCATCTCCGGCAGCTTCACACCCGAGGCCGGCCTCGAATACCTGGCGCAGGCCGACCTCGTCATCGCGGTCGGCTGTTCGCTCGCCTACCACGCGGGCGGCGGCGGCCAGCTCTGGCAGAAGGCGAAGATGCTGCAGATCGATATCGACCCCGTCGCGGTCAGCCAAGGCCAGGAAGTGGCGCGTCATCACCTGCGAGCCGACGCACGTCTGGGAGTCGAGGCGCTGACGGCGGCGCTGACGGAAGAAATGCGGGCCCGCAACCGGAGCTGGCGAAGCGATGCGATGGCGGCGCGCATCCGCGATACGAAACCCGACAGCCACGTATTCGAGATCGAGCCGGGGCTGCTCGACCCGCGCCACGTGGTCGAGGCGCTGGAAAAAACCTTGCCGCACGATTGGGAGATGGTGAATTCGGGCGGACACTGTTCATGGTTTTTCGCGCAGATGCCTTCGCGTCCACAGGAGAAGTTCCTCACCATCCGCGAGTTCGGCGCGATCGGCAACGGCATCTCGTTCGCCATGGGGGTGGCGGCGGCGCGCCCGGATCGAACCGTCGTCCTGTTCGACGGCGACGGCAGCCTTATGATGCATGTGCAGGAGCTTGAAACCATCAAGCGCCACCGGCTGAACATCTTGATCGTCGTGATGAACGACGGCGCGTACGGCTCCGAACTGCACAAGCTCCGCTCGGAAGGGATGCCCGAGGACGGGTCGATATTCGGCTACTGCGATTTCGCGGGCATCGCGCGCGGGTTCGGGCTCCCGGGAAAGACGTTCAAGAGTCTGGATGATCTGACGAAGCAGGTGGCCGAGTTCGCT
>DATHHS010000023.1:0-3116 GCA_035317085.1 Burkholderiales bacterium
TCGGGCACGGTGGCGGCGGCGACCGAAGGCTATTTGCTGGGCATCCCGTCGCTCGCGATCTCGCTGGCGAGCAAGGCGGGCAGGCACTACGATACCGCCGCGCGCGTCACCTGCGAGCTGGTCGAACGATTCCAGAAACGGCCTCCGGCCGAGGCCGTATTGCTCAACGTGAACGTGCCCGACATTGCCTACGAGTCGCTGAAGGGTTTCGAAGTGACGCGACTGGGCAAGCGCCACAAGGCCGAGCCCGTGATCAAGACCCAGACTCCGCGCAACGAGACGGTGTACTGGGTGGGCGCGGCCGGCCCCGCGCAGGACGCGGGCCCCGGGACCGATTTTCATGCGCTCGCTTCCGACTGCGTGTCGCTGACGCCGCTGCAGATGGATCTCACTCACCAGCAGCAGATCGCCCTGGTCCGGGCCTGGATGGCTCAGTGAGCGGCGGACGATGATGCTTTCGAAAACGCGCGGTATCGGCATGACCTCGCAGCGCACGCGCGACCGCATGATCGCGCGCCTGCGCGAGCAGGGTATTCGGGACGAACCGGTGCTTGCCGCCATGGGCGCGGTTCCGCGCCATATCTTCATAGAGGAGGCGCTCGCGAGCAGGGCCTACGAAGACACCGCCCTGCCGATCGGCTTTGAGCAGACGATCTCGCAGCCTTTCGTCGTGGCGCTCATGCTGTCGGCCTTACGCGCAGAAAAGCCGATGAAAAAGGTGCTGGAAGTCGGCACTGGATGCGGGTATCAGGCGGCGTTGCTGGCGCGGCTTGCAGCCGGGGTCTATTCGGTCGAGCGTATCGCAGAGCTTCTCGAGAGGGCGCGCCGCAACTTGCGTCCCTTACGCCTGTCGAACCTGCGGTTGGTGCACGGCGACGGCGCCCGGGGTCTGCCCGAGGCGGCTCCGTTCGACGGCATCATCGTTGCCGCGGCGGCTCCGCGGATTCCGGAGATGCTCGTGCAGCAGCTCGCCCCGGGTGGCAGAATGATCGTGCCCGTGGGAAGCGGCGATCAAGTGCTGTGCCTCATCGAGAGGACCCCAGCCGGACTGACAGAAAAGTGGCTCGACGCCGTGCGTTTTGTACCTTTGAGAGGAGGCAAGCAGTGAAGCTGTTCGGCTTTGTTCTTGCGCTCTTCTCCGTGTTTGTCGTCGGGTGCGCAAGCCCGTATCGCGCGCCCGTCGTCGAGCGAAGCGTCGCCCGCCCGTCTGCCGCAAAGCCCGCGCCGCCCGTTGCGGAGCAAAGGCCCGAGATCTATATCGTCAAGCGCGGCGACACGCTCTACAGCGTTGCGCTCGACCACGGCCTGGACTACAGGGATGTGGCCGCGTGGAACAACATCTCCGATCCGGCCGTGATCATGCCCGGGGTGGTGCTGCGCATGCGGCCGCCGGGACCGGTAGTGAGAGCGCAGCCGGAGCCCGGAGTGCAAGCGGCCGAACCCGGGGTTCAGGTGCAACCGGTCATCGTGCCCGGGTCGGTCGAAGCGCGGCCGCTCGGTGCGGATTCGCGACCCGGTGTCGAACCGCGCGCCGGCGCGGAACCACGAGCGAGCGTGGAACCGCGGCCGGCAGTGGAGGCGCCGCGAGCCGGCGAGATGATCAAGACAGGTCCCAAGGCGATGAAGCTGCCTTACTCGGAGGAAAACGTCGCAATACTGTTGCGACAATCTCCGCCGCCGCCGAAGATCGATCTGCCGCCACCGCAGCAGCCGAACGGCGTCACGGAAACCGAGGATGTCGACTGGATCTGGCCCGCTCCGGGCCGCGTTCTCGCAGGCTTCTCCGAAGCGACCAACAAGGGCCTGGATATTCTGGGCAAGATCGGCGATCCGGTTTATGCCTCGGCCTCGGGCCGAGTGGTCTACAGCGGCGTCGGCCTGCGCGGATACGGCAAGCTCGTCATCATCAAGCACAACCAGACCTATCTGTCCGCCTATGCCCATAACAGCAACCTGCTGGTGAAAGAAGGGCAAAACGTGGTGAGAGGGCAGAAGATCGCCGAGATCGGCAATTCCGATTCGCCCCAGGCGAAGCTGCACTTTGAGATCCGGCGACTCGGCAAGCCGGTCGACCCGATCAAGTTCCTGCCCGACCGGCCGTCGTGAATTCGCGCGCTCCGGACCTGGAGATCGAGGCGAACGGGTCCGGGTGCGATCCCGGCGATCCTGCGACGGAGGCGGTTCCGTTCGCCGAGGACCCCGGGCGCGATGAGGCCGATGGAGAAGTTTCGGACACGTCAGGCGCAGCACTCAACGAGGATGCGCGCGCGGTCGGAGCCTTCGACGCGACCCAGCGCTACCTGCGTCAAATCGGACGCAATCGTCTGTTGACCCCGGAAGAGGAGTTGCGAATCGCGAGGCGCGCCGTCGCCCGGGATTTTGCCGCCCGTCAGAAAATGATCGAGCACAACCTTCGTCTGGTGGTCAACGTCGCCAAGGGCTATCTCAACCGCGGCATGACCCTTCTCGACCTGGTGGAGGAAGGCAACCTCGGGCTGATGCACGCGCTGGAGAAATTCGACCCGGAGCGGGGTTTTCGCTTCTCCACCTACGCGACCTGGTGGATCAGGCAGAACATCGAGCGGGCGATCATGAATCAGGCGCGCACGATCCGGCTGCCGGTGCACGTGATCAGAGAGCTGAACACCGTGCTTCGGGCGAAGCGCCATCTCGAGGCGCACGCCGGGCGCGAGCCGAGCATGGAGGATATCGCCCATCTCGTCGGACGGGACGTGGAGGTGGTACGCCGGTTGCTGATGCGCAGCGAGCACACCGCCTCGCTCGATGCGCCGCTCGATGTCGACCCGCTGCTGTCGATCGGTGAGTCAATCGCCGACGAGAGCAGCATGAGCCCGGAATTGCAGTTCCACGCGGCTGAAGTCGAATCGCTCGTTCGCAAGTGGCTTGCACAGTTGAACGACAAGCAACGCATGGTGATCGAGCGGCGCTTCGGTTTGAACGGAGGGGAATTGCTCACGCTCGAGCAGCTCGCCTCGCAACTCGAACTCACGCGCGAGCGGGTCCGCCAGATTCAGCTCGAGGCCCTCGCGCAACTGCGGCGCATTCTGGGTCGGCGCAGCCTTTCGAAGGAAATGCTTCTTTAGAAACCCGTAACG
>DATHHS010000024.1:0-7653 GCA_035317085.1 Burkholderiales bacterium
GGGGAAATCTCCTCTTCGACCAGGCGCTCCTCGCCGAAGGCGGGCAACTCGAGGACCCGGCCGGGTTCGTGCGCCGCATGAACGAGCTGATGCTCGAGATGGCGGGCGAGGGCGGCCGCATCATCGTTCCGGGGCGCTGACGTCTCACGGCGCTGACGTCTCACGGTCTTTCCCCACGGCGCAGACGTCTGACGTCTGAGGGCGCTGGAGTTCCGAGACGCTGAATTTTTTCCTCTCCCGAGCGTGTGAGGCGGGGGCACTCACCCAAAATTCCCTCTCCCCCATGGTGTGTGGGGGAGAGGGTCAGGGTGAGGGGGACACCGCCGTGATACGCTCCGGCAAAGTGAATAGCCCTCTCAAACTTTTCATTGCGGCGGCCTTTTCAGGCTGTTTCACCGCCTCATCCCTCCACGCGCAACCCGCACCGGAGTCCGCGCCGGAACTCGCGACCGGGGTCACGCCGAAAGCCCTGGTCACCGCGCGGCGCTTCATTGTGGTTGCGGCGCATCCGCTCGCCGCGCGCGCCGGCTACGACGTTCTGAAACGCGGCGGGAGCGCGGTCGACGCGGCGATCGCCACGGAGCTGGTGCTCGGTCTGGTCGAGCCGCAATCCTCCGGGCTGGGTGGCGGAGGATTCCTGCTCTATTACTCGGCGCGCGACGCGAAGCTCCAAGCCTACGACGGCCGGGAAACCGCGCCCGGAGCCGCGAAGCCCGGGCGTTTTCTCGGGGCCGACGGGCGGCCGCTCGACTGGCCCGGCGCGGTGATCAGCGGAAAATCGGTGGGCGTGCCCGGCTTGCTGCGGCTCCTCGAGCTCGCGCACCGCGGCCACGGCAAGCTTCCCTGGACGGAGCTCTTCGCACCGGCGATCAGGCTGGCGCAGCAGGGGTTCCCGATCTCGCCGCGCCTGAATGCGCTCGTCGCCGCCGACCGGTTTCTCCCGCTCGACGCCAACGCGCGCCGCTATTTCTATTTGCCCGACGGCAAGCCCAAGCCCGCCGGAACGCTGCTCAGGAACCCGGAATACGCCGCGGTGCTGAAGCGTGTCGCGGCGGGCGGCGCCGATGCGTTCTATCGCGGCGAGATCGCGCGTGACGTCGCCGCGGCGGTGCGCACGCACAAACGTACTCCGGGCGATCTTGTCGAAGCGGACTTCGCCGCCTATTCCGCGATCGAGCGCGAGCCGCTGTGCGGCGCATACCGCCGCTGGAGGGTGTGCGGCATGCCTCCTCCCAGTTCCGGAGGTTTCGCGGTGCTGCAGATCCTGGAGATCCTCGGGCGTTTCGACCTGCGCGCCATCAAGCCGAATTCGCTGCAGGCGGTGCATCTCTTCGCCGAGGCGGGGCGCCTCGCCTACGCCGACCGCAATCTGTACATCGCCGATCCGGAATTCGCCGCGGCGCCGCTCGCCGCGCTGCTCGAACCGCGTTACCTCGCTTCGCGCGCGAAACTCATCGACCCGGCGCATTCCATGGGGCGCGCCCGCGCGGGCAGTCCCGCGGGCGTCGCGGCGAGCTACGGAGTCTCCGAGCCGCTCGAGCTGCCCGCGACCTCGCACGTCTCCATCGTCGACGCCGAAGGCAACGCGGTGTCGATGACCGCGAGCGTCGAGGCCGCGTTCGGCAATCGCCAGATGGTGCGCGGATTTTTCCTCAACAACGAGCTCACCGATTTTTCCTGGGCGCCCGAGGAAGACGGCAAGCTCGTCGCCAATCGCGTCGAAGCGAAGAAGCGCCCGCGCAGCTCGATGGCGCCGACCATGGTGTTCGACGACAAGGGACAGTTGACCATGGTGATCGGCTCGCCCGGCGGCCACTCCATCATCAACTACGTCGCGCTGACCATCGTGAACGTGCTCGACTGGGGCATGGACATCCAGCATGCGATCGCGGCCCCGCGCGCGGGCAGCCGCAACGGCCCGACCGAAATCGAACAAGGCACGCCGCTCGAGCGCCTCGCGCCGGAACTGGAGCGCATGGGACACAGCGTTCGCATCCGCGCGGAAGCAAGCGGCTTGCACGGCATTGTGCGTACGAACGAAGGGTGGGCGGGCGGGGCGGATCCGCGGAGAGAGGGTGTGGCGGTGGGGGAGTAGAAGTCCGTTTCGAAGTCGGTCTGCTTGTGCGGTCCACATTGATAGAGCAACGCGAAAGCGTTCGCCGCTCCAAAGAGCTTTCCAATTGCGTGTCAGGTAAACCCGACAACTGATGTCAGGTCTGTCCGAGATCGAAATGAAATTAATCTTTTAGGACATTCACATGATGTTCTCAATGAAATGAAACCGCCTCGCCTTTGAAATAAAAAGTACATATCAAAATCGTGGAGGCTCCCCTGTAGGTTTCGACAAGGTGATATAAAAATAAAAATTCGTGTAGAGTCCTTCGCGAACTTTCCGAGCTTCGCATCGCGGATCGGAGCGAGGGAGTTCACGGACAAACAAAAAGCGACCGGGATCGATCCCCGGCCAGGGAGACGAAGATGATCGCCATCTCGACGACGGGCAGAAGTTTGTGCTTGCGGCTCCTGCTGGTCACCACCTTCCTTCTCCTCGCCTTCGCCGGACGCTCCGCGTTCGCCACCACCAGCGACTGCGTCGAGGACGACCCTGTCAACGGCCGTTTCATCTGCTTCGCGGAGGAGCCCCTTCCTTGGGGAGTCGGGCCATGCGAAAACACGCCGGATCTCGTCCAGGATCAACGCGCGTGGTGCGAGTCGGGTGGCGGGGTGTTTCACAACCCTGACTGCGACGGGTCCGTTCCGACCTTCGAGGACGACCCCGCTGGGCGCTCGCTCGCGTTCGTGAACAAACTATCCAATAGCTCTTGCAGCGTCGTCAGCGACACCGGGTGGAACGCGCCCTTTCCAGGAACGAGCTTCTGCAACGGGGGTGCCGGCGCGCAATTTCAGGAAGGCTGGCAGGTTGCGGACTCGCGCCGCATCATCCTCGCGTGCCCAAACGCCACCACCGGCTTCAACGGCGGGGCCTTGGACATCCGCTGGAACAAGAGCAGGGGCCTGGCATGCCCGTTCGGATCCACGGTCCGATCGGTTACCCGCGGCGGAGTCTCCGTCACTGCCTGCACGATCCCGGTCGAGTGCCCGACTTGCAGCCACATCGGCAATCCGGTGACGGCCGCGGTCGGCACCAAGGTCGAAACCGAAACCGACTACCGCGGGGCAGGCGGACTCGTTTTCACGCGCCACTATAACTCCTTCGTCTTTCCCGACCCGGTCACGCTCACGCCGGGCGCGCACTCCCAACTGCAACTGGGGGCTACGTGGCGCTCCAATTTCGACAAGCGGGTCATCCCCGTAGGTAACACCCCGGGCATTTACGCCCTCACTTTCGGTGACGGATCGATCCAATACTTCAATACCCTGGGCGCGGAGATCCTGAACTACAACAACTCGCGCGCGAGCCTCGCCACCCTTCCCGGGGGCGGGTACGTCTACCAGGGCCCGGACGTCGTGGAGACTTACCGCGCCGACGGCCGGCTGCAGAGCATCACCTCGCGGTCGGGCGAAACCCTCACCCTCACCTACAGTGCCGGCGGCGGGGTGTTCGTGGATCAGAACGGAGACCCGACCAGCGAACCGCTCCCGGCGAATCTGCTTCTTGGTGTGACCGACGCCTACGGCAACGCGCTCTCCTTCACCTACAGCGCCCCGGGGAAACTGGTGGTGATGACCGATCCCTCCGGCGGGCGCACTCTCTATAGATACGACCGCTTCGGATCCGACGGCAACGTCGGGTCCAACGACAACCTCGCTTCGGTCACCTATCCGGACGGGCACACGAAGAGCTACCTCTACACCGAACGGGCGAACCTGCCCTCGAACATCGGCTCGAACGCCTACCCGCATGCGCTCACCAGCATCGTGGACGAGAACGGCGCCTTGTACGGCACGTTCAAATACGACGCCGGTGGCCGGATACTTTCCTCCGAGCACGCCCTCGGGGCGCTGCGTTACCAATTCACCCGTACCGCCACGACGACCAACGTCACCGACCCCCTGGGCACGGCGCGCACTTATACCTTCCAGGTAGTGGATGGCATCACACGCATGAGCGCCAACTCGCTCACCGGGGGCACGGGTTTCGGGGTCGGCATCCAGAACCAGAGCTACGATGCAACCGGCAACCTTTTGTCGAAGACCGATTTCAACAACAACGAGACCTGTTATGCCTACGACACCGTCAGGAATCTCGAGACGGTGCGAGTCGAAGGGCTTCCCGCCGCAACGAACTGCACCAACGTCGTCGGCGCCGGCGCGGCCTTGCCTTCGGGCAGCCGCAAGATCGTCACGGAATGGGACCCGCGCTGGCGCTTGCCCGCGCGCATCGCCGAGCCGCGCAGGATCACTCTCAACGCCTACAACGGCACCAACGCGAGCTGCACGCCGGCGAGCGCGGTGATCGCCGACGGCTCGGCCAACGGCCAGCCGATCGGGGTGCTGTGCAGCAGGACCGTCCAGTCGACCACCGACATCAACGGCAGCCAAGGCTTCGGCGCCACCCTCGAAGGCCAGCCGAGAACTTCGACCTACACCTACGACGCGCATGGCCACGTACTCACGACCAATGGACCGCGCATCGATGTTGCCGACGTCACCAGCACCGCCTACTACGCGGACGACGATCCGGATGCGGGCAAGCGCGGCAACGTCGCGACGATCACCAATGCCCTGGGTCATGTGACTTCGATCACCGCCTACAACGCGCACGGTCAGCCGCTGACGATCGTCGATCCGAACGGCCTCACCACCAACCTCAGCTACGACCCTCGCCACCGTCTCTTATCGAGGAACGTCGGCGGTGAGCTGACGAGCTACGACTACGACTCTGTTGGCCAGTTGACCAAGGTTACCCTGCCCGACAACTCGTCGCTCACTTATACCTACGACGACGCGCACCGCCTGACCGGCATGAACGACACACTGGGCAACCGCATCGCCTACACGCTCGATGCGATGGGCAATCGTACTCAGGAGCAGGTGTTCGATCCGGCGAGCGCCCTTGCTCAGACCCGCAGCCGCGTCTTCAACAACCTGAACCAGCTCTTCCAGGACTTGGGCGCGCAGAGCCAGACCACGCAGTACGCCTACGACAACCAGGGCAACGTCATTTCGATCGACGGTCCTCTGCCCGGCACGGTGGATGTGACCACCAACGCCTACGACGCGCTCAACCGCCTCGTCAAGGTCACCGACCCGAACCAGGGGCAGACGCAGTACGCCTACAACGGCATCGACCAGCTCACTTCGGTGACCGATCCGCGCAATCTCGCCACCAGCTACAACTACGATGGTCTGGCGAATCTCAATTCGCAGGCTTCGCCCGACACTGGGACCACAGCCAACACCTACGACACGGCGGGGAATCTCCTTACGCAGACCGATGCCAAGGGGCAGGTGACGACCTACACCTACGATGTACTGAACCGAGTGAGCTCCATCAGCTTCTTCGACGCCTCGAAGCAGACCTACGCTTACGACCTGGGCGCGAACGGGCTCGGGCGGCTCAGCACGATCACCGAGCTCAGTCCCGGCCAGCAGGTCACGAGCCTCCTCGCCTACGCTTACGACCAGCACGGCCGCACCATCTCGGAGACGCGCACCATCAACGGCGTCGCTTACGCGCTCGCCTATGCTTATGACGCCTTCGGGCGCCTGTCGGGCATGACCTACCCGAGCGGCAGGACGATCGCGTATACGTTCGACGCGCTCGGACGGATCAGCGCGGTGAACACGACGCCTCCGCCCGTCAACGGTGGTCCGATCGTTTCCAACATCGTCTACCAGCCCTTCGGCGGGGTGAAGAGTTACACCCTGGGCAACGGCGAGACTTACACCCGCGGTTTTGACCTTGACGGGCGCATCGCGAGCTACAGCCTCGGAGCGCAATCCTTCGCGCTGAACTACGACGAAGCAAGCCGCATCAGGATGATCACCGAGACCGGCAATGCGGCGAACATGAACACCTATTCCTACGACAATCTCGACCGGCTCATCCAGGCGACCCTGCCCAATCTGCCGTTGACCTACGGCTACGATGCAGTGGGTAACCGCAACTCGAAGACCGTGGGTTCGGCGACCGATATCTATGCCTACGGCGCGACGAGCAACCGCATCGCGAGCATCACGCCGCAAGGGGGCGCTGCGCGCAGCTTCAGCTTCGATGCGGACGGCAGCACCATCAACGACGGCATCAACCAGTACGCCTACGACACGCGCGGGCGCATGGTGCAATCGACCGGCGTGCTCGGACCGACAAATTACCAGGTGAACGCGCTGGGGCAGCGCATCCGCAAGACCAATTCGACCGACGATCGCGTGTTCCTCTACGACACGCGCGGGCGCCTCATTGCCGAGACCGATCCGGGCGGAGGGCTCAAGCGCGAGTACCTCTACTTGAATGACATCCCGCTCGCGGTGATCCAATGAAGCCCGCCCTGGCGGTTCAAGCAAGCCGAAGCGATCTGTCCGTCGCCGACTCGGGCAACGCGAATCGGACTACAGCGATCATGGGCACGTTGCGCAAACTCGGCGCGCCATGGCTGCTGTTCGGGATCATGTTCGTCTCGGCGGCGGCCAGCGCCCAGACGACAGCGAGCGCGAGTCCCACGGCGGTGGCGGTGGGCGGCACGGTGACGGCGGGCTGGAGCAATGTCACCTCTCCCTCGAGCAGTAACTTTTTCGTCATTGCTGTCCCCGGCGGAGCAACTGTGCCCGGCTCGCGCTCCACGGGCAGCGCGGCGACCAGCGGCAGCGTGCCCTTTGTCCTGCCGACCTCCCTGGCGCAGGGGACCTATGAGCTGCGCCTGTTCACTCCCAGCAGCGTGCTCCTGGCGATCAGCAACAGCTTCACCGTCGGTCCACCGGTGACGGTGAGCGGAACAACGACGGCGAGCGGTGCGGTGCTCGCCGGGGTGAATTTCACGGCGAGCAACGGCGGCACCTGCACGACCTCCAATTCCTCAGGCCAGTACAGCTGCACGGTGCTGCAAGGCTGGTCGGGGACGATAACCCCGAGCTTCAGCGGCTTCACCATGACGCCGGCGTCGCGCGACTACACGAACGTTGCGGCCAACACGACCGCGCAGAACTACGACGCCAGCTCGACCTCGCAGCTCGTCGCGAGTCCCACGGCGATAGCCGTGGGCGGCACGCTGACGGCGAGCTGGAGCAATGCCACCCCTCCCCCGAGCGGCAACTTTCTTCTGGGCATTGCCGTCCCTGGCGGAGGCACTATGCCCGGTTTGAGCAGCACGGGCAGCGCGGCGACTAGCGGCAGCGCGCCCTTTACCCAGACCTCCTTTGGGCAGGGGACCTACCAGTTGCGCCTGTTCACGCCCACCGGCGTGCTCCTGGCGATCAGCAACAGCTTCACCATCGGTCCACCGGTGACGGTGAGCGGCACGGCGACGGCAAGCGGGGCGGTGCTCGCCGGGGTGAGCTTCGCGGCCACCAACGGCGGCACCTGCACGACCTCCAATTCCTCGGGCCAGTACAGCTGCACGGTGCTGCAAGGCTGGTCGGGGACGATAACCCCGAGCTTCAGCGGCTTCACCATGACGCCGGCGTCGCGCGACTACACGAACGTTGCGGCCAACACGACCGCGCAGAACTACGTCGCCAACTCGACCTCGCAGC
>DATHHS010000025.1:0-9521 GCA_035317085.1 Burkholderiales bacterium
CCGGCTTTCCGTGGCGAATTAGCTCAGCTGGTTAGAGCGACGGAATCATAATCCGCAGGTCCGGGGTTCGAGTCCCTGATTCGCCACCATTTCTCTCCAAGGCGAGCGATCATGGCTGCGTGCCGCGCATACCTCGCACTACTGCCGGTTCTATTGGTGGCCGCCGCGGCTGTCGCGCAGACGCGGCCCAGCCCCATCCCGGAGGACTCCAGGCGAGGTTACATCCGCCACGTGGGGGAAATGGCCGTGACCATGGACAACAACGCGATGCAGCTCGCCGCCGGCGCGACCATTCGCAACCGCCAGAACCTGATCATCATGCCGGTCAACATCCCGAGCGAAGGCGCTTGGGCGGATTACGTGCTGGATCGCGACGGTCAGATCCTTCGCGTCTGGCTGCTGACGCCCGGTGAACGCGCGCGGCCGAAGCCTGGCGGGGGCTAGCATGCCGAAAAAGCTCTTCATTCGGACTTTCGGCTGCCAGATGAACGAGTACGACTCGGACAAGATGGCGGCGCTGCTGCGCGAGGCGAAAGATTTCGAAATCACCGATCGTCCGGAAGACGCCGACCTGATCCTGTTCAACACCTGTTCGGTGCGCGAAAGAGCGCAGGAAAAAGTATTTCACGATCTCGGGCGCGTGAAGCACTTGAAGCAGGCGCGGCGCGATCTCCTCATCGGCGTGGGCGGCTGCGTCGCCAGCCAGGAGGGCGCGGCGATCGTGGCGCGCGCACCCTACGTCGATCTCGTGTTCGGCCCGCAGACGCTGCACCGGCTTCCGGAATTGATCGACGCCCGACAAAGCTCCGGCCGGCCGCAGGTGGACGTCTCCTTCCCTGAGATCGAGAAATTCGACAGGCTTCCGCCGGTGCGCGTCGAAGGACCGAGCGCTTTTGTCTCGATCATGGAGGGCTGCAGCAAATACTGCAGCTTCTGCGTCGTTCCCTACACTCGCGGCGAGGAAGTGTCCCGTCCCTTCGACGACGTGCTGACCGAGATCGCAGACCTCGCCGACCAGGGCGTGAAGGAAGTGACCCTGCTCGGGCAGAACGTCAATGCCTATCGCGGCAGGATGGCGGACGGCGTGATGGCGGATCTTGCGCTGCTGCTCGAGTACGTCGCCGAGCTTCCCGGCATCGGCCGGATCCGCTACACCACTTCGCATCCCAAGGAATTCACTCAACGTCTCATCGACGCTCACGCGAGGATCGAAAAGCTCGCTCCGCACGTGCACCTGCCGGTACAGTCGGGTGCCGACCGGGTGCTCGCGGCGATGAAGCGCGGCTACACGTCCCTCGAATATAAATCGATCATACGCAAGCTTCGCGCCGCGAAACCCGGCATCAGCATCTCTTCGGATTTCATCATCGGTTTCCCCGGGGAAACCGAGCAGGATTTCGAGGCGACGCTGAAGCTGGTTGACGAGGTCGGCTTCGACGATTCGTTTTCGTTCATCTATAGCCGGCGCCCCGGCACACCCGCCGCCGAGCTTGCCGACGATACCCCGCAGGCAGTGAAGGCGTCGCGGCTGGCCCGGCTGAAGGAGAAAATCGACGGACACGCAACCCGCATCAGCGAGCGCAGGATCGGCACGCGTCAGCGGATTCTGGTGGAAGGCGTCTCCCGCAGGCACGCCGGGGAGCTGTCGGGCCGCGCCGGAGACAATCGCATGATCAACTTTCGCGGCTCGCGGCAACTCGTTGGGCAGTTCGTCGAGGTGACCGTCACCGCAGCGATGACCCATTCGCTGCGCGGCGACGTCTGCGCCGCGGCCTAGGCTCTTGAAAACCCGACCTCTGGAGCTCGTCCTTACCCCGGTCGACAACCAGCGCCTCGCCAATCTTTGCGGGACGCTGGACGAGAATCTGCGGCAAATCGAGACTGCGCTTGAGGTCAGGATCGCGCGCCGCGGCGAACGATTCACCCTGCGCGGAACCCAGGCGGCCCGGGCGGCTGAGGTGTTGCAGAAATTCTATGGCGATGCGAAGCACCGCCTCACCGTAGACGACATCCAGCTCGGCCTGATCGAAGCTCGCGCACCCGGCGGCGCAAAGGACGACACGACGCTTCTCACCCGGCGGGCCGATCTGCGCGGCCGCACGCCGAGGCAGCGGCAGTACATTCAGAATATCCTCGAGTACGACATCACCTTCGCAATCGGGCCTGCGGGCACGGGCAAGACTTATCTCGCCGTGGCGTGCGCCGTGGATGCGCTGGAGCGCGACGCCGTGAAGCGCATCGTGCTGGTGCGGCCGGCTGTGGAGGCGGGCGAGCGCCTGGGATTCCTGCCCGGCGACCTCGCGCAGAAGGTCGACCCCTACCTGCGCCCGCTCTACGATGCGCTCTACGACCTGCTGGGCTTCGACAAGGCCGGCAAGCTCTTCGAGCGCGGCGCAATCGAACTCGCGCCGCTCGCTTACATGCGCGGCCGCACGCTCAATCACGCGTTCGTCATTCTCGATGAGGCTCAGAACACCACCCCCGAGCAGATGAAAATGTTCCTCACGCGCCTCGGCTTCGGCTCCAAGGCAGTGGTCACCGGCGATATCACGCAGATCGACCTCGCGCGGGGGCAAAAGAGCGGCATGGTGGCGGTGCAGAAAATCCTGGCTGACGTCCAGGGAATCGCATTCACCGCGTTCAAGAGCGAGGATGTCGTCCGCCACCCCCTGGTGCAACGCATCGTGGACGCCTACGAACGTCACGGGGACGAGTAGCTGCCGTGCCGGCCCCCGCCTCGCCCGCTGCCCCGCGAGCGCGAGCGCGTCGCCCGCGAAAGGCGCGCCTCAGGCTCCATCTTCAGGTCGTCTCGCGCGAAGTCCGCGTTCCTACTTCGGCCCAGATCCGCCGATGGGCGCGCGTAGCGCTCGAAAGTTCGGCAGAGATCACGGTGAGAATCGTCGGAGCGGCCGAAGCCCGGATTCTCAACCGTCGCTATTGCCGCCGCGACCATGCCACCAACGTGTTGAGTTTTTCCTATGCCCTGTCGCGCGGCCTGGTGCAAGGCGACATCGTCCTGTGCGCCCCCGTCATCGCCCGCGAAGCGCTCGCCCAAGGCAAGACGGTGGAAGCACATTTCGCGCACCTGACGGTGCACGGAGTGCTGCATCTCCAGGGCCATCGACACGCCGGCCCGCGCGAAGCCGCACGCATGGAAGCCCTGGAAAAGAACCTTCTGGTAAAACTCGGTTATCCTGATCCCTACGACGCCGGATGAGCGCGCCAAAGGCCACGAACGCCCGGGGGCGTCAGGACCCCGGCCCAGGCATGGACGAATCGACGAAACCCTCGTTGCTTGAACGGCTTTCCGCGCTGCTGATGCGCGAGCCGGAAGACCGCGAGCAGCTGCTCAAGTTGCTGCACTCGGCGTTCGAGAGGAACCTCCTCGACGGCGACGCCCTGTCGATGATCGAGGGCGCGCTGCAAGTCTCGGAGATGCAGGTGCGGGAGATCATGGTGCCGCGCGTTCAGGTGGACATGATCGACGTCAACGAAACCCCCGACAAGTTCATTCCGCAGGTGATCGCCACGGCGCACTCGCGCTTCCCGGTCTTCGACAAGAATCGCGACGACGTCATCGGCGTCCTGCTCGCGAAGGACCTGCTGCGCTACTACGCGGGTGAGGAGGAGTTCAACGTGCGCGACATGTTGAGGCCCGCCGTGTTCGTGCCCGAGTCCAAGCGCCTGAACGTGCTGCTGCGCGAGTTCCGTGCGAACCGCAACCATATGGCGCTCGTGGTCGATGAATACGGCGGCATGGCGGGCCTGGTGACCATCGAAGACGTTCTCGAGCAGATCGTCGGCGAAATCGAGGACGAATACGATTTCGACGATTCCGAAGACAATATCGTGAGCGAACAAGGGGGGAACTATCGCGTCAAGGCACAGACCGAAATCGCGGATTTCAACGAGATCTTCGGAACGAAATTCTCCGACACCGACTTCGACACTATAGGCGGACTCGTGCTGCACCGTTTCGGGCGCCTGCCCAAACGCGGCGAGGCAATCACTGTCGATGGCCTGCGCGTCCACGTCCTTCGCGCCGATAGCCGCAGGCTGCACGTCCTTCAGGTGCACCGGCTGCCGGGCAAGGTTTGAAGGCTTTCATCCAATCGCCGCGCGCCGCGATCGCCGCGGCTCTGGCTGCGGGTGCGTTGACCGTTGCCGGCTACGCTCCGCTGGCGCTATTTCCGCTGCCGTTCCTCACTCTCGCCGGCTTGCTGTTCATCTGGCGGCGCTCGGCAACGCCGCGCGCCGGGTTCTGGACAGGCTTCGCCTTTGGAGCAGGCCTCTTCGGTGTCGGCGCGTCCTGGGTGTATGTGAGCCTGCACGACTTCGGCATGATGCCGGCGCCGCTTGCGGCCGTCGGCACGCTTGCATACTGCGCCATCCTCTCGCTCTATCCGGCCGCCGCCGGCTGGTGCTTCGCGCGGCTCCGGCTCGGTCTCCTCGTCTCCGCTCTGATCGCCTTCCCTGCGCTGTGGACATTCTTCGAGTGGTTGCGCGGCTGGGTCTTTACCGGCGTTTCCTGGCTCGCTCTGGGCTACAGCCAGGTTGACTCCCCGCTCGGTGGTTTTGCTCCCGTCGCGGGGACATACGGCGCATCGTTCGTGACTGCGCTCTGTGCCGGACTTCTGTTCATTTTGATATCCGGCTCCCGCAGGGCCCGTCTCGCAGGCGCCGCCGCGCTCATATTGGTCTTCGGCTGCGGGCAACTGCTCAAGGAGATCGACTGGACCTCCCCCGAGGGTGCCCCGCTGAAGGTTGCGCTGCTCCAGGGAAACATTCCGCAGGACATGAAGTTCCAGGCGGATCGATACGCGACGACACTCGCGATCTACAAGCGCCTGATCGAAGCAAGCCAGGCTCAGCTCATCGTGCTGCCCGAAACCGCCATTCCGCGGTTCCTCGACACGGTCGATCCGGGCTACCTGAAGGGCATCGCAAAAATCGCCATGGAGCGCCACGCAGACATTCTCATCGGCGTCCCCATCCGGGATTCGGAAGGACGCTATTTCAACAGCGTGGTGAGCGTCGGCGCCTCGCCTTCGCAGCGCTACGACAAATCGCATCTGGTTCCCTTCGGCGAGTTCGTGCCCTGGGGCTTTGGCTGGATCGTGAAGACATTCGCGATTCCGCTTTCGGATTTTTCACTGGGCTCCAAAAGTGCGAAGCCGCTCGCGCTCGCCGGTCAGCTCGTCGCGCCGAACATCTGCTGGGAGGACGCCTTCGGCGAGGAGATCATCCGCCAGCTCCCTCAGGCGACGCTGCTCGCGAACGTTTCGAACGTCGCCTGGTTCGGCGATTCGCTTGCGCCAGCCCAGCACCTGCAGATCTCGCGCATGCGCGCGCTCGAGACGGGACGCTTCATGCTGCGAGCGACCAATACCGGCATGACCGCGATCATCGATCCTCGCGGCAGGGTCATCGCGAGATTGCCGCAATATACCGAGGGCGTGCTCACGGGCGAAGTGCAGGGATACGCCGGGGCAACGCCCTATGTGAAACTAGGGAACTATCCGATCGTGCTCGCCTGCCTTGCGCTCATTGCGGCCCTCGCATTCCGCCGCGCCCGGATCGTTGGTCGGGCTCGAGAAAGCCGGTAGAATCATTCGCCGCTACCGCATGTCCACACTCACTTTCCAGGACCTGATCCTCAAGCTGCAGAGTTACTGGGGCGGCAAGGGCTGCGCGCTGCTGCAGCCCTACGACATGGAAGTCGGCGCCGGCACTTCGCACACCGCGACCTTCCTGCGCGCCATTGGCCCCGAGCCTTGGAAGGCGGCATACGTACAACCTTCGCGCCGTCCCAAAGACGGACGCTACGGCGAGAATCCCAACCGCCTGCAGCACTACTACCAATACCAAGTGGTGCTGAAGCCCTCGCCGCCGGAAATCATCGACTTGTACATCAGCTCGCTCGAAGCGCTCGGCATCGATCCGAAAGCGCACGACATCCGTTTCGTCGAGGACAACTGGGAGAATCCCACGCTCGGCGCTTGGGGTTTGGGCTGGGAAGTCTGGCTGAACGGCATGGAGGTGACGCAGTTCACCTACTTCCAGCAGATCGGCGGCATCAACTGCAAGCCGATCACCGGCGAGATCACCTACGGCATCGAGCGCCTCGCCATGGTCCTGCAGAACGTGGAGAACGTGTTCGATCTGACGTGGGCGCCGGGCGTGACTTACCGCGACGTCTACCATCAGAACGAAGTCGAACAATCGGCCTACAACTTCGAGCATTCGAACGCCAAAATGCTGCTCGAGCATTTCAGCCACCACGAAGCCGAGGCAAAGCGCCTGATGGAAGCGCAACTTGCTTTGCCGGCTTACGAGATGGTGCTTAAGGCCGCGCACACCTTCAACCTGTTGGATGCGCGAGGCGCGATTTCGGTTACCGAGCGTGCCGCCTACATCGGCCGCATCCGCAACCTCGCTAAGGCCGTAGCTCAGAGCTACCTCGAGTCGCGCGAGCGCCTGGGATTCCCGATGCTGCAAAAGGCCGCCGCATGAGCATGCCGCTGCTGGTCGAGCTGTTCACCGAAGAACTACCGCCCAAGGCACTCAAGCGTCTTGGGGAAGCATTCGGCGATGGAATTCTGAATGGCTTGATAAAGGCACAACTGAAGACTCCCGATCCGAAAAAAAAGGTATTTGCCACGCCGCGAAGACTGGCTGTGCTGATTCCAGACGTGCTGTCGAAAGCACCGGATCGGGGGGAATCAAAAAAACTGATGCCCTCGAAGGTGGCGTTCGGCGCCGATGGTAAGCCGAGCGCAGCGCTCTCCAAGCGCATGGAAAAAGAAGGCGCTTCCGTTGACCAGCTGGAACGCAAGCTCGATGGCGATGCCGAATACGTGTTCCTCAACCAGAAGCTTTCAGGTCTGACGCTTGTAGCCGGTTTACAACTTGCGCTCGAAGATACGATCGCGAATCTGCCCATTCCAAAAGTCATGAGCTACCAGCTCGCCGACGGGCAAACCACAGTGCAGTTCGTGCGCCCAGTCCACAGTCTGATGGCACTGCATGGCGACAAGGTGGCGGACATCTCTGCGCTAGGACTCAAGGCAGGCCGCATCACCCACGGTCACCGCTTTCAGGGTGTCAGGGACATTAGCGTCGCTACAGCCGATGCCTATGAGGAAGCGCTCGCGGCACACGGCAAGGTCATGGCCTCGTTAGACGCGCGGCGCGCGGAGATAGACAAACAACTGCGCGAGAAGGCCGCTGCGCTCAAAGCCTCGCTCGGGCCAGAGGAGGACGTCGCACCGCTGCTCGATGAGGTAACCGCCCTAGTCGAATACCCGACTGTCTACGCCGGAGAATTCGAACGCGAGTTCCTCGCCGTGCCGCAGGAATGTTTGATTCTCACTATGCGCGCCAATCAGAAATACTTCCCACTGTTCGACAAGGCCGGGAAACTAACGAATAAATTTCTAATCGTCAGCAACATGGAGCTCAAGGAACCGAAGAACATCGTCGAAGGCAACCAACGCGTGGTGCGACCACGGCTTGCCGATGCGCGCTTTTTCTTCGAGACTGACAAGAAAACCAAGCTCGCTGATCGCGTGCCGCAGCTCGCGAACAGGGTCCACCACAACAAGCTGGGCAGCGAGCTCATTCGTGTCGAGCGTGTGCGCAAGCTCGCCGCGGCGATCGCCGATCTGATTGGCGCCGATCCGAAACTTACCGACCGTGCGGCCCTGCTCGCCAAAGCCGATCTCGTCACTAGCATGGTCGGCGAGTTTCCCGATCTGCAAGGCACTATGGGCCGCTACTACGCGCTCGCCGACGACGAAGACGCACGCGTAGCCGACGCCATCGAGCAGCATTACCGGCCGCGGTTCGCTGGCGATGCGCTCCCAGAAAATGATATCGCCATTGCGCTTGCGCTTGCGGATAAGCTGGAAACTCTGGCGGGCATGTTTGGTATAGACCAGCGGCCGACGGGTGACAAGGACCCCTACGCGCTCCGTCGCCATGCGCTTGGCGTAGTACGCATCTTGATAGAGAAGAAGGTCAATGTCGGTATTCGTCCATTGATCGATTTGGCTATCGGTGTGATGCCGGTACATGCCAAATCTGATTGGCTCCAGATCGTCGAGTTTATTCTGGACCGAGCAAGAAGCTACTTCTCGGAACAGGGATATGCGTCGACAGCTATCGAAGCCGTGCTTCGACCTTTCGGTTCGGTCAGTTGGTTGCACACGCTACCCGAGATTGTTGCTGAAGCTTCACGCTTTGCGGCCACTGAAGAGGGAAGAATTCTGGCTGAGGCCAACAAGCGGATTACAAATATTCTTAAGAAATCTGGGTATGAAGTGCCCTTTGGCCTTTCGCCTGACGACCTTAAGGAAAAACCAAAGACAGAGTTATTTAAAGATAACGCGGAATTTGTGTTTTGGAATGCTCTGCAAAAAATAGGCGCTGAGTCATTGGAGCTGAAAAAGAAGCAGCGGTTTGCGGAGTCGCTACGTGTCTTGAGTCAGCTTGGAATACCGACAAAGTCATTCTTTGACGATGTCATGGTGAATGCTGAGGAACCAGACGTCCGAAACAACCGAATCACCTTACTTCAGCATGCTCGTGCCTACATGAATCAGGTTGCCGACTTGAGTCTGATGGCTGCTTAGCCCCATGAAACTCATCATCCTCGACCGCGACGGCGTGATCAACTACGACAGCGACGAGTTCATCAAGCATCCCGACGAGTGGCGGCCAATTCCCGGGAGCGTCGACGCGATCGCGAGGCTCACTCAGTCCGGCTGGCGCGTCGTCGTTGCCTCCAATCAGTCCGGCGTGGGCCGCGGTCTTCTGGACATGGCGACCCTGAACGCCATCAATTCGAAGATGCACAAGGCGGTCAACCAGGCGGGTGGGCGCATCGAGGCGGTGTTCTACTGCCCCGATACCGACGAATCGCAATCGCCCTGCCGCAAACCCGGTCCTGGAATGTTCTTCGCCATCGCCGAGCGCTTCAACGCCGTGCTCGAGCGCGCGCCGGCGGTGGGCGACAGCCTGCGAGACCTCCAGGCTGCAGCAGCGGTCGGAGCCCAGCCGATCCTCGTGCTCACGGGCAAGGGCGGGAAAACGCGTTCCGCAGGCCAGCTGCCCGAGGGCACTGTCATTTATCCGGATCTCGCTTCGGTCGCGCAGGCGCTGTGTCGATGATCTTTCTGCGCTCGCTCGTCTTCCTGATCGCCCAGATACTCCTCACCCCGCCTTACGCAATCTTCGCGCTCGGCACCTTTCCTCTTCCGCGGCTTGCGCGCTATCGCATCATCTCCGGCTGGGCGCGCGCGATGATCTGGCTTGCGAAAACCGTGCTCGGTATCCGTTACCGCGTGATCGGCATGGAAAACCTGCCGCAGACCCCCAGCGTGATCCTGTCGAAGCACCAATCGGCCTGGGAAACCCTGGCCTTCCAGCTCATTTTCCCGCCGCAGGTGCTGGTGTTGAAACGAGAGCTCCTGTGGATTCCGTTCTTCGGTTGGGGCCTTGCGCTGACCAGCCCGATTGCC